>NZ_JBEPNH010000023.1:0-1241 GCF_040546195.1 Brevundimonas sp. UYEF29 | reverse complement strand
CGGAGCTAGAGTCCGGCCCTTGAAAGGACGGACGGAATGAAACGAGCGAGATTCACGGAAGAGCAGATCATCGGGATCCTGCGGGAGAACGAGGCCGGCGCCAAAGCGGGCGAGCTGGCGCGCAAGCACGGCGTGTCGGAGGGCACGATCTACGCCTGGAAGGCCAAGTTCGGCGGGATGAGCGTGTCGGACGCCCAGCGCCTCCGGGCCCTGGAAGACGAGAACGGAAAGCTGAAGCGCCTGCTGGCCGACGCCATGCTCGACAAAGCCGCGTTGAACGATCTGCTGTCAAAAAAGTGGTAGGGCCCGCGGCGCTGCGCCAGGCCGTCGCCCATCTGAAGGCGGCGTTCGGCGTCAGCGAGCGACGGGCCTGCTCCATCATCAAGGCGGACCGTAAGTCGGTGCGCTATCGCTCCTGCCGACAGCCGGACACGGCGCTGCGGGAGCGGCTGCGCGCCCTGGCTGTCGAGCGGCGACGGTTCGGCTATCGGCGGCTGTTCGTGCTGCTGCGGCGTGAGGGAGAACCCTCGGGCAAGAACCGGATCTACCGGCTCTATCGCGAGGAAGGCCTGACGGTGCGCAAGCGCCGCTCACGTCGTCGCGCCATGGGCACGCGCGCGCCGATCCTGGTCGAGGCCAGGCCGAACGCCCGCTGGTCGCTGGACTTTGTGCACGACCAGTTCGCCACGGGCCGCCGCTTCCGCATTCTCAACGTGGTCGACGACGTCACCCGCGAGTGCCTGGCGGCGATCCCCGACACCTCGATCTCGGGACGCCGCGTCGCGCGAGAGCTGACAGCGCTGATCGCTCGGCGGGGCCGTCCCGCCATGATCGTCAGCGACAACGGCACGGAGTTCACGTCCACCGCCATCCTGGCCTGGGCGCAGGATCATGGCGTCGACTGGCACTACATCGCGCCGGGCAAGCCGACCCAGAACGGGTTTGTGGAATCCTTCAACGGCCGGATGCGCGACGAACTGCTCAACGAGAGCCTGTTCTTCAGCCTGGATCACGCCCGCCAGAAGGTCGCCGCCTGGGCGCTGGACTACAACACCCGCAGGCCGCACTCGTCGATCGGCTACCTCACCCCGGAGGCTTTTGCCGCCAGTCTGACCGCAACAGGCCGACCCGCTGCGCAGGATGAAAGCTGCGCGGCCCGGCCTGTTGCTCACCCCACGCTGCGAGGCGTAACTAACCCAAGGACTCTGGTCGCCGCTGGATGAAAACTCAGGGGCACGTCA
>NZ_JBEPNH010000022.1:0-1271 GCF_040546195.1 Brevundimonas sp. UYEF29 | reverse complement strand
TGACGTGACCCCCATTTCTCATCCAGCCATAACGAGAGTCCTTTGGTGATCTGAGCTGGGGTTGTCGGGGTTGGCAAGAGGCCGGTCAGCGCAGCCCCCAACCAGCGCAGCGGACCGGCCGATCTGTCCGGTGAGCGCTTCTGCATAGGCCTGCGGCGTCAGCCACCCGAGCTTCGAGTGCGGACGCCGTTCGTTGTAATCGCGCCGCCAAGCTTCGAGCACTGCGCGGGCGTGCGGCAGGGATCGGAACAGCGTCTCGTTCAGCAGCTCGTCGCGCAGGCGTCCGTTGAAGCTCTCGTTGAAGCCGTTCTGCTGGGGCTTGCCGGGCGCGATGTAATGCCAGCCGACGCCGGTGCTGTCGGCCCAGGCCAGGACCGCGTTCGAGGTGTATTCCGTCCCGTTGTCGCTGACGATGGTGTCGGGCCGGCCCCGCTGCCGGATGACGGCGTCCAACTCCCGCACGACCCGCGCGCCCGACAGCGAGGTGTCGGCCACCAGCGCCAGGCATTCACGCGTGCAGTTGTCGATCACCGTCAGGATGCGGAAGCGCCGCCCGTCAGTCATCTGGTCGGCCACGAAGTCCAGCGACCAGCGCTGGTTCGCCACCAGTGGCAACTCCAGCGGTCTTCGGGTGCCGATGGCGCGCTTCCGACCGCCGCGTCGACGGACCGTCAGTCGCTCCTCGCGATAGATCCGCTGGATCCGCTTCCTGTTGACCGCATGGCCTTCGCGCCGCAGCAGCACGTGCAGGCGGCGATAGCCGAACCGGCGACGCTCCTGGGCCAGAGCCTTCAGCCGGTCGCGCAGCGCGCCGTCGTCCGGGCGCGTCGCCTGATAGCGCACGCTCGTCCGATCGACGCCCAGCACACGGCACGCCCGCCGTTCGCTCATCTCGTAGGCGGCCTGCAGATGGCTAGCCGCCTCGCGATAGCCGGCGGGCGTCACCACTTTTTTCCCAGCAGATCCTTCAGCGCGACGTTGTCCAGCATCGCGTCCGCCAGCATCCGCTTCAGCTTGGTGTTCTCGTCCTCCAGCGCCTTCAGCCGCCGGGCCTCCGACACGTCCATGCCTCCGAACTTGGCCTTCCACTTGTAGAAGGTCGCCGAGCTGACACCGTGTCGCCGGCACACCTCTGCCGTCGCCACACCGGCCTCCTGCTCCCGCAAGATCCCGATGATTTGCTCTTCCGTGAACCTTGATCGCTTCATTCTGTCCGTCCTTCGTTGGGCGGACTCTAGCTATTCCTGGAGGAGTTTCAGGGGGTCACGTCA
>NZ_JBEPNH010000020.1:0-2322 GCF_040546195.1 Brevundimonas sp. UYEF29 | reverse complement strand
CTGGCGCCCCGGTTTCATAGTCTCCCACCTATCCTACACATACGGTCGCTAACGCCAAGGCGAAGCTATAGTAAAGGTTCATAGGGTCTTTCCGTCTGACCGCGGGAACCCCGCATCTTCACGGGGAATTCAATTTCACTGAGCCTATGCTGGAGACAGTGGGGAAGTCGTTACGCCATTCGTGCAGGTCGGAACTTACCCGACAAGGAATTTCGCTACCTTAGGACCGTTATAGTTACGGCCGCCGTTTACCTGGGCTTCAGTTCGACGCTTTCACATCTCCCTTTAACCTTCAGGCACCGGGCAGGCGTCAGACCCTATACGTCGCATTGCTGCTTCGCAGAGCCCTGTGTTTTTGCTAAACAGTCGCTACCCCCTGGCTTGTGCCACTCAGTCCTGCTTGCGCAAGGTGAGTCACGCTTATTCCGAAGTTACGCGTGCAATTTGCCGAGTTCCTTCAGCATAGTTCTCTCAAACGCCTTGGTATGCTCTACCTGACCACCTGTGTCGGTTTCGGGTACGGTCTCTGCTGGAGTTATTTCCTGGGACAACGCCCCCGCACACACAATCCAATAAGTGGGTACGAGTTAAGCCATCCGTCACTTCCAGCTGGTGCAGGAATATTTACCTGCTTCCCATCGACTACGCTTTTCAGCCTCGCCTTAGGGGCCGACTAACCCTGCGCAGATTAGCTTTACGCAGGAACCCTTGGTCTTTCGGCGAGAGTGTCTCTCACACTCTTATCGTTACTCATGTCAGCATTCTCACTTCCGATACCTCCAGCCAGGCTCACGCCTGACCTTCACCGGCCTACGGAACGCTCCGCTACCGCTTGCAGTAAACTGCAAACCCATATCTTCGGCGCACGGCTTGAGCCCCGTTACATTTTCCGCGCAGGATCGCTTGATCAGTGAGCTGTTACGCTTTCTTTAAAGGATGGCTGCTTCTAAGCCAACCTCCTGATTGTCAAAGCAATCCCACATCGTTTCCCACTTAGCCGTGACTTGGGGGCCTTAGATGATGGTTAGGGTTGTTTCCCTTTTCACGACGGACGTTAGCACCCGCCGTGTGTCTGCCCGATAGTTCTCTTGGGTATTCGGAGTTTGGTTAGTATTGGTACCGCTCGCGCAGCCCGCAACCATCCAGTGCTCTACCCCCCAAGGAATTCGTCGGACGCTCTACCTAAATAGATTTCGCGGAGAACCAGCTATGTCCAGGTTTGATTGGCCTTTCACCCCTATCCACAAGTCATCCCAGAATTTTTCAACATTCACGGGTTCGGTCCTCCAGTTGGTGTTACCCAACCTTCAACCTGCTCATGGATAGATCACCTGGTTTCGGGTCGTCATACGTCGAACTTAGCGCCCTATTCAGACTCGCTTTCGCTGCGCCTACACCTAACGGCTTAAGCTTGCTCGACACATGAAGTCGCTGACCCATTATACAAAAGGTACGCCGTCACCGCGCTTGGCGGCTCCGACTGCTTGTAGGCTTCCGATTTCAGGATCTGTTTCACTCCCCTTGTCGGGGTGCTTTTCACCTTTCCCTCACGGTACTTGTTCACTATCGGTCGTAGAGGAGTACTTAGGCTTGGAGGGTGGTCCCCCCATGTTCAGACAGGATTTCACGTGTCCCGCCCTACTCGAGTCTCTTGCTGTTTGATGACTACGGGGCTTTCACCCACTATGGCCGACCTTTCCAGATCGTTCGTCTTTATTTCACAAGAGCACTGGCCTGGTCCCGGTTCGCTCGCCACTACTACGGGAGTCTCGGTTGATGTCCTTTCCTCCGGGTACTGAGATGTTTCAGTTCCCCGGGTTCGCTTAATGAAGCCTATGTATTCAGCTCATTATACCTTTCAACAATCCGCCAATCGCTGCCCCGAAGAGCAGAGTTGGAAGACTGTAAAGGTGGGTTTCCCCATTCGGAAATAACCGGATCAAAGGGTGCTAGCGCCTCCCCGGTTCTTATCGCAGCTTGCCACGTCCTTCATCGCCTCTCTACGCCAAGGCATCCGTCAGAAGCCCTTCAACGTTTGATCGTTTCTCAGCAAAACTCATGCTTGGTTTATTCCGCCCGACTGGAAAGATGCCGGGGGACCAAGCCTGATTTTTGTCAGACAATGTCTTCTTCTCGAACAAGACCTCAAAGCTCAGGGGAGCCGGTCACGTTCTTCCTTTACGATATCAATGCACGCCAACCCGAAGGCCGACGGCAAACTTGAATGCGATCACAAGATCCTGGTGGAGCCAGACGGAGTCGAACCGACGACATCCTGCTTGCAAAGCAGGCGCTCTACCAACTGAGCTATGGCCCCATTCC
>NZ_JBEPNH010000019.1:0-3329 GCF_040546195.1 Brevundimonas sp. UYEF29 | reverse complement strand
TGCTCGTCCGTCAGCCAATACAGGTCACTCATGATCCAGACTCCTCAGGAGCCTGAATCAGATCGCACGCCTCACATCAATGGGTCCTGAGCCTAGGGTCAGGCCGTTGTCTCGCAAGAAGCTCTTGATACTGACACCCTCTGTGCCGCGGCCAGTCCGAGGCGCTATTGTCGCTCCGATCTCGACACGCCCAATAGGCGGACCATCCTCGCCATCATCAAATCCGTCAGCATCTCAGCCGCGCGGGCGGTGACTGGCGAGCCCGCCTGACCGAAATAGCGGATCGATGCATCAAGGCGATCATCGCTCAGGCCATCGATGGCCGCCCTGATACCCGTCCATTTGGATTGCCCAGGCGAAGGCTCTTCCACATCCAGGTGGCGAGCGAGCAGGAGAATCGCAGCAGTGTCTTGAGCCGACATCGACCTGTTCGATTAGTCTCGCAGGCCGGCCGGAACCTGGCCGCCATTCTCCGCAAGCTTTCGCCAGACCGCTTTGGACAGGGCGATGTTCTGTTCCGCCGAGCCATGAGAGCCAGCGTGCACGCCCAACTCTTCGGCGAGGTCCTTGCGGGCGTCGAGGCTGGAATCCAGGTCGAGCAGCTTGAGCAGATCGACGATCGATGTCCGCCAGTTTCCGCCGCCGCCCTTCATCTCGGCCATTTGGGAGAGTATCTGGTCCACATCGACCGGTTGAGGCGTGAAGGGAGTGGCGGGCGCCGCAGGAACGGGCTGTGCCGAGACTGGGGTGCTCGTGGGCGCTTGGGCCTGAGGGGTCGTCGGACGCGCCTTATGGCCGGTGATCTTGTCCCAAATTTTTCCGAAAAAGCTCATGACATCTCCTCTGAAGGTGGATGGCCCGGGCGCTAGCCCCGGCCTGTGCGGTTAGCGCTGGACGACGACCAGTTCCGTGCGGCGGTTTTCAGCCAGTCCTCCGGCGGTGGCGTTGCTGTCGACGGGGTTCGTTTCCCCGCCTGAAAGCGCCTCGATCCGGCGGGCATCCACGCCGGCTGCCGTCAGGGCGGAACGGACGATGTCGGCCCGGGCCTGGGCGAGGGTTCGGTTCGCGGCGTCGGAGCCGCGCGCGTCCGCATAGCCGTACAAGCGGATCTTGGCATTCGGGTAGCGGCTCAGAACAGCGGCGACGGCCGCGATCTCGGGACGATCCTGGGGCCGAATGGTGCTGCTGCCGGTGTCGAAGTTGACGCGCTCGAACGCGAAAGTGCGCGGGGCGGCGTCCGAGCCAGCGAGGTAGGCGTCCAGCCCCGAAACCCCAACGGAAGCATTTGTGAGGGGCATGACCGGCGTCTCGGTCGTCGGAGCTACGGCGGCGTCGTCAGTCGCTGCGGGATCCATGGCGGCGCGGTCGTCGCCACAGCGGGTCAGCATGAGTAGCAGCAGCAGGAGCACGACGGCTCCGATGATCCAGGGGAAGTATTTGCGCCAGGCCGGGGCCACTGGGGTCAGGCGAGGGTCGCGATCGCGGTTATCGGTCATGTCGAACTCGTCGTTAAATGGGGAAAAGAATGCGGCCGGCGATCTCGTCGATCGTCGGCCGCGGGTCTCACTGAGGCGGGGTCTTCGTGACCTTGTCGGCCCACGTCTGGGCCACCTTGCTGGCGGCGTCGCGCCCGCCGAGCCCGAAGGCTAGCGCTGCCGCCACCGCAGCCGCCCCCAGGATCAGGCCGAAGGCGAGAAGGACGATATCGTCGGCGATGCCCATGAAGCGCAGGCCCATGGCCGTCGCCAATGCGATCGTGGCCCAACGCACCAGGGTGGAGGCGAAGCCATCGGCGCCGCCAGTACCCTTGTTGATCAGGTTGGCGAGGACACCGCCGATCAGCACGCCGGCGGTGATGATGATCCCGCCGACGATGACATGTCCGGCCAGGGCCAGGATTTCCTGCAGCGTCACGGCGATCGTGCCGAACTGCAGAAGCTTGGCGGCCTCGACCGCCGTGAAGGCGACGATCGCCGCCATTGCGATCTTGCCCACGATGCTGGACGGCGTCATCGGCTTGGGCACATCACTACCTAGAGCCCTTGCGGTGGCCGGTGTCACGTCACCGGCATAGGGAGCCGTGGTCGGCTTCGGCGCGGCCGGCGCCTGAGTCGTGGCGGTCAGAGCCGTCAGGCTCGAGATGCTGCGATCGAACCCAGTCGCCGGCAGGATGCGTTCGATCAGCTGGGCGACCCAGCGACCGATGAACCAACCCACCGCCAAAACGATGGCAGCGGCGAGAACATGCGGGATCGCAGCCAAGACCGTCGACAGCACGGCAACCGCCGGAACCGTCAATGACTCGATGCCCAGCTGCTCCAGCGCCGCGATCGTGATGGGGATCAGAATCAGGACGAACACCAGGGTGCCGATCGCGGTGCTGACGCCAGTCGAGCCCGTCGCCTTGGTCAGGCCGGCCTTCTCAAGCCAGCGATCCGCGTTGGCGGCCTGCAGTGCAGCCTCGACGACTCGCTTGGCCAAAGTCGCGACTACAAACCCAATGAAGAAGATCAGGACCGCGCCGAGGACGCTCGGCACGAAGGACGCGACCTGCGTGAGCAGTGAGTTCAGGGGCGTGACGACCTGGCCCAGGTTCAGGACGCCGAGGGCGGCGACGACACCGAACAAGAGGATTAGCCAAAAGGCGACATCTCCCAGGCTGGCGCCGATCGAGTGTTTCGGGTTGTCACTGGTGCTCGCCTTGGCGGCGCCAGGAATACGATTGATCCCCTTCGCCAGGGCCCATTTCACGGCCTTGCCGATAAACCAAGCCGCGAAGAGGATCAGCACAGCGCCGATCACCTTGGGCGCCCACTCATAGAGCAGCGCGTCCCATCCGATGAACTCGTAGTTTGTCGTTTGCATACAGCCCTCAGCCCTGACGCTGATCGCGTGGGTTTCCAGCGGGCCTAACACGATCGAGCCTGTTCTTGTTCCGGCGCTAACAGGAGGATTCGCCGGAACGGATGGTTGGCTCATCGCTAACGGGGCCGAAGCGGCTTTCCGAACGTCCGCACGACATCCAATCAACTCAACCAGCAGGAACATCCATATCGACGCCAGAAGATCTGAAAGGCCTCTACACCGACGAGCTGAAAGACCTGTGGTCCGCCAACGACCAAATGCAGCGCGTGCTGAAGAAAATCGCCCCGAAAACCTCTGATCCTTCGCTTAGGCTCAGGACCCATTGATGTGAGGCGTTCGATCTGATTCAGGCTCCTGAGGAGTCTGGATATGAGTGACCTGTATTGGCTGACGGACGAGCAGATGGCTCGGCTGGAGCCCTTCTTCCCCAAGAGCCACGGCAAGCCGCGCGTTGACGACCGCCG
>NZ_JBEPNH010000018.1:0-7739 GCF_040546195.1 Brevundimonas sp. UYEF29 | reverse complement strand
GATACTTCAGTTTCCGATCTCTGCAAGGAACTCGGCATCGAGCGCGTCACTCTCTACCGATATGTCGGTCCCAAAGGCGAGCTCAGAGACCATGGAAAGCATGTTCTCGGACTTACGTAGCAACTCGTTTCTTTTCGCAGGTTGAGCCACCTCCGCGCTTCATCAGAAAACTGAAGGAACCTCCATTGAATCGAACTAATATTTTTTTTGGTGAATCGCATTCTGACTGGTTGCCTGTCAGAGGCGGAGAATCTGGTGATTTTGTTTTTCGACGTGGTGACGGGCATGCCTTCGCGAAAATCGCACCTGCTTCCCGCCGCGGTGAGCTCGCTGGAGAGCGTGACCGCCTCATTTGGCTCAAAGGTCGAGGTGTGGCTTGCCCCGAGGTGATCAACTGGCAGGAGGAACAGGAGGGTGCATGCTTGGTGATAACGGCAATTCCGGGAGTACCGGCGGCTGATCTGTCTGGAGCGGATTTGCTCAAAGCGTGGCCGTCAATGGGGCAGCAACTTGGCGCTGTTCACAGCCTATCGGTTGATCAATGTCCGTTTGAGCGCAGGCTGTCGCGAATGTTCGGACGCGCCGTTGATGTGGTGTCCCGCAATGCCGTCAATCCCGACTTCTTACCGGACGAGGACAAGAGTACGCCGCAGCTCGATCTTTTGGCTCGTGTCGAACGAGAGCTACCGGTGCGGCTCGACCAAGAGCGCACCGATATGGTTGTTTGCCATGGTGATCCCTGCATGCCGAACTTCATGGTGGACCCTAAAACTCTTCAATGCACGGGTCTGATCGACCTTGGGCGGCTCGGAACAGCAGATCGCTATGCCGATTTGGCACTCATGATTGCTAACGCCGAAGAGAACTGGGCAGCGCCAGATGAAGCAGAGCGCGCCTTCGCTGTCCTATTCAATGTATTGGGGATCGAAGCCCCCGACCGCGAACGCCTTGCCTTCTATCTGCGATTGGACCCTCTGACTTGGGGTTGATGTTCATGCCGCCTGTTTTTCCTGCTCATTGGCACGTTTCGCAACCTGTTCTCATTGCGGACACCTTTTCCAGCCTCGTTTGGAAAGTTTCATTGCCAGACGGGACTCCTGCAATCGTCAAGGGATTGAAACCTATAGAAGACATTGCTGATGAACTGCGCGGGGCCGACTATCTGGTATGGCGCAATGGGAGGGGAGCAGTCCGGTTGCTCGGTCGTGAGAACAATCTGATGTTGCTCGAATATGCCGGGGAGCGAATGCTCTCTCACATCGTTGCCGAGCACGGCGACTACCAGGCGACCGAAATTGCAGCGGAACTAATGGCGAAGCTGTATGCCGCATCTGAGGAACCCCTGCCTTCTGCCCTTCTCCCGATCCGGGATCGCTTTGCAGCTTTGTTTCAGCGGGCGCGCGATGATCAAAACGCAGGTTGTCAAACTGACTACGTCCACGCGGCGATTATAGCCGATCAAATGATGAGCAATGCCTCGGAACTGCGTGGGCTACATGGCGATCTGCATCATGAAAACATCATGTTCTCCAGTCGCGGCTGGCTGGTGATAGATCCCGTCGGTCTGGTCGGTGAAGTGGGCTTTGGCGCCGCCAATATGTTCTACGATCCGGCTGACAGAGACGACCTTTGTCTCGATCCTAGACGCATTGCACAGATGGCGGACGCATTCTCTCGTGCGCTGGACGTCGATCCGCGTCGCCTGCTCGACCAGGCGTACGCTTATGGGTGCCTTTCCGCAGCTTGGAACGCGGATGGAGAAGAGGAGCAACGCGATCTAGCTATCGCGGCCGCGATCAAGCAGGTGCGACAGACGTCATACTAGATATCAAGCGACTTCTCCTATCCCCTGGGAACACATCAATCTTACCGGAGAATATCGTTGGCCAAAGCCTTAGCGTAGGATTTCGCCCTCTCCCGCAAACGACCCCTGTTGGGGTCGCTTCAGCGGATCGAGCACGATTTCGATCGCATGACCTTCCACGTAGCCCGCGACCACGTGATCGTGGAAGGCTTTGAAGGTGGCGTTATGGCTGACGGCACGGCGTGGCCGGTTGAAGGCCGATCCGAAGGCCGTTTCGCCAACGTATTCGAGTTCGACGGCGCGCTTATCAAGCGTGTTTTCATCTACGTAGACCCGGACTTCGCTAGCGCTAATGACGCGGGGTTTCTTTGGGGCCGCAACGTCAGACTGACGCGATGACTCCAATCGCATGGCGCGGCACTCACGTTCGCAGGGCGAAGGCCGATTGGCGGTGATGCAGAATGGACCATCCAGAATTCGATACGGCTTTCGAGCGTCTGCCTGAGGGGTATAGCGAAGGCGCTTACGAAGGCAGGCGTTTCGGCGTGACGGTTCGTCGGTCGGAGGATGGACGGAGGAACAGCCTTTTTGCTCGAGAACTAGCCGGGAACGACATCGTCAGCTTCAATCTGTATCGCGTTGCTTCGGGCAGTGCGTCGCTGAAGCCGTGCGAGATGTCCTCGGAGAAGGTTATCGCTTTCGTATTGGGCTATCAGCCGAATGCCTGATGAGCATGTGGGGTTCGCTGCCTTCCCATGTTCCCGTGCCGCTCCAAGCGCCCTTCTGGTCGCCAGAACTATCGAAACTATAGACACAAGCCATTGGACTTCGATCTGAGGTAAATTCATCCTCTATACCTCAGCGTGCCAGAGAATCGGCGCTGATCTTTTGCGCAAGCCATCATCGAGGAAGTTCACGCGATGACAAACTCCAGTGCTGCAACCGTGCCTTCACCATCTGACCTCGACGAGAACGCGACCATGACGGTTGCCGACGCGCTGAAGATAATATTGGCGAACAGCTATGCGGTCTACCTCAAGACAAAGAACTTTCACTGGCATGTCTCGGGCCCGTACTTCAGGGACTACCATCTCCTTCTCGATGAGCAAGCTGCGGAAATCCTCGCAGCGACCGATGCGATGGCGGAGCGCGCCCGGAAGACCGGAAATACGACCATACGATCGATCGGCGATATCGCCCGCCACCAGACGATCAAGGACAACGACGCTGAGTTCGTCACGCCGCAGGACATGCTGGCGGAGCTGCGCGCCGATAATCTTCACATGGTCGAGTCGCTGCGCCGCGCAAAGGAAGTCGCCGACGAGGCGAAGGACAACGCGACCTCCGGCCTGATCGATACCTGGACCGACGAAGCGGAACGCCGAGCGTGGTTCCTTTTCGAAGTCAGCCGATAGGTCTGCTGCTCAACGGATCGGATCGTTTCATGGCGCCTAACGATGTGCAGACCCAGTTCCTTCAGACAGAGGGCGGTAGGATAGCCTTCGACGATACGGGTGGAACCGGACCTCTCGTCGTAGGCATCCCAGGAATGGGAGACCTGCGCTCCGAGTATCGGCTCATCAAGCCCATGCTGCAGCATGCGGGATGCCGAGTGGTGACGATGGACGTCCGCGGATTCGGCCAATCGTCGCCGGAGTGGTCGGATTACTCCGCGCGAGCGGTCGGCCGTGACGCCGTCGCCATCCTCCGACAGTTGGCTGACGGGCCAGCCGTGATCATGGGCAACTCGTTCGCAGCCGGCTCCGCGCTTTGGGCTGCCAAGGAAGCTCCTAGTCACGTCAACGGGGTGGTGCTGCTCGGTCCGATCGTTCGCGATCTTCCCCTCACGACGATCCAGAAACTTGTCCTTGGGCTCGGATTCGCGGGGCCATGGCGAACCTGGTTCTGGACCACTTACTGGAGCAGCCTATTCCCGACGAAACCGGCGCCGGATCATGCTGAGGTAAAAGCGGCGATTGCTGCAAACCTCAGGGAGCCAAAGCGCATGCAGGCTCTCTTGACGATGCTCTCATTGTCGAAGTCCGACACCGCAGCGATCTTGGACGAGATCTCTGTGCCGAGCCTCATCGTCATGGGCACAAAGGATCCCGACTTCACGGACCCTGTCGAAGAAGCCCGGAGCTTGGCTTCGAGGCTCCATGCCGAAACCATGATTGTCGAGGGCGCTGGACACTACCCTCATGTCGAAATGGCGAACGATGTCGGACAGCGGATCATCGCGTTCGTCCGCCAGCTCGATAAGTCTGGCCCGGCCGTTGTGCCTTTGCGCAGGAGTTAAGTATGGCAAAGGTTGGCTTTGGAGGAGGTTGCCACTGGTGCACCGAGGGCGTTTTCCAAGCGTTGCGTGGCGTCACGCAGGTCGAGCAGGGTTTCCTACAATCGGCCGCCCCGGCGAACACCTGGGCTGAGGGGGTGGTCGTGACGTTCGAACCCTCCGTTATCGGGCTGGGGACACTGTCCGAGGTGCACCTGCGCACACACTCCGCTACACGTGCCCGCTCGGTTGAAAACAAATACCGAAGCGCGATCTATATCTTCGACGAGAGTCAGCGGGTCGAAGCCGAAGAGGCGATACGCGGACTCGCTGAGGAGGCCGGCAAGCCGGTCCACACCCTCATCCTGCCGTTCGTGGGCTTCAAGGCTTCGGACGAGAGATACCAGAACTATTATCGCACCGACCCAAACAGACCCTTTTGTCGTCGATACATCGATCCCAAGCTCGACTTCATCCGCAAGCATTTTTCGGAGAACGCGCTTCCCGAGTAGCCACGGCTGTATCGGCATCTGTCAGAACGACCGAACTGCCAACAACTTCGAGCGAAAGATCGATGGTACCTTTTCTGAGAAGCCGCCGTCCGCGCTGCTTCCTATTTTTTTTAAAACGATGGCCAGCAGGATTCACGGACGCATCTAAAGACGTGAACGCTTGAACACTGGGATGGATCGGGATCGATCCTCGTCCAAGGTTTTCAGCCATCTCTGGCGAGGCACGACCCGCTCTAACCTCGTTTCCAAGCCGTCGAGGAAGGGGTGCCACACGCTATGAGTCTCTGCCAGGAAGATTGCGGTTCCACGGCGATGGCTGATCGTGAGGCAACGCGTCTCGTCGTAGTGCTGCTGCCCATAGAAAGCGGCGACCGTAGTAACGTCCTGCCAACCGAAGGCCACTCGATCGACGCCGTCGAAGGAAACCAGCTTGTCGCCATCGACGGCTAGCAGGCCAGCAAACACGCTTCGATAAAACGGCTCGCATTGCGGGAGGACATCACTCAGGGCTGCAATAATCGCTGCTTCGGCACCGGTTCGATCCTGAAGGCGAATCTCCAGATCGTCGCCGTCCTTGGTGAGAAAGAAAAGCGACAGGCCATCTTCATAGGGAAGAAATGTGTATGTGCGGTAGCGCCATTGTTGCCCCTGGCGATGGAGGCGTCCGTCATGATCACGGAAGTCGCGTTCGACGCGATAATGACGTCCGGGATGCAAATGCCCATACGCCTTCCCGAGAGTGTTCCTACTGAACCATCTTACGATCACCGCCACTCCGATGGGCCTAACGCCGAGGCGATCTCGTTACGGTCGGTTTAAGAGGGCACGGTCAGTGCCGCGCAACTCGACTGGGCGCCAATCGCCGGCACGCTCACATACCGCAACAGTGTCATCTTATTGAGTGCTCGGCGAGCGCTTGTAGCGCCATCCCCAAAGAGAGGGGTGGCGCCCCCCACTGGAAAAGCATAACGAATATGTGTCGCCGTTTGTGCTACTATAGGACCGCCGTTGATCTTCCCCCGCAAAAGTGGACGGGGTTAAGCCGCTCTGCGTTCGGCCTCGGCGGGGCTGATGTAGCCCAGTGACGAGTGCAGGCGACGGGGATTGTAGAAGCCCTCTATGTATCCGAACAAGTCGCGACGGGCCTGGTCGCGGGTGGCGTAGACGCGGTGATGGACGCGCTCGGTTTTGAGGGTGTGGAAGAAGCTTTCCATCGGAGCATTGTCCCAGCAGTCGCCCTTGCGGCTCATCGACGGGGTGATGCCGGATCGGGCCAGGGCTGATCGATAGGCTTCGGCGGCGTATTGGATCCCGCGATCCGAATGATGGATCAGGCCGGGCGCGGGGCGCTGGCGTTCGACCGCCATGTTGAGGGCATCGAGCGCGATCTCGGTGTGCAGGGTCTGGCGCATGGACCAGCCGACGATCTTGCGGGTGTGCATGTCGAGGATGGCGGCGAGGTAGAGCCAGCCTTCACCGGTCGGGATGTAGGTCAGGTCGGCGAGCCAGACCTGGTTGGGCGCCGCCGCTTCGAAGTTGCGTGCCAACCGGTTGGGCGCGATCGGATAGCCGTGACGGCTGTTCGTCGTCCTGGCCCGACGCGGCAGGGCCGCCAGCCCTCGAAGGCCGGCGCGGCGCATCAGCCGCTCCACACGGGATCGTCCGACCCGACGCCCATGCCGGCGAAGCGTGGCGTGGATGCGCGGCGAGCCGTAGCAGCCGCTGCTCTCGGCGTGGATCAGCCGAATATCCTCGGTCAGCTCGCGGTTGGCGACAGACCGCCGGCTCTCGGGGCGACCGCGCCAGGCGTAGTAACCGCTGGCCGACAAGCCGAGAACCGCGCACATCACGCGGACCGGCCAGACCTGACGATGCCCATCGACGAACCCGAACTTCATCGGGAGGTCGCTCCGAAGATGAGCGCGGCTTTTTTTAGGATGTCTCGCTCCATCCGAAGCTGACCGTTCTCCCGCCGCAACCGG
The DNA here is from genome assembly GCF_040546195.1 of Brevundimonas sp. UYEF29. NCBI lineage: Bacteria > Pseudomonadati > Pseudomonadota > Alphaproteobacteria > Caulobacterales > Caulobacteraceae > Brevundimonas > Brevundimonas sp. UYEF29. Next base: position 1,166 of record NZ_JBEPNH010000018.1, on the reverse strand, counting down.
GCCAACTCCGCCGCCAAGTCCGACGGCGACGGGGACGGCGCCTGCGTTGTGGGGCGCCGCGTCGTCCCCGTCGCCTGCACCCCGAACTGCGTCATCCATCGACGCAGCACCGTCTCGTGCAGCCCCAACTCTCTGGCGACCGCGCCGGCGGTCAGCCCACTGTTGGCGACCCGATCAACGGCCTCCCGCTTGAACGATTCCGGAAACACACGGCGTTGAGCACTCATCAGACACTCCTCTCCAGCTCCGAAAAGCTAGCATGGGTGTCCACTGAAACGAGGGAGGATCACCGTGCGCCGCCAAGCGCGGCCGACGACCGAAGCTTGTAGACTGCAACGCTTCTTCACATCGTCGAGTTCGCAGACGGCGGGATGGTCTTCGCCCCTGTGGTGAGCGTAGCTAAGCGCGTCGATCGGCGGGTGGAACTTGGCGAACGCGTCGCAGCCATCCAGCGCCTAAGAAGCCAGTTGCATCTGGCAACAGACCTCGTCCGACCAGCAACTTCTTAGCTAGCGACCGGAGCAACTGAGCTATTGCGAAACATCACTGGTTCGTCGAGCTATCGGGCGACACTCACCTCCACCGACGGGCTAAACGTAGACCTATGACGCGAGGTGAGCCGATCCCCGCGTAGTAGGTGCCGTCAAATCCGAACGCGAAGTTCGAATAGGCTTGGGTCGTGAAAACCCGCTCGTCGGTGATGTTGTCGACGAACAGACGCAAATCCCACCCATCCTGCTCCCAGCCGACCTGCGCGTTCAGCAAAACGTAGGCGTTCTGTTTGGCTATATTCTCTGGGTGCAGAGGCGTGTCACCGACCGCATTCGCCTCGCCCCGGAGGAAAAGACCGCGCCACGGTCGCCAGCTCGCGGCAAGAGACGCGTCGAACCGAGGCACAAGCTTGACGCGGTTTCCGGTGAAGTCCTGAACCGCTGAGAAGCGATAATCGGTGTAGATGGAGTCGACGTAACCGAGTGATGCGGTGAGGTTCAGCGTCGGGTCCGGTCGCGCGGTCAACTCAACCTCAAAACCCCGGCTTCGGATTGCGGCGTTTGAAGTGATGAGATTGGTTGTGACGTGACCCCCATTTCTCATCCAGCCATAACGAGAGTCCTTTGGTGATCTGAGCTGGGGTTGTCGGGGTTGGCAAGAGGCCGGTCAGCGCA
>NZ_JBEPNH010000017.1:0-26823 GCF_040546195.1 Brevundimonas sp. UYEF29 | reverse complement strand
ATTTGCTCTTCCGTGAACCTTGATCGCTTCATTCTGTCCGTCCTTCGTTGGGCGGACTCTAGCTATTCCTGGAGGAGTTTCAGGGGGTCACGTCAAAAGGTATCTAGCTTCTCGCCCTTTTTCGCGATCCGAAAGATTGCTTGGATGCCATCATAGTGAGCGCCAGCCATCTCTGATCTCCCGCCAAATCGGTCGATCTCTCATGCCCGTTCGACAGTCAGATTTCTACTCTTCGACGGCGTTCTGGGCCACGCGCCGCCCTAGGTCAGCGCCGCGCCAGTTGCGGACCTTAGGATCGGTGCGGGAAGCGGACGTCCAACCACCTTCGCCTGTAAAGTCCGGGCTCGATGGTCGGCGCATCACTTGGCCGCCGGCTTGGCAAACCGGCGGATGGGGGAGCCAGGCTTGATGGGCGCGCCGGCGGCGGGCTTTGAAGTAGTCTTGGCGGCCGTCTTCGGCTTTGCCCCCGAGGAGGCCGCGGGCGCTTCATCGTCATCATCATCATCGACAATGAACTTGCCCTCGTCGTCGAGGTCCTCCGGATCGAACGCACCGATCTCATTGGCGCGGATCGCCAACGCTTGCCACTTGTTGTCGTGGACCTGCTTCGCGATGTGAGCGCGCTTGATGACGTAGTACGGGTTGTAGATGACCGCGTAGGACAGATCGCCCGAGGGCCCGCCCTTCACGCCGATGAAACCGAGTTCGGCGAGCGAGACATGGAAGAAAATCGCCGTCGGCGACGCTGCGACGCTGGACCGCTCGGATCAACAAGCTCACATTCTTACGTGTGGTCCTGATCCACCCCCGGGATCCAACCAAGGCACTGGTTCTGACTCAGCCGAAGGCCGTTCCTAGTCCATCAAGTTGAAGTGGCAGGGTTGACCGCTCCAAGGGTGCCATAGGTGGCGGCCATCCCAGTAGCTGACCCGCCCATCTTTGCTCTCCCGCTTGGCGCGCCAGACATTGTCCGACTGGAACGTGGTGATCGTAGACGGGTCGAGCTGAGGGATATGGCTACCGACCTGGCCGTAACCGTCGTGGGAGAAAACCTGCGTCGGCACGCCCATCAATAAGGCCGCATGCTTCGTCTCCTTCAGAAGCAAGGCGAACCAGTTGTCGGTGATGTTCCACCCGCCGGAAGCGTGGACGATAAGCCCTCGCGTCCCCCGGGCTGCGTCCAGAATGAGCTGCTCGACGCGGTCGCGGGCGACAAGGCTGGCCCGATCCGCGATCACCCCAGCCTGAGCGCCGGCGCACCATTTCACCACCTCCTCGGCGCCCGCCAATTCCATAAAGCCGTCCGTTCGCGCCGCCCATCGCTGCGGTGCCGGCGCATAGTTAGACGTTGTCACGAACAGAGCCCTGTCTGCGCGGTCCAGCTGCGCGGCGCCGTACAGCGCTTGGACTTCAGGGAGCTTGACGGGCCGGTGAGTGCTGTACCGTTTCGCCTGGACGAAGGTCATCATGTCGCCCAACGGGGACCGCTGGACGATCCGGAGATCGACGCCCTCATCGCCACGGCCGGGCCCAAGCACCGCTTCAAACCCTTGGTTCTGAAACAGTCGAAAAAGCAGGACCTCGAAGTCACGCCACTCGAGACGTTGAAGGCGCTCCGGGTTGGCGGAAAAATGCTCGTAGAGCTCATGGTAGACGTCGGCCGTGTCGTCGGTGATCAGGCCGCAGACCCACTGCCAGTGGAAGTAGTCTTCCAACGCTGCCGCCAGTTCCGGGTCGGTCGGATAGAAGTGGATCGTTGATCCGTCGTTGTTTTCGTACTCGAACCCTAGCCCATTGATCATCTCGGAAAATGACGGCTCGTGCCCTTCCGCGTCCTCCCCGCTCAGGACGCCGTAGAGATCGCCGCCGAGACACAACACCGTGGCGATGGGAGGACTTCCCGGCTCGCCACCGTTGTGGGCGAGGTGGCTCTTGCAGGAGCAGTCGAACCACAAGTCCCGCTCCACGGCCCATTGTTCGATGGCGTGTTCGAGCGAGCGGATGCGCAGCTCAAGCGCCTCGTCGGTCCATCGCTTCGGTGAAGACCCTGCCGCGCTCAAATCGCCAAGATCTCCGCGGCGTGCCCGTCGACGTCGAGGTGCGCCTTCAACGCGGCGGCCCGACTCTTCGGCACCGCGATGGCCAGAAGTCGTTCGGCGCGCGAAGCGGCGACATAGATTTTCCGAGCCTCTTCGACAGCGCCCGGATCGGTCGACGTTCCGCTCAGGACATCAAGGATACGGCCCGTAGTTCGCGCCGTCAGCACCACGCACACCGCAGGAAACTCCAGCCCCTTCACGGCGTGGATGGCCTTTGCGGGCAACGCCGTCGGAGACACCTCGACCAAGACCGAGTCCAATTTCCCGTTCGATCGCAGACGTTGACCGATCGTCGACGATCCAACGAGGGTCGTTCCGATGAGGTCGCGAGCGCGCTTCAACCACGCATCAGCGCTTTCTCCCGGGCAGACCCGCAAGGCCTGACCCAAGGCGATTATCTCGGGACGCCACCGGCCGTCGTCCGCGCCACTTGCTGTGACATGGGTGGTGTAGTCCCCAGCGTTGGCGATGACGCCGCGAATCTGAAGAACGACCCGGTGCAAGCGGATCAGGGCTTCGCGGCGGTTGCCTGCCGCGAAGGCGAAGTGGAGCCCCATGACCGCTTCGGCAAGGAGCAACGTCTTGTCGTTGCCCGCGTCGGGTACGGCGCGACCGACAGCGTTCCCAGCGCTGGCCCAGGTCGCGGCGAGCACGGGTGCCTGCGCCGGCGGAATGTCCAGCCTTGCGGCTAAGGCCTGAAAGCGGGCGCCGATCGTGGCGGGCACGGCAGCGCCGCTGTAGGACAGGATTTGAACTGATGTTGTTTCAGTTTTGAACCTGCCCACGGCCTGGTCGCGAACACCGCGCGTCGCCGGCGGACGCAATTGCGAGATCGCTGCGCAGATAGACGGTGACGAGCGAAAGTTGCCGCTCATCGGAAGCCGGTCGTCACTGTTAAAAGTCGTCTCGAACTTGATCAGTTCATCGGTCAGACCGCCTCGAAAGGCGTAGATCGCCTGGTTAGGATCACAGACGACCTTGACCTTGATGCCCGCTTTCCGAAGCCAGTCGATGATCTTGAGGTCGGCCGGATTGCAGTCCTGGGCCTCGTCAACGACGATCTCTCGGAACCGGCCATTCAGCGCGGCGCCTAGGCGCGCCGCAAAGGCCGCGTTTGCAAGTCGTTCGGCGACGCAGTCCCTGACGTCCTCGAAATCGAGATACCCCCGATCGCGGGCTCGGGCGATCGTGTCGCGCGCAACAGTCTCCCAGGCGCCAGGCCCGGCCTTCGAAGAGAAGCCCGTATCCAGTGCCTTAGCTGGCACGAAGGCGCCGGTCGACCGATCGAAGTGCTTCAGCTTTAGGGCCTGAGCAGTGTCGTAGGGCTTGATCTCCCACTCAGATTTGTCCGGAACCAGCCGGGGTGGATGGCTGCATCCGTCGACCCCAAACGGTGTGATAAAAAACTGCCAGAGGAAGCGGTCGAATGTGCCGATGAAGCTCGGGAAGAGGGGTGAAGGCAGGACGCCGAAGGTGCGAAGCCTTCCCTCCAGTTCCTCTACGGCTGCGTTGGTGAATGAAAGGAATGCCACCCCGCGCCGGTCGGTCGTCGCGCTGAGCATGTGGCGCGCGCGCTCGACCATGGTGCGGGTTTTCCCTGCGCCAGGACAGGCACGCACGAAGGCATGCCCATCGTGCAGGATGATCGCTTTCTGCTCGTTCGTCGGCGCATAGGCGTTCGTCACGCCACGACCTCGCGGATCGTGTCGGCGATATACTTGGGCACGGCAAAGGTGTGTCCGTTCTCAGGGATCTTCTCGATCAGGTCGGCGAGCGTCTGGGCGAAGTCACCCTTCCGCGCATTCTTGAACAGTTTCTGGATTGCCTTGGCGCGCGCATCGCCTTCGAGCGCTGCGGCCTTGTCCCATTTCTTGCCGGACCGCTTGTGCAGGCTGACGTAGGCGGCGCGCAGGATCGCTCCGTTGCCTGCCTCCAGGAGCTCGCTCTCCAGTGAGTACCGGGACGTAACCGCCGACAGAATTCCTTCGGCGCCGTTGGTTTTGGCCAGAGCTTCCAACGCGCGCTTGCGACGCTCGCCCGGGATCAGTTGTTCGCCGTCGGCGCCCGGTTCGATCTCTTCGCCGTCGTCCTCCTCATCAGCGGCGTCGGCGTCTTCTTCGTCATCGTCGCCTTGGCCCACACCATGATCGCCGTCCGTCATGACTACGACCCTTTCCGCGATCCGCGCCTCATTGATCTGACGGGTCAGCAGGTTGACGTAGGGCATGAAATCTACGCCATCGATCGGGACAAAAACGGCCGAGCGGAAAAGCCGAAGTTTCTCCGGATGGTCCTTCAGGGTGAAATGCTCGGCGATAACGGGCAGCAGAAGAGCTTCAGCGATGCCTTCGGCGAGCAAGACGCGGCCACCAAAGAGCAAGGCTGCTTTGGTGACGTCGAGGTATCGGTCGATCTTGCGGCGCTGAAGCTCGTCCAGATCGATCTGCGACAACGGGATGCACCGGGTCGATCGCCGAATGACAGCGGCGGTTGCTGTGGCGGCGAGCGCTTCGACCGCATCAGCAGCATCGCCCGCTCCCTCGGCGATGCCCCCTTCGATCACGGCAGCGTCCGCCTCGGCGGGAGATGCCGGCTCCTCGGGAGCCTCCGAAGCCGCTGTCGGCGTGGGGACCATCGACTTGAATACGACCAGCTGCTTGCTGCTGACCCACGCCGAAAGGTTGGGTGAATGACTGGCCACGACCACCTGGATTTGCCCGGCCGGACCATCCTCGCATTTGACCGCGCGCGATTGGGCGGCCTGGTCCTTGAGGAAGGACAAGACGGCCGCCTGCAGCTGGGGATGAAGGTGCGCCTCCGGCTCCTCCACCAGAAACAGGGTCAGGTCCGCGTTCCGGACCTTTTCCAGTTCAACGGCGATCGTCGCCATAAACAGGAGGTTGGCGTAGCCATGCCCAGAGTAACGGAGGTCTTCGGGATGGACGCCGTGGTCAGCGAGCTTGAACCGGAGGTCGCGGGCGATGTCGACCAGCGCTTCTTGCGGGGCGAAGCCTAATGCGGCGGCCTGGGGGCGTACGCCCGCGGTCAGGGCGGCTAGCCCTTTGCCAACCGCCTCATCGACCTTGGCCAGCACATCGTGTTTCGCCTGCCGCGCCAGTTCGCGAGCCAGGTCTTCGGCCTTTGTGTCGCCGAGGAAGTGGTTGAGAAGGGCCATAATTCGCGTGGGATTGCCTGAGGCCAAGGCGCGTTTGGCGTCGCGAAGCGGCTGCAGATAGACGTGGCGGACCATGTCGTGGCAGCCCGGCTCTGGCAGGTTGCCCGGCTTTCCCGCCCATAGGCTTGGGCGATCTCCCAAGCCCCCGGCGTACCGAATCCCAAAGCGCGCTTCTGATAGCGAGGCGTCGGTGCTGGCGGTGATGAGGCGTCCTTGCTGGCCGACGCTCAGGTCACTGAAAGTCGCCTCGAGATCGAAGCCTTTGGTCGGGCTCTGGAACCGAACGTCGGTAGGCTCGCAGTAAATCTCGCGGCGACCGCCAAGCGGCTGGGTTACGAGCCGGATCGCATCGATCGCGTTGCTCTTGCCGCCGTTATTCTCTCCCACAAAGATCGTAAGATCCTTTTGGAGTTCGACTTCGCCCTCATCGAATGAGCGAAAATTCCGCAGCGCGACCGTCTTCAGATACATGGAATCTCCCCAGCGCGGAGATTGTCCGCTGGGTCGGTCGCCATTGCAACTTAGCGGCGATATGGGCTGGTGAGCATCGCTCAGCAAAGCGGTCGTAGGTGTCGATGCAGCGGACTAGATAACGGACCTTTCCAACGGCGGCGATGGGTCAGATCTAGGCGTTCATTCTGAAGCTCTCGCGGCCAGCCGAACCTGAAACAGCCTCTCCAGAGGACCCGAAACCTAAGCTTGGTGGGTGGGTGCGCGTAACATCTGTAGGATGGCCGCCCGCCCCTAGCGAAAGCTCGACGGGAAGTTTTGGCGCAAGGGAGAGAGCTAGTCAGGCGATGGGACGGTCCGCGCTTGCGCCTGGAAAAGCAGTCGAGCGCTGTCGAGGGCTTAGCCAAGACTGCATCGGCCGATCGAACGCGTAGCGAAAGATGACTGCGCCGAAGAAGGCCGCTGCAAGGCCTGTCGCCCAGACACTCCAGCGTACCTCTGTCGACCAGTCCGCCTGCCCTAGGACGTCGAACGTCCCAAACCAGATGATCCGGGTCACTTCATTGGTGAGGAACATGGCGAAGGAAATGAGGCCGAGGTGCTCGATCAGGCGGGAGGGTCGTACCGTTGGCAGGGCTCCGGCCGACCAGATCAGCGCCGTCAGAAGGATCAGCGAGAGGATGTCGAGCCCTCCGATCAACTGAATCCCGACGAGCCCGGCGAGGGCGGCTAGGCCGATCCCTCCTGCCAGACGCAGTCCTACGTAGAGGCGGGCGCCGAGGAAGGCGGCGGCCACGCCCAGCAGAAACAACGGCAGCGCCCGAACAATGCCGAAGCGGAGCGGAAGGCGATAGACGGGGTCTCCGAGCCAGGCCCGGCTCGCCCAGTCGGCGAGGAGCAGCAGCACGACGGCGCCGAACACGACCGTCCAGGGATCCAGCCGCCAGAGCGCGCGGCAGATCCACGGCAGGACGAGGTAACAACCGAGCAGGGCCGAGAGAGTCCAGGTCGGCGCATTCCACCCCTGGCCGCCGGGCACGCCGTAGGCCTGAACGAGAAAGACTTGCGCCGGAAGCTGTCCCCAGTCGAACCATTGCGGATTGCTCGGCGCGATCCCCACCACGCCGGCCGCCGCGACGAGGAGCGCCAGGGTGCCGATCACCATGAGATGGGAGGGGGCGACGCGCAGGAGGCGCTGCCGGACGTAGGGCCGCAAGGCGATCGTCCGCGCCGCGAACCCGTCGCCGTAGATCCGCGCTAGGACATAGCCGGAGTCGATGATGAAGAAGTTCGTGAGCAGATACCCCCGGTCGAACACCGGATGGAACGCCCCCAGCGGCGTCGGAGCCGCTTCGCGGAAATGGTAGATGATGGTCAGGGCGCCGGCGACGAAGCGCAGAACGTCGAGCCAGCCGCCCCGGGCGATCCGGGCCGGTCTTGGCCGCTCCCCTCCCCCTTCGCCCGTCATCGCTCCGCCGCGCTCGCCGAGGCGGCCGGACGCGGGTGGGTGTGCGTGCTGAAGTTCAGTTGATCCCGGGCCAGAAAGAGGACGCCGCTCACCAGCACGCAAACCCCTGCCATGATCCCGGCCATGACCCGGCCAGCCTGCCCTTTTCTCCCGAGCCGGTAGGTCGCGGCTGTCAGGAACAGCATGATGACCCCGAAGGAGAGGAAGACCGGGATACGATAGGCCGCGGCCACGGGCACGGCGAGGCAGAAGACGATGAGGGCCGCGACAAGGCTCGCGCCCAAAGCGATCAGAGTGTCACCGACGGGCCGGAACGGCTCCTCCTTTCGCCGGTTGGAGCGCATACGCGGCTTGTACCGGCCGGGACGCCATCGCGGCGCCGTGCTTCGGATGGGCGATCGCTTCCCCCCCATGGCTCAGCCCGCGGGACCGGCCGGCTGCGCCGCCCTGTTGGCGAGCCACACCCGCATGCGGACAATCTCCGCCTCCTGGGTGCGGACGATCTCCTCCGCCAGTCCCCTCACCTCGGGGTCGCTGCCTTGATCCAGCGCGATCCGGGCCATGGCGACCGCGCCCTCGTGGTGGGCGATCATCCCGCGCATGAAATCGACATCGGCGTCGCCGCTGTAGTCGATGTTCATGGCGGCGTGCATTCGCTCGTTCGCCTCCTTGAACGAGCGGGTCGAGGGACTGTCCGCGGCGGCATCCGTGTGGCCCGCGTGCTGATCGATCGGCCGCGCATCCACCGCGACGGCTTCCGGCGCCGGCCGCCCCTGGCGAGAGAGCACGCCAAAGGCGAAGGCCGAGACCAGCAGGAAGGCGGCGATGACGCCGACCCATCCAAGACGTTTCATGGGATTTCCTTTCGGTTCAGGGCGCCTCAGTCGGCGCCGCGGGGATCTCGCCACGCCAGCAGGCGCAGCGCGTTGAAGACGACCAGCAGGGTGGAGCCCTCGTGCAGGGCGACCGCCGGTCCGATGCCGAGCCCGAAGATCGTCGCCGGCACGAGGAAGGCGACGACGCCCAGGCTGACGAACAGGTTCTGGCGGATGATGCGGCGGGTCTGGCGGCTGAGCCCGACGGTGAAGGGAAGCCTGGACAGGTCGTCCGCCATCAAGGCGACGTCGGCCGTCTCCAGGGCCACGTCCGACCCGGCCGCGCCCATGGCGATTCCGACGGTGGCCGTGGCCATGGCCGGCGCATCGTTGACCCCGTCCCCGACCATGGCGACCTTGGTTTCGCTTCGCAGTTTCTTGATCGCATCGACCTTGTCCTCGGGCATCAGATCGCCCCAGGCCTCGGTCAGACCGACCTGTCCGGCGACGGCCTGGGCGGCCTTCTGGTGATCGCCCGAGATCATGATCATCCGGCGGATGCCGAGCGCCCGCAGCGCCGTCAGCGTTTCGCGGGCCTTCGCCCTCGGCGTATCCAGCAGGCCGATCACGCCGAGATCCCGCGTTCCGCGCCGGATCACCATCAAGGTCCGACCCTGGTTACGCAGCGCCGCGACAGCGATCTCCGCGTCGGGCCCCAGCGGCGCGATGGCGTCTTCACCGAACATCTCGGGCTTGCCGATCCAGACGTCCTGATCATCCAGACGCGCTGTGACGCCCTTGCCGGTCAGACTGCGCAGATCGGAGGCGGTGCGCACCGGCGCCGCGACGAGGCGCTGGCTGCCGTCCCGGACGATCGCCTCGGCCAAGGGATGGTCGCTGAGCCGTTCGACGGCGACCGCGATCTCCAGCAGCTCGCTTTCAGAGGTCTGCCCGAACGGGACCACGTCGGTGATCCGGGGCCGGCCCTCGGTCAGGGTGCCGGTCTTGTCGAAGGCGATCGCGTCGAGCGCGCCGAGGTTCTCGAGCGGCGCGCCCCCCTTGACCAGAACGCCGGCCCGAGCCGCGCGCGCCACCCCGGACAGGACCGCGCTGGGCGTCGCGATGGCCAGGGCGCACGGGCTCGCGGCGACCAGGACGGCCATCGCCCGATAGAAGCTGTCGCGGAACGGCTCGTCCACGACGACCCAGGCGAATAGCAGGACGAAGGCCAGGCCGAGAACCAGCGGCACGAAGACCCTCTCGAAGCGATCGGTGAAACGCTGCGTCGGGGATTTCTGGGTCTCGGCCTCACTCACCATCCGCACCACCTTGGCGAGGGTGGTGTCGTTGGAGCGTCGGGTCGTCTCGATCTCGATGGCGCCGCCGCCGTTGATCGTGCCGGCGAAGACCACCGAGGCTGACGACACGGCCGACGGCCTCGCCCGCGCCGCCTCAGGGCTCTCGACGGGCTGCTTGTCGACGGGAATGCTTTCGCCGGTGACCGGCGCCTGGTTGACGCTTGTGGTTCCCTTCACGACGAAGCCGTCGGCCGGCAGCCGCTCGTTGGGCCGGACCACGACGACGTCGCCGACCTCCAGCTGCTCGACGGGAAGCTCGACGACCTCGTCGCCTCGCCGCACATGGGCGGTCCGCGGAGCGAGCGCCGCCAGCGCCTCGATCGCCTTCTTGGCGCGTCCCATGGCGTAGTGTTCAAGCGCATGGCCGAGGCTGAACAGGAAGAGAAGCAGCGCGCCTTCCGCCCAGGCGCCGAGCGCCGCCGCGCCCGCCGCCGCCACGAGCATCAGGGTGTCGATCTCGAACCGCTTGCGCCGCAGGTTGCCGATCGCCTCGCCGACCGTGAACCAGCCCCCGAGGGCGTAGGCGACGAGGAAGAGGCCGAACGGCAGCCATTCGGGCAAGGCGGGAATGAAGGTCTCGATGATCCAGCCGAGCCCGAGAGTCACGCCGCTCCCCAGGGCGAAGATCAGCTCCGTATTCGGCCCGAGGAAACCAACGTGGCCGTGGTCGTGACCGTCGCCCTCGGCGTGGCCGTGATCGTGTCCGTCGTCCGGGCTGTGACTGTGAGCGTGGCCGTCGTCGGGATCGTGGGCCGAGGCGGCGATCGGAGGGTTCGCCTCCCCGCCCCCATCCGAAGAGGCGGCGCCCGCTGTCTCCCCCTGGAAGCTCAGCCCGTGCGAGGCGAGCCGGGCGATCACCGCCTCGCGGGTCGTCTTCTCGCGATCGAATTCCAGGCGGATCGCGCCGGCGGCATCCAGGGCGGCTTCGATCACTCCGGGTTCCTCGGCGAGCGCGGCCGCGAGCGTGCGGGCGTGTCGCGCATGCCGGACACCGTCCACCCGTCCCGAGAGATGGCCGAACCGCTCGCTGATCTCCACCCCGGCCTGTCGGGCGCGCCGGCGGACCTGGGCCAGCGAAAGCTGGTCCGGGTCATAGTGGATGCACAGCTCCGCGCCCTCGGCGCCTTCGACGAGGTGCGCCTCCAGGATGCCGGGTTCGGCTCGGACAAGAGCGATCAGCCGTCCCACACAACCATCCCGGCTGTCAGGGGCGTGGGGAAGCAGAACTGGGATGTTGAGACGAAGCGTCTTGGACATGATCGGGCTCCTCAGGAGGCGTCACGGTTGAAGGACGAGCGGTCGGGCAGGAGAAGACCGGCGCGCTGGGCCGCCGCGCCTGCGACGAAGGCGCCTAGGGCGAGGATGGCGCTCAGGAGGGTGACCCATCGTTTCCGGTTCATCGCCGCCCCTTCCGCTCAAGGCAGGGAGATCACGGCGTCGAGCCATCCGAGATTCTGGAGGTGCTCCAGACCCTCGAACACCGGCAGCGCCAACAGGAAGACCAAGCCGTCGCGAACCGTCCTGAGGAAGAAGGCCGGGCGAACAGCCCGTTCGGTGTCGTCGCGCCAGAGCCGCAGGTCCGGCATGAACCGGGGCGTTCGCGCGCAGTAGGCCCAGTATTCATCGCCGAAGGCGGTCCGGAGAAAGGTCTCCTCGCGGGCGGCGACGATGCGGAAGACGGCCCAGCAGGCCACGGCGAAGGTCAGGCCGACGCTGAGGCTTCCGGTCTGCGCCCCCACGCCGAAGGCGCCGATGAAGCTGAAGACGTAGAGCGGATTGCGGCACAGCGAGTACGGACCGCTCGACACGATCTCCTGCTTCTTGCGGCCGCCGATGTAGAGGGAACACCAGGCTCGACCGATCACACAGGCCATGATGGCGATCAGACCGAGATGTTCGACGGGGTGTTCGAGCGCCGGCTGGGCCTTCACCAGGGCGGTCCAGGTCAGAAGGGCGAACAGCGCGGCGGCGATGAAGAGCTTCCGCCACCGCTGCACGGCAGCGATGTCGATCAGGGTCGGGCTCATGGGATGGGATCCTCGGGCTCGCGGCGCGCCGTGCGGGCGTCGCGAAGAATGTCGATGCCGCCCTTGGCGGCGATGGCGGCGACCAGCACGCCGACCACAAGGTCCGGCCACGACTGGTTCAGCCACATCACGAGACCTCCGGCGACGAGGATGCCGCCGTTTGAGGCGAAGTCGTTCAGGCTGAAGGTCTCGGCGGCCTTCATGTTGACGTCGCCGCTGTGCTGGCGACGGATGAGGAGAAGACAGATCAGGTTGATGACCGCCGCCACGACGGCGAGGACCATCATCGTCGGACCGACCGGCTCGGTCCCGGTCAGTGTCCGACGCAGGGCGTCGAGCAGGACCAGGACCGAGAAGATCAGGAGCATCACACCGGACGCCTGGGCGGCGCGGGTCTTCCAGATCAGCGCCCGGCCGACGGCGAGGAAGCTGATCAGATAGACGGCCGCGTCCGACCCGTTGTCCACGGCGTTGGCCAGCAGAGCGCTGGAGTCGGCGGCGAGGCCGCCGACTCCGAGGCCCACGAACAGCAGAGCGTTCAGGGCCAGCACCACCAGCAGGATGCGGCGCTGGACCTGCTCCGTCTCGTGGGCCCCGCTCATTCCTCCAGTCCTTCCGCGGCGCGGTGCTTCACAGCCTTGGCCGCGAAGGTGGGGAGGACCAGGAGGGTGAGGGCCGTTGCGGTCAACAGACCGCCGATGACCACGGTCGCCAGAGGCTTCTGCACCTCGGCGCCGGCTCCGTGGGCGATCGCCATCGGGATGAAGCCGACGATCGCCACCAGAGCCGTGGTCAGGACCGCCCGCAGACGGCTGGAGGCGCCCTCGATGGCCGCGACCATGGGTTCCGATCCGGCCTGGAGCCGTTCGCGGATCGCCTGCATCAGGACCAGGCCGTTCAAGGTCGCCACGCCGGAGACGGCGATGAAGCCGACCGCTGCGGACACCGAGAAGGGCATGCCCCTCAACAGCAGGGCCAGCGCCCCGCCGACCAGGGCCAGGGGCACGCAGGCGAAGACCAGACCAGCTTCCGCGAAGGAGCCCAGGGCCATGAACAGCAAGATGCCGATCAGGATGAAGACGACGGGGATGACCAGACCCAGCCGCTGCTCGGCCCGCTTCAGATTCTCGAACTGTCCGCCCCAGGTCAGGGAGTAGCCCGCCGGAAGTTGAACCTGTTCCTGCACGCGCGCCTGGGCGTCCGTGACGAAGCCGCCCAGATCGCGCCCGCGCACATTGGCCTGGACCACCATGCGCCGGCTGCCGTCGTTGCGGCTGATCTGGTTCTGGCCTTCCGCGATCTGGATGCGGGCGACCGAGGACAGGGGCACCGTGACGCCGGTTGTCGTCGTGATCGGAAGCGCTGCGAGCGCCGCCGGATCGTTGCGGACCTCATCCGCCAGGCGGACCACCACGTCGAAGCGACGGTCGCCTTCGAAGATCTGCCCCGCCTCGGCGCCGCCGATGGCTGCGGAAACGGCGTTGGAGACCTCCGCCGCGGACAGGCCGTAGTTGGCCGCCGCGAAACGATCGACGCTGACCGTCAGGGTCGGCAGGCCGGAGGCCTGTTCGACCCGCACGTCGGCCGAGCCCGGCGTGTTGCGCAGGACGGTCGCCACCCGGTCGGCCGAGGCCTGCAGCTGGGTGAAGTCATCGCCATAGACCATGACCGCGAGGTCGGTCCGGACGCCCGAGATCAGTTCGTTGAACCGCAGCTCTATCGGCTGGCTGAACTCGAAGCTGTTGCCCAGCTGGGCCGAGGCCAGTTCCTCGAACCGCGCGATCAGCTCTTCCTTCTCCAATCGTGGATCCGGCCATTCCTTACGGTCCTTCAGGATGATGACCGCGTCGGAGATGTTCGGCGGCATCGGGTCGACGGCCGCCTCCGCGGTGCCGGTTCGGGCAAAGATGGTCTCCACCTCCGGCTGGGCCGCGATGGCGCGCTCGATCGCCATCTGCATGGCGAGGGACTGTTCGAGCGAGGCCGACGGAACGCGCAGCGCCTGCATGGCGATGTCGCCCTCGTCCAGGGTCGGGATGAACTCGCGGCCAAGCGTCATGAAGGACGCCCCGCCGACGGCCAGCATTCCCACCGCCGCGATCAGGACGATCTTGGGACGGTTGACGGCCGCCCGGATTGCCGGTTCCGCCCAGCGACGGACCCAGCGGATGATGAAGGTCTCGTGCTCGTGTGCGTGGCCGTGCTCGTCGACCTCCACCTTCTTGGGATCCCGCACCAGCAGCGCCGTCATCGCCGGCACGAAGGTGAAGGAGAAAATGAAGGCGCCGACCAGGGCCAGCATGACCGTCGCGCCCATGGGGATGAAGGTCTTGCCCTCGACGCCCTCGAGCATCAGCAACGGGGTGAAGACGAGCAGGATGATCAGCTGGCCAAAGGCCGCCGGTTTGACCATCTTCTTCGCCGCGGCCATCGCGACGCCCAACCGCTCGTGGCGTGTGAGCGCCCGGCCGACCTCGATCCGCTTCTGCGACAGCATCAACAGGGTGCTCTCGACGACGATGACCGCGCCATCCACCAGAAGACCGAAGTCCAGCGCGCCGAGGCTCATCAAGTTACCGCTGATCCCGAACCGGTTCATGCCGATGACGGCGAACAGGAAGCTGACCGGGATCATCAGGGCGGTGATGGTCGCCGCGCGGATATTCCCGAGCAGCAGGAAGAGCACCACGATCACCAGCAGCGCGCCTTCGGTCAGGTTCCGAGCCACGGTCGCGATGGTCTTGTTGACCAGGGCGCTGCGATTCAGGACCGGCTCGGCGACGATGCTCGGCGGCAGGCTGGCGCCCACGTCCTCGAGCCGCTCCGCAGCGGCCTGGGCGACGGTGCGGCTGTTGCCGCCCGCCAACATCAGGGCGGTGCCGATGACCGCCTCGTGGCCGTCGCGGCTTGCGCCGCCGAGACGCGGCGCCTGGCCGATCTCGACGGTGGCGACGTCGGCGACGCGGACGACGAGACCGTTGCGGTTAACGACAGGGGCCTGGGCCAGATCCGGGATGGTCTGGGCCAGGGCGTCGGTGCGGACGGTCAGGGCTTCGCCCGAACGCTGGACATAGCCGGCGCCCGCCTGGGTGTTGGCGTTCTCCAGCGCCAGGATCAGATCGCTGAGCCCCAGGCCATAGCTGGCGAGACGCGCCGCGTCGGGACGAACGGCGAACTCCTTCACATAGCCGCCGTTGACATCGACGCCGGCCAGACCGGCCGCCGTGCGCATGCGCGGGGCGATGATCCAGTCCTGGACGGTGCGCAGATAGGTGGCCCGCGCCTGCGGCGTGGTCAGAAGCTCCCCTTCCGGCGTCAGATAGGCGCCGCCGGCCTGCCAGCCGGGCTCACCCGGTTTGGCGAGGTTCTGGGCGTTGAACGGCTTGTAGTCGACCGTCCACATCAGCACTTCGCCCAGCCCCGTGGTGATTGGGGCGAGACCCGGTTCGACGCCTTCGGGCAGGTTCTCCCGGGCCTGGGCCATCCGTTCGGCCACCTGTTGGCGGGCGAAGTAGATGTCGGTCTGGTCGGTGAAGATGACCGTGACCTGGCTGAAGCCGTTGCGGCTCAGGGAGCGGGTGCTCTGAAGGCCGGGAATGCCGGCCATGGCGGTTTCGAGCGGATAGGTGACCTGTCGTTCCATCTGCTCCGGCGCGAGCGCCGGGGCGATGGTGTTGATCTGGACTTGCCGGTTGGTGATGTCAGGCACGGCGTCAATGGGCAGCTTGGTCAGCTGGAACAGACCCCAGGCGGAGACGAGGGCCGTGGCGAGAACCACGAACCATCGGAACTTGACCGAGGCCTCGATGATGAATTTGAACATGCGATCGCCCCCCTAGTGACCGTGCTCGGCTTCGCCCTTGGCCAGTTCGGCCTTGAGCAGGAAGGCGTTGGTGGAGGCGATACGCTCCGAGCCCGTGAGGCCGCGGAGGATCTCGGTGCGCCCGGCGGCCTGACGGCCGGCGAGGACCTGGACAGCCTGGAAGCCGCCCTCGACCTGAACGAACACGACGGTGTTTCCGTCGACGGTCTGGACCGCCTCGGTCGGCACGGTCATGCCGCCCGCGGTCGCCTGGCCGGTGACGACCGAGCCCGACACCGCAGAGCCCGCCGGCGGCAGGGTCCCGGAGGTCGGCCGGGCGCGGATGACCGTCGCTCCGCTCTCGTTCAGACCCGCGTCCGCGGCGACCCCGGTGACGACGGCGTCGAACTCGCCGGACGGCCCGGTCACCCGCATCGCCGCGCCCGGACGGACGTTGGCGGCGAGGGCCGGCGGTGCGTTGAACACCATCTCGACCCGGGCCGGGTTGGACACCTCCGCGACCACGCCGCCTTGGGCGACAAAGCCGCCCGGTCCGACCTGGACATTGCCGACCACGCCTGAAATCGGGCTGACCACGCTGAGCCGCCCCGAGGCGTTGGGCGAGCCGGCGGCTGCGGAGCGGGCTCGCGCCGCACGCGTTGCGGCTTCCGCACTCAGATACTGGGCGCGGGACGCCTCGACCTCCTGCCGGGCGACGATGCCCTGTTCCGACAGATTGCGGTTCCGCTCATAGGCCTGACGCGCGGCCTCCGCCGAGGCGCCGGCGGCGTCGGCGTCGGCCCGGAATGTGGCCGCCTCCCCGCTGACGAGGCTGACGAGCGGCTGTCCGACCCGAACCGATTGGCCCGGAGCGACGAGCACGCGTTCGACGCGACCGCCGACCGCCGCGGCGACGGCGGCCCGGGAGTCGACCATAGGCTCGACGCGACCGGCGAGGCGGGTCTCCGCGCCGCCGCCCGAACCGACGCTCACCACCGTGATACCGGCGGCCTGGACCTGCGCCGCCGACAGCTCGACCCGCCCTTCGGGCGCTTCGGCTTCCTCGGCGTGACCGGCCTCGCCTTCCGCGTGGCCCGCCTCGCCCTCGGCGTGGCCGGCTTCACCCTCCGCTGCGGCGGGCGCCGCCGGCTCGGAGCCCCGGGTGGCCAGCCAGAGGCCGCCGCCTCCGAGAATGACCAGGGCGGCGACGCCGCCGATCAACAGGGTCTTGTTGGATGTGCGCTTGCGCATCACTGGGCTCCTTCGAAGGGGGCGCGGCCGTTCAGGCGCGCGAGGTCGATCTCGGCGCGGACACGCGCGAGGCGGGCGTCGACGGCGGCGGACCGCGCGTTGACGAGGGCGGTTCGGGTGACCCGCAGCTCGATCTGGGAGATGCGTCCGGCCTCGAAGCCGATCCGCGACAGGCGGTAGGCTTCCTCGGCGGCCGTCACGCCACCGTCAGCGGCGCGGACACGGCTGACGGACGCGGCGAGCCGGGCCACGGCGGCGGCGCGGTCGGCCTGGGCCTCCTGCCGTGCAGTGAGAAGCCGGGCGTCCGCTGCGCGGAACTCGGCCTGGGCCGCCTCGATGTTCCCCCGGTTCCGGTCGAACAGCGGCAGCGGCATGCTGATCCCGAAGGTCAGCGCCGTTGCATCTTCCGCCTCGAAGCGGCGAATGCCCACGCTCGCGTTGATGTCCGGCCGGGCCTGGGCGCGCTGGACATCGATCCGTCGCTCCGCAGCCGTCCGTTGCGCTTCGGCGACACGGACGGTCGGCGCGTCGTTGGCTGCCGACACGGTGGTTGTCGGCGGCGCATCCAGCAGGCTCGCTTCGATGCTGGTGACGGGCGCGGGGATCATGGCCACCGCCGTGAGACGGGCGTAGGCCGCGTCGCGCTCGGCCTGGGCCTCGTCCAGCGCCGCTCGTGCGCTGGCGGCTTCGGCCTCCCCCTGAATACCGCGCAGCAGGGGTTCGCGGCCTTCCTCGACGAGGGCGAGCGCCGCTCGGGCGTCCGCAACGGTGAGGCTGAGCGTCTCCTCCGCCAGGGTCGCGCGACGTTGTGCGACCTCGGCTTCAGCATAGACGAGCGCCAGGCGGCCCGCTGCGTCGACGACCGCGAGGTCGCGCTGGAGACCGACGGCGCCGGCTTCGGCGCGCGCGGCGGCGATCCTCGACGAGCGACGTCCCCAGAGTTCGAGATCCTGGCTCAGCGCGAGCGTCGCGTCGGCATTGTCGATGCCCGAGAACGGGCCCGTGCCGAACGCATTCTCGAGATCGAGCCCGAGCACGGGGTTGGGACGCACGCGGGCCTGACGCACGCGGGCTTCGGCGGCGTCGAAATTGGCGCCCGCTTCGAGCGTGGCGGGGGTCTGGTCCAGCTGCGCGAGCAACTGGCCATAGGTCGGGGCAGGGTCAGCCCAAGCGGGACTGGCCAGGGTCGCCGTGAGGGCGACGAGCGCGCAGCCGACCGCGAGACGCGGTCGCCGGCGAAATGTGGGAGACATGTTCCATTTCCAGATTTCTGATCACGAAGGCGCGCCCCTCCGGGCGCAGGACTTCGGTCAGACTCTGGGCGGTCGCTTCAGGCCGTCGGGATTGAACGAGGCCATGAAATCATCCTGCCCGCCGCTCTGCAGCGGAGGCTCGCCGAACGCCGGAGCGATGGCGTCCACGCCGCCGGGACGGGCCGTGGAGGTGTGGTGGCAGTGTCCGTGGGAGCAGATCCCGTGACCACCGGACTTGCCGCTGTGGTCGCCGTCATTCTGACTGAGATCGACGGCCGCATGAGCCGCGGGCGGCTCCGGCAGGCAGGTCGCAGCATCGACGGCGGGCGCAAAGAAGAACGCAGCGAAGACAAGCGTCATCGCCACCACAAGCTTCGCCCATGTCGTCATCGACCAGGTCATCGAGCGCTCGTTACTTCCGTTCCTCAAGACTGGCAATGCGTTACAAAGTCCGGGCCTGCGCCGCGGAGCGACTTTCGGCGCGGGCCTGAAGCAGGATCGAGACCGCCGACTGCAGGAAGACACCACCCAGCAGAACGCCCGCGACCAGGTCGGGCCAGCGAGATCCCGTCAGCCAGACCAGACCGCCGGCCGCCGCGACGCCGAGGCTGTGGACCAGATCGTTGCGGGTGCAGAGCCACACGGAGCGAACATTGGCGTCCCCCTCGCGGTAGCGCAGCAGAAGAAGGGCGGCGGCAAGGTTTGCGGCGAAGCCGAACAGGCCCAACCCGGTGATGACCGAGCCCTCGGGCGGCTGTCCCGTTGCGGCCCGCCAGATCGCATAGCCCAGAACCGAGACCGCCATGAGCAGCAGGCTCAGGCTCTTGAACACCGCCGCGCCGGATCGAACCTGGACCGACTTGCCGATGGCCCACAGGCTGATGGCGTAGGTGGCGCTGTCAGCGAGAAAGTCCATGGCGTTGGCGGCCAGCGCCGCCGATCCTTGCGCCAGACTGCCGATCACGACGGCGACGAAGCCGATCATGTTGATCGCGATCACCGCGACCAGAACGCGTCGATAAGCGGGAGACGCGCCATCGAACTTTACGTCGTGGCCGCAGCAGCCGCCCTTGGGGGCGCAGGTTTCGGGGGTGTCCTGAACGGTCATGACGCCCCTTCTGCATCCTCTAGTCACTAGAGGATCAAGCGGTTATTTTACGGACATGACCCGCACGCCCTGGACCGACCTGTTGAAGCCCATAGGCCGGCTTTCGGCCGAAACCGGCGTGAAGGTTCCGACGATCCGCTTCTACGAGAAGATCGGCCTGCTGCCCGAGCCGCCTCGCACCGAGAGCGACCGGCGTCTGTATGACGACAAGGCGACCCGTCGGCTGGGGTTCATTCGCCACGCCCGGCAACTGGGCTTCGAGATCGAGGACATCCGCGCGCTTCTGGCGCTCGCTGACGACCCCGATCAGCCCTGCGACCAGGCGAACCGGATCGCGGAGCGACAACTGGCCGCGGTCGAGGCCCGGATCGCCGGCCTGGAGGCTCTTCGCGTGGAGTTGAGCCGAATACAGGCGGCGACCTGCACAGGCGGAAGGGTGTCCGAATGTCGTGTGATCGAGGCGCTCGGAGATCACGGGGCCTGCGGCGCATCCCACCCTGAACCCGCGCGACTGGCTGTCTGAGCGACCTCATGACGCGCGCGCTCCGCGTCCACGATGCTATTCTCCAGAGGATTTACGGGAGCCTCCGATGCCGTTCCAAACCACGAGCCGTCGGGCCGTCCTGATGAGCGGCCTTTCGGCGCTTGTCCTCCCAACCGTCGCGACGGCGCAGGGGGCGAGGCGGATCATCGTCTACAAGACGCCGTGGTGCGGCTGCTGCGGCGGATGGGTGGATCATCTGAGGGCCGCGGGCTGGACCGCCGAGGTCCGCGAGGTCGAGGACCTTGCGCCCGTCCGCGCCCGCTTCGGCGTCCCTGAACGACTGGCGTCCTGTCATACCGGGGTCGTGGGGCGCTACGCGATCGAGGGGCATGTTCCGTCGACCGACATCGATCGCCTGCTCCGCGAGGCCCCCGCCGCTCGCGCATTGGCCGCTCCCGGGATGCCCGCCGGTTCTCCCGGAATGGAGGCAGCGGGGCGTGAACCCTATGTCACCCTGCTGGTGCTGTCCGACGGATCGAACCGGGTGTTCGGACGACACAACGGCGCATAGCCCCTGCCCCGTCGCCATGGGAAACTGCCGTGATGGACAGTCCGTCCGGTTCCGAAGTAGACCCGGTCCCGGCGGGTCCCGGGCCGGATAGGCCTTGATCCTGAGCCGGGGGACGCTTTGCGTCGGCGGCGATCAGGGCTGAAACGCCCGGCTTCCGTACAGAAGTTCCAGACCCGCCCCCTTCCCTCCGCGGCCCCTCGTGCGGCGTTCAGTCGCTGTCCGGATCGATGATCCCGGCACGCACCGCGACCGCAACCGCTTCGATCCGGGTCCGCACCCTGAGCTTGGCGCAGGTCTTCTCGAGGTAACTGTCCACGGTCCTGTGCGAGAGGCCGACAATCTGGCCGATATCGACGGAGCTCTTGCCGCGGCTGACCCAGAGCAGGCATTCGGTCTCGCGCGCGCTCAGGGGCGTCATCGGTCGAGGTTCTGACGGGGACGCACAGTCCATGGCTGCTCCTTGACGTGTTTCGCGCACGTTGGGCGGGAATCCCCATTTCAGGCAACGACAGTGAATTGCGGGCCGCCCGCAATAATCTTGCGGAACGAAGGCGCCAGCTCCCGCGCATCCAGCCGACTTGCGCGCCCGACGCCTTTGATTCATGGTTCGCCTGCCGGCGTCCGCGCTGGTGGGGCCTGGAATCCCCTGTGCGACATTTGATCATCGACGACCCCGCGCCGCGCGCGGATGTCGGTTGCCGACGGCTCCGGAGGCATGCGCTTGCGCGCGTGCGCCCGGTCGCGCGGCCGCGCCGGGATTCCGGACCTCTCGTGAAGAGGCCGGAGAGGCGTGGTGACAGAGGCGAAACAGCTCGGCGTGGATGGACGGGACGGCCTGAACCGCCTGTACCGGCAATACGCCCCTTGGCTGAGCCGTCGGCTGCGGTCGCGCATCGGGCCGGACGACGCCGCCGACGTGGTCCAGGAGACCTACATCCGCGCCGCGCCTTACGCCCTGGCGGACATCCGGCATCCGAAGGCCTTCCTTCTGCGGATCGCCATGAACCTTCTGCGGGACGAGCGCCGGCGACAGTCGCGCCAGCCGCAGCAGAACGAGGCCGAAGCGCCTCCGCAAGGCGAGGCCGCCACCCAGTTCGACGAGCTTCTTCTATCGCAGGTCATCCATTCGATGCCGCCACTCTACCGGAACGTCTTCGTTCTCAACCGCTTTGGCGGTATGACTTATCCAGAGATCGCCCGGACGCTCGAGATCAGTGTGCAGACGGTGCAATGGCGAATGGCCAGGGCGATCGAGTACTGCGCGTCTCGGCTGGACCTTTAGGCAAGACGGATGACGATCGAGGGTGACGTCGATACGAGACGGAAGGAAGCGGCTGACTGGTTCGCGCGGCTCAACCAGCGCACGGTCACGACTGCGGATGTGAGAGGTTTCAGCGACTGGCGTCGCGACCCTGAGAACGCGCGCGCCTTCAGCCGCGTCGAGGCGATGTGGGAGGCCGCCGGGACCCTGGCGAAAAATCCCGACATGGCCAACCTGACGCGGGACGCTGCAGCGGCGGCCAAGTCCGCCCGGAAGCCGAAGCTGGCGACGGGCCGTCTGATCCCGATCGGGGTCGTCGGCGCGCTGACCCTGGCGCTGGGCGCGGGCGGCGTCCTGTGGATGTCGCAGCAGCCGACGCGCTACGCGACCGCGGTCGGCGAGCAACGCACGATCCAGCTTGAAGACGGATCGCGCATCACCCTGGACACCGGCTCCGAGGTCGCGGTGCGGTTTACCGGGGGGCGTCGCTCGGTGACGCTCAACAACGGCCAGGCGATGTTCGATGTCGAGGGCGATCCGGCTCGACCCTTCATCGTGGCCGCCGGCGACACCCGGGTGACGGCGATCGGCACCCGGTTCGACGTGCGCCGATCGGGGACGGGCGCCCGCGTCATTCTCGTCGAAGGTCGGGTCGACGTCAGACGAGAGGCCGCGGCGGACGGCCGCTGGGCCTTGTCGCCCGGTCAGGAGGTCACGACCTCGGCGCCCCGCCCGACGATCGCCACGGCCAATGTACCGGCGTCCACGAGCTGGACCAGCGGGCGACTGACGTTTGAGAACACGCCCATCGCCGAGGCCGTGGCGGAGGTGAACCGCTACAGCCGCGAACCGATAGAGCTCCGCGACAGCCGGATTTCTTCGGTGCAGGTCAGCGGGGTCTTCAACGCAGGGGACATCGACGGCTTCGTGGCCGCGCTGAGTGATCTTTACGCCCTCCAGTCCACCAAGGCCGAGGATGGCCGTATCGTCCTCAGCGGACCCGCCTGAAAATTTATCCCTACCCGACTTAGAGGAAACCCCGCGACCCAACGTCTCCTCCCCGCCCCGCACATCCGCGGGTAGAAAAACGGGGGATGGTCATGGGCCAAGGATTCACGTCGACCGCGCTTGCCGCACTGATGATGGGCGTCGCCACGCCGGTCATCGCACAGTCGAGCGATGTCGCGCGCCGCTTCGAGATCGCGGCTGGCCCGCTGGACCGCAGCCTTCCTGAGTTCGCTCGCCAGAGCGGGCTGCAGATTCTCTATCCCAGCGCGCTGGTGGCGGGGCGGCAGTCTCCCGCCGTCAACGGCGACCTGACGTCAGAGGCGGCGCTCACGCTGCTCCTTCGCGATTCCGGACTGACCTATCGCCAGAGCCGCCCGACCGTTTTCGTGCTCGTCGATCCCGCGGCTCGCGCCGAAACGTCCGGGGTCGAGGCGGTTGAGCTCGACGAGGTCGTGGTCACCGGCACCTATCTGCGCGGAGCCGACAGCCCCTCTCCAGTGACCGTCATCACGCAGGCCGACATCGAGAGGCAGGGCCGGGCGACGGTCGCGGACACCCTGGCTGCCCTCCCCCAGAACTTCACCGGCGCCGCTTACGAGGGGTCTGCAGGCAGCGGTGCGGACCGGACGAGCCGAAACTCCGCTTACGCCACAGGCGTCAACCTGCGTGGTCTGGGCGCAGACGCCACCCTCGTGCTCGTGAACGGGCGGCGGGTCGCCGGGACGGGCAACGCAGGGGACTTCGCCGACATTTCGAACATTCCCACCAGCGCTGTCGCCCGGGCGGACGTGCTTCTGGATGGGGCGTCAGCCCTCTACGGCTCGGATGCAGTCGGCGGGGTCGTCAACATCATCCTCAACTCCCGTTTCGACGGCGCTGAAAGCCGGGTCCGCGTCGGAGGGACGAGCGATGGGGGCGCGAACGAGACGCTTCTCTCGCACAGCGCGGGGTTCAACTGGTCGAGCGGCGGCGTGATCGCGGCCTACGAGTACCACGACCGGGGGGAACTCAGAGCAGCGGACAGACGTGCGACCGCGGATGCCGATTTGCGGCCGTTGGGAGGATCCGATCGGCGCAACTTCTACGCCTCTCCCGGAAACATCATGGAGTTTGATCCGGTCAGCGGAAGCTTCGAACCGGCCTATGCCGTTCCCACTGGCCAGAACGGCGTGGGTTTAACTGCGGGCGACTTCCGACCCGGCGAGGTCAACCGGACCAACTTCATGGACGGTATGTGGACCCTCCCCCACCAGAGGCGCCACAGCCTGTTCGTCGCAGGACGCCAGGACTTGCCGGGCGGCTTCAGCCTGGATGGCGACCTCCGCTACACAGAGCGGAAGTTTCATCAGAATTCCGTAGCCGACATCGGCATTCTGCCCGTCACCGCTGACAATCCGTTCTTCGTGTCGATCGATGGTGAGGGCTACCAGGAGATCGCCTACTCCTTCATCAACGACCTCGGGAACGGGCGCGACGAAGGCTTCTCCCGCAGCGTCGGCGGAGCCGTCGGGATCGAAGGCGAGCTGAGGGGCTGGAACGTGTCCGCCTATGTGAGCGGCGGTCGGGAAACGACCGGAATAATGGCTTCGAACCGGGTTCATACGGGCCGGCTCTACGAGGCGCTCGGCTTCTTCCCGGATGACCCCGAAACGGCGTTCAACCCGGCGGTCGACGGGTTTTTCAACCCGTATGGCGCCCCGGCCGCGCACAGCCGCCCCCTGCTCGACTTCATCGGAGCCGGCTACTTCCGGTCCGAGAACACGAGCTCGGTGGGCTCCATCAACGTCAAGGCTGACGGAACGCTCCTGAGACTGCCGGGTGGAGATCTGAGGATCGCTGTGGGCGTGGACTACCGCCAGGAGGTGTTCGAGACAGGCGGCGAGAGCTTCATGTCAGCCGCCACCCCGACCGTAGCGGCCACCGATCGCTACGAACGCGATGTGTCGGCGGCCTTCTTCGAGCTTCGCGCCCCGATCATCGGTCCGGAGAATGCCCGCCCGGGGATCGAGAGCCTCGAGCTGTCTCTCGCCGGTCGGATCGAGGACCATCAGGGCGTGGGCCGCACCAGCAATCCGAAACTTGGAGTGCTGTACAAGCCGACACCGGAGCTTTTGCTTCGCGCGAGTTACGGCACCTCGTTTCGGGCGCCCTCCCTTCAGCAGCTCAACAGCCTGTATCGCCTCGGACCTGTGTTGCTCGATCGCGCCGGGAGCAACGTCATCAGCATCGTCCAGTACGGCGGCAATCCGGATTTGACGCCGGAGACGGCCGAGTCCTGGACAACAGGCTTCCTCTGGTCGCCGACAGCGATCGACGGCCTTCGCATCGAAGCCAGCTGGTTCCGCACCCGGTTCGAGGATCGGATTTCCACGCCGGTCGCCGAAAACCTGATCAATGCGCTGAACGATCCGACTCTGGCGCCTTTCATTCGATACGTTACGCCCGGCTCGAGCGCGGAAGATCGCGCCTACGTGCAGTCGCTGCTGGACCATCCGGGGAACTACAATCCCAACGTCTTCCCGGCGACGGCCTATGGCGCAGTCATCGACAACCGGTTCGTGAACGCCGCCGTGGTGAAGGTCGAGGGTCTCGATCTCGCGGTCCGGTATCGTTTTGGGTGGGCTTCGGGCGACGTCCATCTTGATGCGTCGGCCACCCACCTCCTCACCAATACCCGGGTGAGCACGCCGACATCGCCTGTGGAGGATCTCCGCGGCCTCGCCAACTTCCCTGCCTCGTGGCGCGGCCGTTTCGGCGGGCAATGGATTCGCGGCCCCCTGACGATCGGAGGGGCGCTGAACCATGTCAGCGGGGGTCGCGATCAGAACTCCGGCCGGGGGATCGACGACTGGATCACGATGGATGGGCAGGTTCGCTATGATTTGGAGGCGGGATGGGGCGAAGGCCTGTCACTGACCCTCAACGTCCTGAATGTCACCAACGAGGAGCCGCCCTTCTACGATGCGCCGGCGGGGATCGCGTTCGATGCGGCGAACACCAATGTTCTGGGCCGTCAGGTTTCCCTCCAGCTCGTGAAGCGCTGGTGATCACTCATGAGAAAGCGTTTTCTGGGTGCGGCCGCCGCGCTCGCGCTCGTCTGCCCGTCTGCCGTCCTCGGCGAGCCTCTCACGCTCGACATCGCGCTCGGTCTTGAGCGTTACGGGCGGATCGCAATCGACCCGTCGGGAGCCGTCGGCGTGTTCGAGGAGAGGCGGGCTCGATCGGACCTGCCCCGCCATGACGTCGAGGCCATGGGCGCGGACCGCTATGCGCGGCTCTACCGCCTAGACCTGGAAGCTCCTTTCCACGTGGCTCCACTGCTCCAGAATGAAGCGGATGCGGGTTACACGATGGGCCCGTTCTCCCCTGAAGGCGATCGCCTCGCGGTGTATCGCCTTCAGAACGACCTCTGGCGTCTGGGTATCGTTGAACTTGGCACGGGCGCGGTCGTCTGGACCGATATCGCGCCGGATACGGGTCTTTGGGGACGCGCCCTGGAATGGGTGTCGGAAGACCGGTTGGTCGTCCTTGGCACGACGGACGGAACTCTCCCTCCGCGCCTGGCCGGCCGCCGCGTTGACCAGGAGCGATTGCTGGCTTTGCGCGCCGCCGCCTCAGCGGGCGAAGCCGCAGCTGTGTCTGTCGGCGTAGACCGGCCCGCCCCACCGCTCGAAGAGCGGCGACTGTGGACGGTGGAGGCCGCTACAGGACACGCTGTTCCCATCGCGGAAGGGCCTATCGTCGACTTCGAGCTCTCTCCGGATGGGGGGCACGCCGCGCTACTTCTGGACGGACCGCTCTTGCCGCCCGAGTCGCCGGATGTCGCGACCGAGGTTCGTCGGGCTCGCTCGCTACGGATCCTCTCGCTCGCCGATGGCACAGTGGTCTCGCCTCCGCAGGCCGCCAACATCTCCACCAATGTCATGACTTGGGCCCCGGATTCCAGCGCAGTGCTTGTCGTCGCTACCGACACCGATCGCGGCCGCCTTCTCTCTATCAGTGCGGCAGGCGTCCCGCGCGACGTCACGCCTCGGGGCGTAGCGCCCTCGACCCCTATCGACTTCATGGGCATGGTCGCCGCCCAGGCGGGCTGGCTCGGCGACACGATCTTGATGCGTGGAGGATCCGGGCCCACGGCGGGCTGGTACCGGATCCGTGGAGACAGAGCCGAGCGGCTGGAGGCGGTCGCCCCGGAGGCGCGGCTGGTCGCGCAGGGATCCGCCGGCGTACTCTTCGACGATCGAAGGGAGATGATCCGTCTCACGGCTGACGGCGACCTCCATCGTCTTGGATTGCCGAGCGCCGCCGTCAGCCCTCACGGCCCCTTTGGCAATCGCGGGCTGGTCAGCGCCATGAAGGCCCGACAAGCCGTGATCCAAGGCGGCGCTGGCCAGGTCTGCCGCGTCCAGGCGGATATCGGGGAGCCCGAATGCGTAACGGCTGGTCGAGGCGCGGCCGTGAGTTGGAGCCGCGGTATGAGCCTCGGGCGAGGTATCGAGGGCCCCGACGCGGGAAGCCTCGTACTCTCGCGACATCGCGAGCGGATCCCAGTGTGGAGCCTGAATCCGGAGCTGGACGCCATTTCGGTAGCAGCACCCCGCTGACGTGACCCCCTGAAACTCCTCCAGGAATAGCTAGAGTCCGCCCAACGAAGGACGGACAGAATGAAGCGATCAAGGTTCACGGAAGAGCA
>NZ_JBEPNH010000016.1:0-34587 GCF_040546195.1 Brevundimonas sp. UYEF29 | reverse complement strand
GCTGCGCGGCCCGGCCTGTTGCTCACCCCACGCTGCGAGGCGTAACTAACCCAAGGACTCTGGTCGCCGCTGGATGAAAACTCAGGGGCACGTCAGGGTCACGTCACGTCCTTTCGAGGGGCGGACCTAGCTATTCCTGGAGGAGTTTCAGGGGTCACGGCAGACGCCCTGAGCGTGTTCAAGGGGATGATGATCTGCGCGCCTTGCTGCGGCTGTGCCACAGCCGGGACGTCCCGCCGCGGGCACCGTTCTCGATGGCTTGCTGGGTGCGTCGCACTATGCGGTTAATCTCGACACCACGTGGCGCCAGTTGATGTTCATCTCGGCTATCCGCTTGTGGGCACCTTGGCCCAGAGCCTTCGCAAGCTTACGATCCAACCACAGCCTGTCGAACGCAGCCCCAACGGCTTGGGGGTCGGCCTTAGCCATCAGACCGCTCAATCCATCCACAACCAACTCCCCGACGCCACCCGCATCTTGGACCGTGACAGTAGCCCGGCGGTAGTGGGCAGCCTCTAAAGGCGGATAGCCATAGCTGTCCTCATCTACGGGGATATACACAGCCGCGAGCGCTTGACTGAGCAAACTGCCTTTCTCACCCTCGCTAATCCAACGACTGTCGATCGTGATCTTATTCTGGAGCCCATGAAACCTGACGAGCTCATGAAGGGAGGCAAGATACTGAGCGTTCTGGCTTTCCCCCGCGATTCGGAGCCGGACTGGCGTTTTGGTATGAGCTATGGCTTCGATGGCGAGGTGTTGTCTTTTGTGGTGCTCTATGCGGCATACGAACAGCAGCTCCCCGCCATACCCCATCGCGGGACCCGTCACAGCGATGTCGACGGGTGGGTAGAGAACTTCGGCTTCCACGCCGTTGAATTTTTTCAGCCTTGCGGCCACAATCGCCGAGTTGGAAAAGACAGCATGAGCCTCCTTCAGGGCAAGGGTGTCAGCCTGAAAAATATTTTCCCGCACGCTAGACCAGTACGCGGTCTTATTTAAAGTATTATAGTCACTGTCCCAGAGATCGTAGAATATCCGCTCATGATGGATGAACCACAGTACTTTTCTGGGATGCCTGATGACATGAGCTGGCGGCCTTGCACAGATCACCATGTCGCAAACGCGCGATAGATCCATTGCACGGAATGTAGCCATTTCAGCGATAATCGTTTTGGGGTTGCCCGTAAAAGGCATCCAAATTCGCTCAACCTGATGCCCTGACTCGATCAGATGTGGCTCTAGCTGATCGACAAAATTACGGTAACCTCCCTTCACGTGCGGCACCGTTGAGCTGACAATTCCAATCTTCATTCGCGTCCCCGACCTCTTGTTCGTGCAGGCGCCCCCATTACCAAGGCACCGGCCGTTACCGCCGCGACAACGACGGAACCGGCCCCAATGACCGCGTCCGCTCCGATACGCGTTCCCGGACGAGCCACGCTGCCGATCCCGAAAAGAGTGTGATCGCCGATATGGGTGCTGCCGCCCATCACTGAACCCGGCGCAACATGGGTTCCATGCCCGATGATGCAGTCATGCTCGACGATCGCTCCGGTGTTGACGATAGCGAATCTGCCGATCCGAGCGTCGGCGTTGACAACCGCGTTTGCCAAAACCACTGCTCCCTCTTCGATACAGGCGTATGGCGATACGACGGCGGAGCGATGGATTATAGCCGGGCAGACAAAGCCCAGCGCAATCAGCCGCTCCCCGATCTCGGATCGCACACGATTTTGTCCAATCGCCACAACGGCGAACCGCAATCCCGTTTCAAAAAGGGCGAAAGCGTCTTCGTCGCGGCCAATCACCGGCACCCCGAGACATTCGTGGCCAAGCCCTGTGTGATCCAGCACCCCGATCGGGCTCCAACCACCTGTGCGAGCGGCATCTATGACGACCTTGCCATGTCCCCCGCCGCCAATCACCAGAAGCTTGCGGTCCGCCCCCTTATCGTCGATCATGCAGGCACTACCTTTAGCGTGGCCGGCACTTCGCGCGTGAGAAGGATGTTTATGCTGAAAACACTTTCGAGGCCGTTCGTTCGTAGCGGGGTGATCGTGGATGTTGCTTCATTTATCTCGAAAGCCATAAATCCTGTCTTGGCTATGCGGGCCATCCAGGCTGCAACGGTGATTGCTCCGCGTTCGAGATGGAGCGGACCGAACTCTAGAATGATCCGGACATCAGGGTTGTCGGCAACCGTGGCCTTCAGCCCATCAAGCACCGACAGCTCCCATCCCTCCACATCGATCTTGATTACGTGAACCTCTAAGCCGGCCAAAAGATCGTCCGGCTTAAGCGTATCCACGGTGACTTTCTCGGTCGCTCCGTCCAACGAAATCAGCGAATTGTGGCCTGATGTTCGCCCAATGTTTAGTGGTGCAGAGCCTTTCCGGTCGCTGGCTGCGGCCTGATGCAGCACGACGCGATCAAAGACGCCATTGAAGTGCATGGTTGCAAGAAAGGCGGCGGCGGTGGACGGCGTCGGTTCGAAAGCGATCACCCGTCCTCGCGGGCCGACCCGACGCCCGGCCACCACTGAGAAAAGTCCCACGTTGGCTCCGATATCTACAAAGCAATCTCCTTCTGACAAGAGAGCTTCGACAATACCGATTGTTCCGGGTTCAGGGATTGAGCCATCTGAATAATAAGAAATAGCCTCAAGATCGGCCTCGGGTACAGCGAGGAAGCCAATCACGCTTCTGCAGACAACGAGTCCGAGGCTGGGTATTGGGAATATTTGCCTTACAAGTAAAGTATTCAGACTTTCTGCCAGAAAACGGCGAACATCGACTGTCGCGTCGGAAATACTTTGTGTACTAGCGAGCACGCTGTCGATTTTCCTTCGTTCTAATTGGATCTCAGAGTCCGTAGCCTTCATTTGTTGTAGCATAGGGGGGACGCTTGCCTCGAGCTCGCTAACCAGGGGCAGCAATTGCCTCAATGTCGAAACGACTTCCTGTTCAAAAACAGCGCGACTATTAGATGCCAGCCCTTCCTCCAAGGCGGCTGTCGTCATGGCTGGTATTCCGTCAATTATCCTTTGTAAGCTGGCAAGACCGCCGGGGACCTCTCGGACCGTATGTGTCAAATCGTCGACAAGGTTCCTGAGGGTTACCTGCCCCCGGCCGACATCAACGATCTCCTCCCTCAAACCCGCAGTCGGGTCGGCGCTTTCAATCCGATCAGCTTTATAATTCAGGTCAGACAGCTTATTCTTGATTTGATCAAGCTGCCGATCCAACGCGGCAACTTGGAGACTTGTAGACAAATGGGCCTCTGACAGAGTTTTGACTTCGGCTCTGACCTCTCGGGCATGCGCTCCAGTCTCGACATCCACCAATGATCTACAAATGTCAGCCATTTGTTTGGATAAAGAATCAACGGATCCATGCACCATCTCTAGCGCTTCTTTGTTGACCCTTTGAATGCCATTAAGTTCAGCGAGGTCTACATGCAGTCTATCCATACTAGTCGGCAAGGATCGATATGCATCCGCTTCCTTGACGCTGCCAGCTATAATCTGAGCTGTAATTCTCGAAACCCTCAGAGCACGCCTTTGGGTCTGCAAGACCAGCTCAATGACAGCGGCGTTCACGCGGGCGTCCTGATACATCAGCGCGACCTCGCGAGAGAGGGTGCTAACCTCTCCGCAGGTATGCTTGACGGCGGCCTGGAGCGTGTCACTACGGGATTCCAGGCGGTCTGCAAGTTGTCCGCCCAAAGCGATGGCCCGAGCCGTGTCCTGTCCGATGGCGTCGAGTTTTCGGCTTAGCGCCTCGACTCTTAGACGACTATCGTCCGCATAGATGGCTTGATGGCCGGTGATTGCCTCTACGCTTGAAAACAGAAGATTTCGGTCGTGACTGGAAACGCGCTGAGCGTCGGCTTGACCTTCAGCGAGCCTGTGGATCGCTTGATGCATATCGGCGATTTCGCGTGCGAGCCGGCTGCGCTGAAGCGACTCATCATGGACACGCTCGAATGTTCGCCGAGGTTGAAACAAAGCCAGCATCCGGCGACCCAGCATCGCCCAGTAGGACGAGGGCCTATCAGCAGAGGCTGCCGCAGGCCGCGCTAATGAAACCTCCTCAAACGCTTCAACCGATGGGTATATCGGAGAGTCGAATGCGGTCTTGAGATTCAACAGATCAGGACGACCAGCCGCAACCGTTTCAGAAGCGGTGCCGTCTGGGGAGGCAGCCACCAGCTCCTGAATAGGCGCCGAGGCGTCGCTCGTCGAGGGGACAGTTACTGTTAAGGAGCCAGCCGCCGCCGCAACGGCGTCAAAGTGACGGCCGAGATTAATGGCCACTATTGATCCGCGAAACGCCCGCGCCGCCGGAGATTGCGACAACCAATCAGGCCAGGACGACGGAGGGGAAACACACACTTCCACATCGGTCCAGCCGGTGTCGAGCGTATCAAAAAACCAGAAGTGTCCTTCATATACGCAGGACAGCCGCAGTGTGACGTCTCCAGCGACGTTAGGCACAACGACTCTCATCTTGTAGTTCCGGCTTTCTGCCGGATGGAAAAAGCCTCCTACCGAAGTTCGGGGACCCTCCTGTACGAGCACCTCGACCGCACTCGCGTCCAACCAGCGGGAGGACAGATTGAGAGAGTCTTTATCGTCCCACGTGATCGCGTCGTCACTGTTATTAGTGAGCACGACATCGAGATCCAGAGTCTGACCTACAGCTACATGTCGAAAAGTCTTGACAGAGCTCACGACAGTGAAGCTTCCAGCGGCCTCTTGTAGCAGTTTGATCTCTGGCTTGGTCATACAAACTGCTCATTTGCGTGTTATTATGCTTACCGCCGTCTGGGAGTGCGGGTGTTACATGTTGGGCGGTGGCGCGCGATTTTGCAACGCGGCCTTTTTCAAATTTTCCCTGTGCCATTGGAGCAGGTCATCCAAGATATCCGACACTGCACGCTGTGGAGCCCAACCCACGAGAGCTCGCAGTGCGGAGGCATCACCTATCATCTGTGGAATGTCGGCAGGCCGGAGACGCGATGGATCGACGGATATCGTGATCGGGATTCGCGCCCTCTCGCAAAGCTGCTCCAGGAGATCAGCGAGCCTTTCTGCCCTGCCGGAAGCGATGTTTACGATTAGGCGTTGAGGCAGATGAAGCCTTGAGGTTAACAATTGGACGTAGGCATCGACGACGTCGTCGACATGTAGGAAATCCCGCTCGGCGCTGAGATCTCCCACCTGAATTACGGTCGGCCCAACGCCTTCCTCTGCTCGCGCGATTTGACCGGCGAACGAGGACAAGACGAAGCGCTCTTCTTGCCCTGCGCCTGAATGGTTGAACGCCCGCGTGATCAACAACTGCGTCTCGCGCGGAAGGATGTCACGAAGAATACCCTCCGCCGCTAATTTAGATACCGCATAGGCGTTAAGCGGTGTGGCCAGCATTGCCTCTGTGGCGTGGCCTGATCTTAGGCCGTCGCCATACACATCGCCGCTGGAGGTGAAAAAAAATACACCACCCGGGGCGTGATCCCGAACAGCTTCGGCCAGAACAAATGTAGATACGGTGTTGACACGCCACGTCTGCCCTCCCCCAAGAATAGCGGCGCCCACCGAAGTTTGGGCTGCGCTATGGAAGACAACGGACGGTCGCAACAACCTTACAAGGTTCCGCACGCCATCCGAATCGGTCAAATCGAGCGTTTCGATTTCCCAGCCATCAGGCACCGCACCTTGCGCGCTGCGCGCTACCATTACTCTGCGATGGCCGGGGAATAAATCAACAAACTTTTCTGCAAGTCGACGACCGACAAATCCTCGCCCGCCGGTCATCAACAAGACAGGTTCGTTCATTGAGCGCTTTGGACCTTATCTGTAGTCAGACGCTGAAGGTCGACATCGACCATTTCCCTGATCAACTGCTCGAGCGAGACCTCAGGCGACCAACCTAGCTGTCGCTGCGCCTTCTCAGGATTGCCCAGCAGTACGTCAACTTCCGCCGGCCGGTAAAGGTCTGGATCAATGACGATGTGGTCATCGGCAACCAAACCGGCATGTGCAAACGCAATCTCGCACATATCCCGCACGGAAGTGGTTTCACCCGTCGCAACAACATAGTCATCAGGCGCATCTTGTTGAAGCATAAGCCACATCGCGCGAACGTAATCCCGGGCGTGACCCCAGTCACGCTTCGCGTCGATGTTGCCCAAACGGAGCTCAGTAGCCATGCCCAGCTTGATCCGCGCAACGCCGTCGGTAACTTTCCGCGTAACGAACTCGACGCCCCTCAGAGGGCTCTCATGGTTGAACAAGATGCCAGAACTGGCGTGCATCCCAAAACTCTCGCGGTAGTTCACGGTCGACCAGTGGCCAAACAATTTCGCCACGGCATAAGGCGACCTTGGGTAGAACGGTGTTGTTTCAGACTGCTTGTCTTCCTGGATCAGACCATACATCTCCGACGAGGAAGCTTGGTAGAACCGGGCTTGCGGCGCTCCGATTCTTACCGCTTCGAGAATGTTCAGTACGCCGATCCCAGTGACTTGCGATGTAATGATCGGCTGTTGCCAAGAGGTCGCCACGAAAGACTGGGCACCCAAATTGTAAACTTCGTCTGGCTGGATTTCAATGACGATGCGCAGAAGGCTGGAAATGTCAATTAGGTTGCCGTCGAGGATTTTGACCTTGTCGTGGATTCCCATCCAGCGCAGGCGGTGATCCGCGACGCCGCCATGCGACGACCGGCGCACTAACCCGAAAACTTCGTATCCCTTGGATAGGAGCAGGGCAGCAAGATAAGCGCCATCCTGTCCGGTAATGCCTGTAATCAGCGCTTTGCGGACCATTCTAATATCCTCTTGTATAGTTCTGTTTAGTGTGATCGCGCGTGCCAAAAACCAAAGAGCCTCGACGCCGTTCGAATTTCCGCCAGCTTAAAAGCCTCCGGCTGTCCTCAGCGTCCGAGCCACACGCCGGACATCCCCATCGCTCAACCCAGGGAAACTCGGCAAACTGATTCCACTTCGGGCGATACGCTCTGCCTGTGGGAATGAAGCCGGCGAGGAATACATGGGCATGTCGTGCGCGCAGTAGAACACTGGTCGAGTGTCTACCTTCAATGCGCGCATTTCGGTCATGACCTGCTCGCGCTCGACCCCTTCCGGGAGGAGCAGGCTGACCAGCCAGTCGGACCCTACGACGCCCGGCAGCGGGTCTTGAAATGAGACAGGCGAGTCGGACAACAGTTCACGATACAAAAGGCCGATTTCGCGCTTTCGTGCCAGTATTGTGTCCACGCGCTCCATCTGAGCTAAACCGATAGCGGCGCAGATGTTCGTCATGCGATAGTTGAACCCGATCTCGTCGTGCCAATACCGTTTCGTGGCCGACTGACCTTGACCCTTAACCTTCCGCATCCTGGCGGAGAGCGCCGCATTCCGGGCCACCACCATCCCGCCTTCGCCCGTAGTGATCGTCTTGTTACCAAAGAAGCTGAAGGTTCCAACATCCCCGAAGCCACCCGTATGCGTCCCGTTGAGCGTTGACCCCAAAGCTTCTGCACAGTCTTCGATCAAGGCGATACCGTGCTCGTCCGCGATGGAACGGAGAGTAAGCATGTCACATACCGCGCCATAAAGGTGGACAGCCAAGATGGCTTTTGTGCGCGGTGTAATCTTCGCCTGAACATCCTGCGGATCCACCAACCAGTCGCTGGCGCGGCAGTCAACAAACACTGGCGTTGCACCAGCTTGGGCAATAGTGTTCACTGAAGCAATGTAAGTAAAGGTAGGCACGATCACTTCGTCGCCTGGGCCAATATCTAGACAGTGAATCGCTAAGTGAAGCGCTACAGTACCATTGGTGACAGATACTGCGCCTGGAACGCCTACGAAATCAGAAAAAGCTTGTTCAAACTTCTCTGTATAAACACCGATAGACGATATCCACTGAGTATCAAGACAATCATTCACATATTTTTTTTCATTGCCGGAAATATCAGGCTCGTAAACAGGTAAAAACCGCTGACCTTCACTACTCGCGTTATCTTCAGATATCATATCAAACACCTTAGCCCCGTACGGCCCGAGACATATAAAGCTCGTCCACCGATCTACCCAGCGTCTCTAGCGCAGGCAACATAATGTTTCCATCCGGATAGCATATCGTAGGAGCCAGCCCCCGACATGCCTCCGCCACCGGCAAAAACGAAAGCGCTTGAGCGATAACGCCCTCTAAGCGATCCACGTAGGCGGCCGTTGAGAAGTTATCGCGCGCCCAATCGCGAGCCTGGAGGGCCCTTTGATCAGCTGACGGCAAGTCGGCTAAAATTCTGGCTATGGAATGAGAAAGATCTTCAGGATCATTCCCATATGACACCTTTTCCAAAAGTTCGGACGGAACGACAGAATAGCTGGCCACGTCCGAAACAATCAATGGCCGAGCATGGTACATGGCGGTGATAAGCGACGCGGAGCCCCCCTCCGTCACAGGATACCTAAGACAGCAAATTACATCCGAACGGGTCAAGACCTCCGACATATCGCCGTCGGACAGATAGCCGTGAAATATTGGAACGCTCAACTCGTATTGGACGGCAAGAGCGCTGAATGCGGCTCGGTCCCGGTCCTCAATCGCTCCAGCGAGATGTATCTCGATCCTGCCGAACCTATCTTGAAGAGCAGCAACTGCGTGGATCAATCTATCCGGCTGTTTGTGCGTCGTGATGACACCGAAGATTGTGATGCGGAACGGCCCATCTGCGCGGGGCAGCGGGTCTGGCGCGCCAACATCCGGGAAACAGAGCGGAATATTTTCGACTAGGCCAGGACAAACCTCTGCGACCGACGCCAGATAGTGAGGCCCATGGACAACAGCAGCACAGGACATGGCGGCGATGGATTGCAGCAACGGGCGTGAGGCGGGATCAACGAGATCGAACCCATCAGGGCGTAGTTCGATCTCGGATGCGCCGGCCAGCAAGGGCAGCTTGACCCCGTGCTGATGTTCCATTCCGTAGACGTAGTGGCGCATCTCAGCGTCGTGGAAGATGGCCAGCGCAGGTCTATCAACTGCTACGGCCAAGGCTCCAGCATGGTACGGTGCGTGGTTTCCGTAGTTGATAATGGTTAAGTCCACGTCAGGCGGAACGGCCGCCCCAACAGGCACAATAGGGGCTAGGCACGTTCGTTCGGGCAAAGCTCCCGTGACTTTGTCCTCGATGCGCAACACGTGGATGTCGTAGCCCCGACGAAACAACTCATCGCACACTTCAACACTGAAAGTTGCGATAGCAGACTTGATATTGAAAGGAGTGGCCCAAAGAATTTTCACGATCTGCCCCCCAAAAGTGTATCGATATTTGCGCTCCAGGAAATGTCTGCAGCACGCCAAAGATGTCGAGCGTCGCCCCCCATCCTTTTTGCAAGCGCTGGATTACCCACCATTGCGGCCATCGCCGCCGCGAGTTCTTCGAGATTGGGGCCAGTCACAAAGCCTGTCTTTTGGTCATGAACGATGTCCAGCAGTTCCCCCGCGTCAACACAGGTTATGACCGGCTTTCCAGCCTCGAACGCTTCCATCGTCACATAGCCGTAGGAGTCTTCCTTGAAAGGAATGTAGGCGACTGCGGTGGCATTGTTGACGTAATCAGCTAACTCGCCGCGGCTCAAAAACCTGAGATCCAGCTTCACACGATCGGCCAAGTCGTGTTTTTCGACGAGTCTACGAATCTGGGCGGCGTATTCCGGCGTCTCAGGTGGTCCAGCCACAATCAAACGCGCAGTGGACGGCATTAGCGCCATTGCCTCAACGAGTAGATGCTGTCGTTTCGCTGGATTCACCCGCCCGGCTGCTAGTATATATCCCTGTCCGTCACCCCCAAGAAATAGTTCCGGATCGTTAATTGGCGCCCGTAGCGGTACCGAATGCACCCCGTTATTTTGCAATAGGCGCTCGCTGATCTCTGCCGAGATGGTGAATACGCGCTCGCGAGATCTGAAATAATCATCGTCGGTGGTTCGGATGAAATCTCTCACACTTCGCCCTTGTGCGTCGTGCGGAAGATTGGAATAAGGCGAATCCCACATGTCGTAGGCCTGCCTATACTGGTGAACCAACCACGGAGTACTCTGCTTCGCTTTCACATGATAGGCAGGAAACTTCATGGTTATGACGTGATCGACGGAAGAGAGATCCATCGCCTTGTACCGGGCGACCTCACCGGGAATCCCAGTATAAGGCTCCCACTGGAAAGGCAGTCGCAAGAGCTCGGCGTTGAAGTTTCGTAGCTCCAAGTTCCTAACCAAATGAGTGGCAAGCTCTTCAGCCCCCCCCCAAACGAAAGGAGCCATGGTCGTGACAACGAGAATTTTCACCACACAACCGCGCGCGGCACGGCAAACGTGCCTGACCGGAATTCAGCAGAACGCCGCGCACTGACCGATGAAGTTTGCGCGTGCTTTTGTACTCGGCCCGCCGAAATACTAGGCCGATTTTCCAACGGTTCTGCTTTCACCGGAACGCCCACCAACGATCGCCGCACGACCTCTCCTGTTGCTTCCGGAGCATTTCCGTCTACCTGACATACTAAATGGCATAATACTGAGATTGAAAAGGCGTCTAACCCGTCACGCGAAGACGGGAAACCAAAAACTGTTCCGATGGGAAAACGCCACCCCCCCAAAGGCCTGCGGAGTCGTGTTTGCGCCTCGACTTTAAAACAGCCGGTCATTAAGGACCGTTAAGGTCAATTGGACTTCGCCTATATCTATCCGGTTTACAATGAACGATCCTGTCCGCGGATACCTCCTTCGGCGGTCGGCGAAGAAAGCCGGCAAGAACCAAAACTGGGCCAGAGCAGCCTTGATTTACGAGGCTTTGCGTCGAACGGGTGCCGCTCGCCCATCCGACGTTGTTCGTCACGCCCACGCGACAGAAGCGGCTGGGCGCAAGGACGCCGCGGAGCAACTTCATCGCAACAATATCTGCCTGTTCCCTCTCGAACCCAATGTTCACAGGCAGAGCGCTCTCTTTCTGTTGCGGCACCAGAAGGAGGCCGAAGCGGTCCTGGCGTTTTCAAGAGCGCTCGTGCTGGCTCCAGCCAACGAGGTTTTGAAGGCGGACCTGGAGCGTCTCGGGGTTGGAGAAGACCGCATTTCCGCTGTCGCTGTGGCGGCGTTTCATGCCGCCCCACCGCCCCAGCCGGCGCGGCCGGGGAAATTGGCTAAATTCCGCGCTCGCCGCGCCGCTAAGACAGCCAAAGCGCTTCGCCAATCTGGAGACTGGAACAGCGCCCTCGCCGCCCAAACGAAGGTCCTGGCACACAATCCTCACAATGCGTTCGCCCAAATCAGGCTCGGACATGTGCTCAAGGCCCTCAACCGGCTTCAAGAAGCCGAAACAGCTTATTGGAAGGGCGTCGCCCTAGCCCCCCAGGATGCTGTCGGATATCTTCAGCTCGGCCATGGCCTGAAGCTTCAACGCGGCTTGAACGGCGCCTTGCCGGCCTATTTGATGGCGCAGAAGCTAGAACCCAGCCTCATCGAGGCTGGAGGCGCGGCCAACGAGAGCGACCTGCCCGAACAGGACCGCGCCCGTTTGGCGGACGCCTTGGCAAGCGCAAACGTCAAGGCGATCCTGACGTTCAAGAGCGATGAAGACGCATCGGAATCGAGCGCTGCCCCCTCAAGGCGCATATCGGCGACGCAACGCCCGACGCCGATGATCATCAACGTACGCGCCACCGCCATTGCTGGCGACATCGCGCGCGCTGTAGGAGCGAACCTGTGAGAATTGCGATTGATCTGCAGGCTTGCCAGAACGGCAGCCACGGTCGCGGCATTGGTCGTTACGCCCTTTCCATGGCTCGTGCGCTTGTGCGTAACGGCAGGGACCGACACAGCTTCCGCATCCTGTTGTCCGACAGGTTTCCCGCGCGGATAGCCTCTGTCCGTGAAGCGTTCTCGGACCTGCTGGACCCTTCGGACATCGTCGTTTGCAGCGTCCCGGAACGGGTCGAGAGCGCTCAGATGGATTTCGCATGGCGCACCCGCGCCGCCGAGGTCGTTTGGGCTGATTTCGTCGCCGGCTTTAACCCTGACGCCTATTTCACGCCGAGCCTGTTCGAGGGCTTCTGGGACGACGCCGTCACGTCCATCGAACCCGCCCCCTATCTCCGTGGCGCTACGGTCCACGATCTGATCCCGCTCGCCGATCCGGATTTCTACTTGGTCGGCGAAGGCAGCAAGCGTGCCTATGCTCGCAAGATCAACGCCCTGAGACGTTGCGACTTCCTGTTTTCGGTGTCGGAGTTTTCAAAGCGAGACGTCGTCGATCGCCTGGGGATCGCGGCCGAAAAAATATTCGTCATGCCGCTGGGCGTCGAGGACGAATTCTGTCCTGGCGAAGTGTCGGACGACCGCCGACAGGCGCTGTTGCGCAAGTTCAGGCTCAAGGGACGGTTCATCATCAATACCAGCCCGTTCGAGGCCAGGAAAAACATACCGGGCCTGATCGCCGGCTTCGCCAACGTGTCCCGTGACCTGAGAAAGAACACCCAACTCGTCATTGCCGGCAAGATGACCGAGCACGACCGCAACGAGATTGCGGCCATCGCCTCGGCGGAAGGCCTGACGAACAGCGACGTGGTCTTGCCGGGCTTTGTCAGCGACGAAGACCTGATCGACCTTTATCGCATGTGCGAAGTGATGGTCTTCCCACCGTTCAGCGAGGGCTTCGGGCTGCCGCCTCTGGAGGCCATGGCCTGCGGCGCGGCGGTGCTGGCGTCTTCGGCGACCAGCGTACCCGAGGTGGTCGGGCGCCGTGACGTCCTGTTCGACCCGACTGATCCAGGCGACATCGGGCGTGCGATCACCAGTGTGTTGGCGAACCCGTCTTATCGCGACGAGTTGCGCATCTTCGGTCCCCAACAAGCTTCGACATTCTCGTGGGACCGCTCGGCTACGGCCATTCTGGATGTGTTCGAAAAGGCCGGCCGAAGACCGCAGGCCGAGGTTCCCCTTTCGCCGTCGCGCGCGCCGGTCAAACTGGCTGTGGTGGCGACGGGCGGCATACCTCACAGCCGCGAAAGCATCCTGGTCAAGGACTACGTCCGCCGGCTCTCCATCGCCTATGATGTCACGCTGTTCCAGATCGACGGCGATCTCGGCCGGGACGTCTCCATACCGCTTGAACGACGTCCGCTGGAGGATTTCATCGTCCATGGCGGCGGTTTCGACAGAGCCCTTTACATAATCGACAGTGGCCGCGTCGATGTGGCGCTACCGGTCATGTCCGCGCGGCCCGGCAGTCTGATCCTCTATGAGGCGCTCGCTCCGACCGACGCTCGGCGCCTGTCGGATAGCCAGGTCGCCGATTTGCGGGCGACAGGCGGTATGCGTGCTGTTGCGGAAGGTCAGGCCGGCGGCGGCTGGAAACAGGGAGCGGCTGCGGCGGCGCTCGCGCATGGCTTGGCGGTCGAAGGCGATTCCGATCTCGCCGGAACTGGGGGCGTCGCCACCGTGACCCCCAGGATCACCCGCCTGCCGATCAATACCTGCCTGGATTTTCGTCGCGCACGCGGCATTCCCGTCGAAGTCGATCTTTGGCTGGCGTTCGCTTCCGATGACGACGCCGCCGCTCGCATCCTTCAGGATTTCCGTCAGAATCGCCAAGCCGCGAAGAACGGCGTTTGGCTTGTGCTCGTCGCCGCGCTGAGTGGGATGAAAGAAGGCGCGCTCCAAGGACGTGTCTATAGGATGCCCAACGGCTTTACGGGGCCTTACCTCGAAGCGATCAGCGCAGCCTCGGCTATCTTGATTGATGACATGCTGCCCGCGAAGGTGCGTGACCGGCTGCACGACGATGCACGTGTACTTGGCTTGGCGAAAATTTCGTCGAATTGCGTTCTAGAAAACGTCGCGCCAGCGTCGACGGATGGCGACATTCCATGGTCGCCCGCAGAAGATCTGGCGTTTCTCGCGTCGATCCAGGTGATGCTCGATCGCGCGCCGTCGCCGCTTGCGGCGTCGCGTGAGCTACTCGCCCGCCTTCCTGGCTTAGCTGGAGACCGCCGCCCCGAATCGCAGGATTTGAAGGATGTCGGGTCGGCTGTTGCGCTCAACGCCGAACGTGATCGTGCGGGTCGAGTTCTGATCGATGTGACGGCCGCGCTTCGCGAAACCCCCACCGGCATGACGGGCGTCACGAGACGCTTCCTGCGTGGGCTTCTGGCCTCGCCTCATGACGTGCAGTTCGTCGCAACGGATGGCGAAACCTACTATGCCGCAGGCGCCTTCATGGCTGCCTTGATGGGCGTTTCCGCCTTCCACGACGAAGCGCTGACGACCAGAACGGATGACGTTCTTGTGGCTGTCGATCTTCTCGACGGCGATACGGCGTGGGCCGTAGTCGGTGCGATGGGCGTAAGGCATATTCATGCGCAGGTCGCCGACCTCGTTTTCGAACGCCCGGACCTCCTCGCGCTGATCGCCGACGCGCTCGTGGAAGCAGCTGCAAACGAGGCCCCGAAGACCGGCCTCAAGATCAAATCGCGCTTGATCTCTCGACGGATCGAACGTGGCGTCGTTCATCTGGGACTTAAAACAAGTACGCTTCTAGGCGCCGAAGGCGGCTCGGGCCTGAAAGCTGCGACGGTTCTGACCGAGGCGATCGCTGCGCCGACTGCACGCGTCGATAGCCTCCTCGATACATCCTTCACCGTTCAGGGCCATGTCTGGGGATCCTACAGCCTCGCGATCGTGAACCGGCGTATCGCGGCCGTTCTGAACCAGGCTTATCCAGGCCGTGTGGATTTCTCGCCGGTCGAAACGACGCCTGTCACCGACCTTTCTAAGGTTCCGGATGAAGACCGCCCCCTGGTACAGGCGCTGACGGCGCCCGCCCGGCATGCCAAGGTTCATGCCACAATCACTCAGCACTATCCCATCCAGCCGCCGCTGAATCGCGCCGACATCGGAATGGCGCTGGTGGCTTGGGAGGAAAGCCATCTTCCGCCGGCCATGACGGAGATCCTGAACGGGGCCTTCGACGGCGCACTTGCCCAGGTTCGCACCGTACAGAAGGCGCTTGTGGACTCCGGCGTTTGGATTCCTTCGGTCTTGACCGGGCTACCCGCCGAGATTTCCCACTATGAAGGTGTCTGCAAACGACGGGGGCCGGCGAAGACCTTCCTGCATGTTTCTTCCTGCTTCCCACGCAAGGGCGTGGACGTGCTTCTCGATGCCTGGGGCAAGGCGTTCACGACGCGGGACAAGGTCAAACTGGTCATCAAGACCTTCCCCAATCCCCACAACACGGTGCAGGATCAGGTGTGGGATCTGTCGCGACGCTATCCGAACATGGCGCCGATTCAGATCCTGAACCGGGACATGGACCGCGACGAGCTCGTCGATCTGTTCCGCGACGCCGATGTCATGGTTCTGCCCACACGCGGAGAGGGCTACAATCTGCCGGCCCTGGAAGCCATGGCGGCAGGACTGCCCTTGATCGTGACGGGGCATGGCGGCCATCGCGACTTCTGTGGTCCGGCTGAGGCCCGCCTGCTGGATTATGACTTCGTCCTGTCAGGCAGCCATGTGCGCGAGACCGTCTCCTACTGGG
This sequence comes from Brevundimonas sp. UYEF29, assembly GCF_040546195.1. NCBI lineage: Bacteria > Pseudomonadati > Pseudomonadota > Alphaproteobacteria > Caulobacterales > Caulobacteraceae > Brevundimonas > Brevundimonas sp. UYEF29. Next base: position 18,983 of record NZ_JBEPNH010000016.1, on the reverse strand, counting down.
CCAACCCTTCGGTCGATGATCTGGTCGAGGCTCTTCGCGAGCAAACCCAGGCGGACCAACAGCCGATCATTGAGGCGCGACGCCAGCGCGCCGTGGCGAGCGCCAAGCGGGCGGTCGATCCCAAGCGATGGGGCCGAACCGTCGCGGACTTCGCGCAGTCGCTTGTCGGTCCCGTCGAGCGCTCGCCGGTCCGCACCAGTTGGGTATCCACCTGGGCGGTGCGATGCGGCATCGCCGAATATTCGCGGTTCCTGCTTGAGCAAACCTCTCCCGAATGGCGCAATGTCATCGAGGTGGTGGCGGATGATCGAACGGAAATCTCGCGTGATCTTGTCGATCACAGGCTTGCCTGGAATGTCAGCTGGGACTTTTCGCCGGAACGGCTGCTTGAGGACATCGATAGGTCAAATCCAGAAGCCGTCGTCATTCAGCATCAGGATGGGCTGATATTCTGGGGCCGGCTGGCGGAGCTTGCGAATGATCGCCGGATGTTGGCTCGCGTATCCGTTGTGACGCTTCATACAGTGCGGAGCCTGGATGCTCTTCCCGAGGCCGAGCGACTGCACGTCCTTGAGGCGCTCGGCCGTTTCGATCGAATCCTGGTGCACACGGTCGGCGATCTGAACGATCTCAAACGCCTCGGTCTGATCGAGAACGTCGCCCTGTTCCCGCACGGCGCCCTGCGACCCAGCGGGCCGGCGCCTGTCGTCCGCACCCTGAACGACGGTTCCGCCCCGGTGATCGGATGCCATGGCTTCTTCTTCGATCACAAACGGATCGACCACCTGATCCGCGCGGCTGGGACACTGAAACATCGCTGGCCGAACCTGCGGCTGCGGCTTGTTAATGCGCAGTTCCCCAGCCCCATCTCCGGAGCCGCAATCGCTGCCGCCAAGGCGGTCGCCGATGAGACCGGAATGAGCGGTTCCATCGACTGGCATACGGACTTCCTGCCAGTGGATGAAATCCAGAACCTGCTTGCGAGCTGCGACCTTTTGGTCCTGCCCTATGACGAGACAGGCGATTCCGTTAGCGGCGCCGTGCGGGTCGCCATGAGCAGCCAGGTTCCGACGCTAACGACGCCAGTCAAGATCTTTTCGGATCTCGGCGACGCCGTCGCCTCAGTTCCGACCAATGCGCCAGAGATACTTGCCGATGCTATAGAGAGACTTCTGGACGCACCGGACCGCCGCGCGGAGCTTCAGGGGCGAATGCAGGGCTGGCTGGAGATTCATGATTGGAAGCGGATGACCGCCAATCTAGAGGGCATGGTCAAAGCGCTTGCCTACGGCCGCCGGCGAGAGATGCGGCAGCGCCTCCAAGATGAGGCGAACCCATTTATGGAGTGATGGGGAACCAATGTGACGCGGCCACCTTTTGTCGGCTCATGGCTTCGCTACTTATGAAACACCCCGCCATCGCCTCGATCGACAATCAATTCACTCCTATCGACTGAAGTATGTCGCATGATCGAGTTTCCAAGAGTCTTCAAGGTCGCCGCCAAACGCGTGAAGGCGTATCGCCGCAAGCGACAGGGCGTAGCCCCGCAAGCCATCATCGACAACGAACAGTCCAGGCTGCCCGGCGAGACCCCGAAATGTCGCTCTCAATTTGCCGAACGCTGGCTGCTGATGTCGAATTGCCAGACCCACGGCCTCGCCAGTGCGCTTCAAATGGTGAATCCCGAATTCAGCGTTACGCCGATTGACCTCTGGACGGCCGTTGGCGATCCTGAAAGAACTCGGCGAACCGCGCTGGAGGGTGGATACACCAGGGTTCTGGTCTCTCCGGAGATTGAAGAGGCAGGCGTCGTTCTTACAGGGGCTCCCAACTTGACGCGCATTCCTCGCGTCGTCTTCACCGCCTTTCATCCCGACTGCGTCTATGCCTTGAGCGAGGGCAAACAGGTGAAGGGCCCGCTCGACGCCTATCACTCGATGATCCTCATCGCCGCGCACCGGCGCGGCCTGAGCGTTGATGACGCCCAACGCCTGTTCAACGGCGCCTTCTTCGAGCAGTCGGGGTATATGGACTACTGGGTTCCGCAGAGGGATCGTCTCGTCGCCGACTATGCCCACTTCGGCCTGGACATCAGCGCGGGTATTCGACGCTGGGGCCGGACATCGTCCTTCATGCATACGATCGATCACCCCAAGATGATCTGCCTCTACGACATCGCGCGCGCCATCTTCCGCTCGATGGGCGTGCCGGACATCGGCTCTCAAGACCTCATGCCGCCGGACAATCTTTCAAACGGGGTCTCGTTCGCCGTCTATCCCGAGATTGGCGAGATGCTGGGCGTGCCCGGCGGATACCGCTTCAAACGCTTCAACGACTACCACCACATCGGTCTGGAACAGCTGATCGCCGAGAGCTACAGCGTCTTCGACCGTCTGCCTCACATCCAGCCCGATCCCGGCTCCATGCCGGCCTTCAACCGCGTTCTTGAGGCCATCGGATGAGCAACCCCTACAAGGGCCTGCCAGATCACCAGTTCTGGCGGCGTGGCGTGTCGGGCGTCGAACATCACCGGCTGGATCCGATCGTGGAGCCGCGCTTTCGCATCGCCAAGGACGACCGCGTCGCCACCGCCGGCAGCTGTTTCGCCCAGCACATCTCGAACCGGCTGAGCAAGACCGGCTTCAACTATTTCATAACGGAGGATGGCGCGCACCTGACGCCCGACGAGCGCAAACGCCGCAACTTCGGCGTCTTCTCGGCCCGGTTCGGCAACCTGTACACCGCGGCTCAGCTACGACAGCTTTTCCAGGAAGCCTTCGACCAGCGGACCCCGGACGACGCAGCCTTCGAACGACCCGACGGCCGCTTCATCGATCCGTTCCGCCCGCAGATCGAACCCGACGGTCATTCCACGATCCAGGATGTCGTCCAGGCGCGTCGCACGCATCTGGACGCCGTGCGCCAGATGTTCCTGGACTGCGACGTCTTCATCTTCACCTTGGGCCTGACCGAGGCCTGGCGGTCCATGACGGACCAGTCGGTCTATCCGATCGCGCCGGGTGTGGTCGGCGGCGCCTTCGATCCCGCGCGCCATGTCTTCGTCAACTTCGACCTAGCGGCGGTCGAGGCTGATCTGGAGGCCTTCCTGGCGGACCTAAAACAGGTCAATCCCGGCGTCCGGGTGCTATTGACGGTCTCGCCCGTGCCCCTGATCGCCACCTATGAGAAGCGCCACGTTCTGGTGTCCACCACCTACAGCAAGTCGGTGCTGCGCGTCGTCGCCGAACAGGTCATGCGCCGCCACGACTGGGTCGACTACTTCCCCTCGTATGAGATCATAACCGGTAGCTATGCTGGCGGCCTGTATTACGAGGACGACTTCCGCGAGGTGAATAATCTCGGCGTGGCCCACGCCATGCGCTGCTTCCTGCGCAACTATACCGAAGGCGGCGCCCGCCAGGACGCCGACGCTGCCCACATCGCCGCCGCCCGCACCACCACCATCATCTGCGACGAGGAAGCGATCGCCGCCTCCATTCTCTAGAGCATTTCCCCATTAGTCTTCATCATTTCTAGAGGCGGCGAAGTAGTTGGAGCATTCGCGGGATGAGTAGGTCTGTATGACGCGGGCGATGCGTCCCATACTAGGTCGATCGACCGGGCCGCCGCCTTTCGGAGCACGGCCTTGCGCGCTTGGCGAAGGCGTTCTTGATCGGGTTGATGTCTGGAATGTGGGGCGGCAGGGACATCAGCCACGCGCCGACGGCCTCCATGGCGTCCTGAACCGGGGCGCTCTTGTGGGCGACGAGGTTGTCCATGATCACGACGTCGCCGAGCTTCAGGGGCGGGGTGACATAGGCGAGGAACCAGGCCCCGTTCATAGGCCCGTCCAGGCCTGGGGGCGGTCATGCCCGTCGGCCTCAAGGCTCCAACGACGATGGTCGTCTTCCAGTGACCGTGCGGCACGTTGCATCTCAGCCTCTGGCCGCGCGGCGCACGCCCGTGGCGGTGGGCCATCTTGGTAGAGGCTCCAGTCTCATTGATGAAAAGGAGCCGTTCGGGATCGAGGTCAAACCATGCTCGCCGACAGCTCAGGACGTCGGGATGGTTCTGTTCGTCCGGGTGCGTCGACTTTTTAAAGCGTGATCCCGCGGCGCACGAAGAACCGCCACAGGCTCGACAGGCAGGTCGCCAAACCCTGCTCTGCCAGCGCCTTCTGGATCTCGGTCAGGCCCCGGATCAGGTTGGAATGGCCTTCGATCCGCCCGGAGCGCCGATCCCCGCCCAACGGGCCCGGCCGAACGGCGCCCTGTGTCCGCACCTGTGAGCGCCAACCGATAGCGCTCGACGCGCAACCAAGAACCGGACCGCCGCCTAACGGCAGGACATTCCACCCTCAATCGCGACAATCACACGATCCCGTAAGTCTACCGAAAGCGCCTTGCTCATGCCGGCATCCGCCCCCAGCAATGAAGATTGAGTCTGAACCTGGTACCCTGAGAATCCCAAACGATCCAATCTGGTCGCCAAATGCACTAGCATGGGCGCCACCCAAGCGAGAAAATCAAGGCTCTGTTGCCCCTTTTATCCTTCAACCATCACGCCAATTATGTGCGTCTAAACTGGTCGCGGCGCATGGAAGGGGTGAAACAAAGCGGCTCCCACATCTTCTGCGGCTCACCACTGAACGGCGGCGCGGCACTTGACGCCAAAGCATTACGCCCGCCTCAATGCCTTGCTGCAGGTTCACTGGACAAGTCCTAGGATACGCGCTGCACGATAGCACCGTGCAAGGTTATCTGGCCGTGGAAAGCGCCCTCTAGTAGAAGCAGGCGGACTTCAGTCGCCGCATGCGTCGGCCACTCATGTTCCAGAGTAATCTCGTAGATGCCGCCTCTCCCTGGGGAAAAGTCATGTGAGGCGTATGAGTTGCTGCCACCCCATTGGATTTGATAGGGCTTTTGAGCGGCGTCCGCGTCGAAGGACAGGCGAACGGTAACGCGCCACACGCCCCGCGTCAGAAAGACATACGGACCATAGATGGCCAAGCGAGGACGGCCAGTGATGTCCAGAACGCCAGCCTCGTCAGGGCCGCCCCCGCCTTTGGCGTAGCTAAAGATTTCCGGCGACCATTCGGCTGATCCCTGATTCAGAAAGGCCAACGCGCTCTGAAAGTGGAGTTCAAGCTCGGATGGCGCTCGCGAACCTGCATGCAGCGCCGGAAGGTCAGCGAATGGTGCCGGGAGGCTTGCGTCAACAGAGCTGACGCGGCCTTCGAAATCATGCGCTGCCGCGATCTTTCTCGTAGCATCAAGGACTCGGAAGGGAATGTCGGCAGGCGCGCAATCCGTAAGATCGACAAACGGGGGCAGACCCAGCACCGTGGTGTTCGCCGCGTTGGCCCCAACCAAACGGGCGAAGTCGAGATCAGACGTCAGGACAATATCGTCAGGCGTTACGTGCTCATTTCCACCCACGACTTCGACCACGGACAGGCCTTGCGCCTGTGCACGATTGCGTAAAACAGAGCGCCAGTTTTCCAGGTTTTGCGTAGGCGGCAAAACGAACCAACGAATCTTTTCGTTCGTCATGCTGCTCTTAGCCAAGTGTAGACATCCACGGCCTCAGCCACGTCGGTAAACATCTTGGCCCGACCGCTCTCGATGATCAAAGCCGTGTCGCAATAGCCGGCGACGAGACCGACATCATGGGAGGCCATCAGGAACGCACGATTAGCTCGGCGTTCGAATAGTTCCTCCTGACACTTGCGCTGGAAACGGGCGTCGCCGACGGCGACAAGTTCATCGATCAAATAGCAATCGAACTCGATCGCGAGAGACAGCCCGAACGCCAAACGCGCCCGCATGCCCGAAGAATAGTGCTTCACAGGACGTAGAAGCGCGGAACCTAACTCGGCGAAATCGTCCACGCGCTCGCGCATCTCATGGTAGTCGCGTTCGTACAGGCGCGACAAAAAGCGGATATTGTCCAGGCCAGACAAACTGCCCTGAAAGCCACCGCTGAAACCGATCGGCCAAGACGAAGACATGCGCCAATCGATACGCCCTTCGGACGGTCGATCAACGCCACCCAACATTCTGATCAGCGACGACTTGCCTTGGCCATTACGACCAAGCACGGCAAGCCGGCCGTCCCGGTTAAGTGAAAAGGACAGATTAGTGAACAGAGGCTTGGTCGTGCCGAGAAAAGTTCGACTCAGATTCTCGACACGAAGCCCCGCGCCGGCTTCTTGAATAGTCATCAGTCTTGCCGATGCTCGCGCATGCCGGCCCACACCAGCCATCCGATCCCGTACAGCAACAGCGAAGTGGCCAACACCACAAGCACGGAGATCAGTCGTCGAGGCTCACTGGAGCGATCCGGAAGGCTGGGGTTCACAATACGCTCAAGATACAACTTCTGGCGCCTTGCTTCCTGTTCCGCCGCAAGCAAGGCCGTGCTGGACTGGGCAAGTTCCCGGTCTGCCAACTCGCGCTGCAACATCAAGTCTTCGTATGCGCCCAGCTTCCCGGCAAGAGAGTTGGACGACCCGGCTATCTTGCTGCGCTCCATTTCGATCTGTCGCTCATAGGCCGCGATCCTATTGTCCAAGGGCGCCAGCTGGGGGCTTTGAGGAGCGCCCGTCGCAAGTTGTGCGCGCTCCGCTCGGAGGGTTGCGACTGTCGCCAGAAGATTGCCGATCAGTTGACCGCCTTCAGTTGCTGAACGCGCCGGATCAATGAACTGTTCCTGATTGCGGAATGTCGTCAGCCGCGCCTGTGTGGACGCAAGTTGAAGACGCGCTTCGTCGCGAGCCGTGCGCGCATCGCGGACGGCGTCGGCGGCAGCACGGTCGTTAAGGCGATTTACCAGTCGCTCGCCGCCATCCAAAAGCGCTTCGGCCAAACCCTGGGCGTCCTTCGGGGCGAAACCCTGAACTCTGAGCGTGCTGATTCCCGTGCTGGAGTTGTAGCCGATGGTGACAAATCGAGAGAGCGCCGCGTCTAGCGACTTATCGGAATGATCCTCGCCCAGCCTTGGCCAGCCGCTAAGCAAATCCGCACCGCGAGGCTTCAACATGGCCTCAAGATCAAACTGTCGCTGAAGGTCGCGGATACCGTCTTGAGATAGGGCGTATTCGTGTACAGCGAATGCATCCGTCGAGGTGGACGATATCCCCACGCCCTGCAGCGCAAACCCTAACGAGCTCGGCTGTGGCTGATTAGCAGCCCTAACGATAAAGCGCGCTTCCGACACATAGCGTGGCGAAGCGATTAGGAAAAAATAGATAGCTGCCACCAAGGTGGGCGCGACGACCACCACGAGAAACGCCAACGGAAAGGCTTGCCACCAGGGCCGCTGCGCCCTGGCTCCAGCAAGCAAGTCTGGCAAGGGCCCAACGTAGTTTAGCTTGGGATCGTTCATCGTTTCACTACCGGAAATTCGAGCTGTGCATCATTCGGACTCGATGTGATCGCGTGCCGTAGCGATCAGCAGCAAGCCGATGACGTTGAAGACGACTGCCCATCCCAGGGGATAAAGCAGCGAATAATACGTTGGAACAAACTCACCGAAGACCCCAGCCCGGATCATCTCGATGCAATGAACAAACGGGATCATCAGATAGTATTTCTGCACTGAAGACGGAAACCAAGCCACCATCGCGAAGGCGCCGGACAAGGGGATCATCAAATACCCGACCAATCCTGTAATGCGTTCAACAACATCATACCGCATCGACAAGCCCGTTAAGATCATCGCAAATCCAGCAGACAGAAATGCCAACAAGCACCACCCGTAGTAGAGCAGCAGATAGCTATAGGGCAAATCCACCTGACCAACAGCAAGCAGAACCATATACACAACAAAATAAGCGGCGGTGGCTCCGCCAAACTCCATCAATATCCGCGAAGACATGATATGTAACGGCTTCACCGGACGGTGGTAAAGCAAACCAACATTGGCCTGCAGAGCGACTGTAAGATAGCTGATGAAGTGTCGGATCAAAATTACGGACAAGTAGCCCGTCATGACGAACGGCGCCAATCGGACACCATGCTCGTAACTTGGCTTGGTGACACTCCAAAGCGCCATCACCCCAAACGTGAAGATCAATGGTTCACCGATCAGCCAGGCGAAACCGAGTCCCTCGCGTCCGAAGCGGGTAATTACCTCACGCATCAACAATGCCTTGACGATCCGCGCATTCCGGCTCGCCCATGCCCAAAGGGCGATGGGTGATGGCCGTCCCGATCTTTGCCGTCGAAGCGCTGGGTTACTCATGGGCACGCAAACAGTGAGAGAAGAATTAGCCATACGACGCCGAAGGCGTCACGCCAACGGCTGAATAGGCTTCGAGAAGCCGCGCCTGATAAGCTTCACGGCTGAACCTGGCCGCCTGCCGCCTTCCACGGACTTCAAGATCGCTACGAAGCGCCTCATCGGCGTCAAGCGCCCTTATGCCCCTAGCGATGGCCTGAACATCATAAGGATCGACGACCAACGCCGCGTCGCCCGCGACTTCCGGCAGCGCACCACCCGTTGAAGTGAGCACTGCGGTGGAAAGAGCCATTGCTTCCAGAACAGGAAGACCGAACCCCTCATAAAGAGACGGGAACAACACTCCCTTCGCCCCACGGATCAAGTTATTCAGCATGGAAAAGGACATGTAGTCGTATTGGCGAATACGGTCCGCGTTCGGCCCACCATCGCGTTTGACCTGCTGGAGCAGGCCAACTTCACCCTCGTCTAGCCAAGCTCGCCCCCCAATCAGCACCAAAGGCGCTTCGACGCCAGAAGCCAGATACGCCTCCACGATCCGGCCGAGGTTCTTCTTGGGTTCGACGGCGCCGAAATGGAGAAAATAGCTTTTCCATCCCAACCCGAAGACACCCTCGATTTCCAGGGCGACGTCCGACTTATTGCGCAGGGTTGCTGGCTCGGGGATTTGCACCGACTGATAGGTATTGGTCACCCGGCGCTCATCAACTCCCAGCAGCCTCACGACATCCTGCCGGGTCGTTTCGGACACGACAACGATATGGTCCGCACGAGAAGCGACCTCCAGGCTCATCGCCATATAGCGAGCCTTGTCTCCAAGCGTGGTGTGAGGAAGTCGAAGCGGAATAAGGTCGTGGAAGGTGTAGATATTCGGCCGCCCCGGCGCATGGATGGGAAGCGGCGCCGTCCAATGCATCAGATCGGGCGCCGGGACCTCACTCGCCGCCTTGAATGTCAGAGGCGTCAGCTTGCCGTATTTTTGGAAGCATCGATTCGATCTGACAAACAGATCCTGAGCGGCCCAAAGATGCCCTGCGGGCGGCTTGGCGCCGGAAGGCCAGATCACTTCTCCAGAGGGAACGATCGGATAGGCCGTCCGCCCGAAGCGAGACAGCAGTGTCTGCTGGAAACGCTGAACTCGACGTCGTCGATTGTCTTGAAGAGCCGGCCGTCGAGCATCGACCAGTAGCGCTTCGTTCAGGACATTCGACGGCTTCCGACCCGATGCCGGGCCATAGAGGACCTGCGTGTCGATCCCGACGCCCTCGGCAGCCTCCAGCAAATTACGGCCATAGGTCGCTATGCCGGACCCCTTGGGCATGGCCAGGTTGAAACCGTCGATACAGATCGATGTCATTGATATCCTGCAGCAGTCCATGACCATGGACGCCAGCCGATTGCTTGGGTCAACCCCCGGCTATAGGTTCAGCAGCGCCGGATCCCCGCCCTGCGCGGCGATGTTGACGCTGATGGCCTTTTCGGCGGCGTAGCGGATCAGGCTGTTCGGCCCGCCCGCCTTGGGGCCAGTGCCTGACAAGCCTTCACCGCCGAACGGCTGCACCCCGACCACCGCGCCGGTGATTGAGCGGTTCACATAGACGTTGCCGGCAGGGACCAGGTCGACCACTTCCGCGGCGAAGGCTTCGATGCGGCTGTGGATGCCCAGGGTCAGGCCGTAGCCGCGCGCGGCGAGCTTGCCGGCGACGGCCTTCAGGTCCGACGGGGCGTAGCGGGAGATGTGCAGGATGGGGCCGAATACCTCGCGTTCGAGGAAGTCGGGCGTGGGGATCTCGGCGATGGTTGGGGCGAACAGGTCGCCCTTTTCCGCGCCCAAGGGCAGGTCGGCGCGGGCGATGATCCGGGCTTCCTTTGACAGGCGCTCGACGTGAGCTTCCAAGGCGCGGCGGGATTCCGGGTCGATGACGGGGCCGATGTCGGTCTTGGGATCGGCAGGGTCAGCCACGGCCTGGACCGCCAAGGCGCCCTTCAGCCCCTCGATCAGGGCGTCGGCCGAATCCTTGGGCACATAGAGGACGCGCAGCGCCGAGCAGCGCTGGCCAGCCGAGCCGAAGGCGGACTGGATCACGTCGTCGATGACCTGTTCCTTCAGCGCCGTGGTGTCGATGAACATGCCGTTCAGTCCGCCGGTCTCGGCGATGAAGGGGATGATGGCGCCGGGGCGGGCGGCGATGGCGCGGTTGATGGCGGCGGCCGTGTCAGTGCCGCCGGTGAAGGCGACGCCGTCGATTCCCGGGTGCGTGACCAGGGCCGCGCCAACCGTCTCGCCGCGGCCGGGGATCAGGGCCAGCAGGTCGGGGTTCAAGCCGGCCTTGTGATACAGGCGCACGGCCTCGGCGGCGATCAGAGGCGTCTGTTCGGCGGGCTTGGCTAGTACCGCGTTGCCGGCGGCGAGGGCCGCGGCGATCTGGCCGGTGAAGATAGCCAAGGGGAAGTTCCACGGACTGATGCAGGCGAAGACGCCGCGTCCGTGCAGGAACAGCTGGTTGGTTTCGCCGGTCGGGCCTTTCAGCGTCTCGGGGACGGTGAAGTCACGCTCGGCCAGCAGAGCGTAATAGCGGCAGAAGTCGGCGGCCTCACGCACCTCGGCGACGCCGTCGTTCAGGGTCTTGCCCGCCTCGCGGCTGAGCAGGGCGACCAGGCGGTCCAGATCGGCTTCCAGCGCATCGCCCATGGCGCGCAGGACGATGGCGCGTTTGGCGCCACCCTGGCGATCCCATTTGACCTGGGCATTCGCGGCAGCTTCGACGGCGGCGTCGATGTCGGCCGCCTCGGCCTCGGAGACATGGCCAAGCACCTGCGACCGGTCGAAGGGATTGGTCACAGCTTGCGCTTGAACCCCGGCGCGCAGTTTTCCGCTGATGATCGGGCCGGAGGTCAGTTTTTCACGGTCGATCCCCTCCAGCGCGCGCGCATGGGCTTCACGGTCGGCGGCCTGGGAATAGTCGCGGCCGAGGGAGTTCTGACGATCGCCGTACATGTCTTGCGGAACCGGAATCTTGGGGTGACGGTCGGGCGCCTGCTCGACCAGGGAGATGGGATCGGCCGCCACGGCCGAGGCGGGGACGCGCTCGTCCAGCAGGGCATGGACGAAGGAGGAGTTGGCGCCGTTTTCCAGCAGGCGCCGCACCAGATAGGGCAGCAGTTCCTCATGCCCGCCGACGGGGGCATAGGCGCGGACGATGACGACTTCGTCGGCCCAAGCCTCGTGCGCGGCGTCGTAAAGGGCCTCGCCCATGCCGTGCAGGCGCTGGTGCTCGACGGCCACGCCCCGGTCGCGCGCCATGCGCCGCACGGCGGCCAGGGTGTGGGCGTTGTGGCTGGCGAACTGGCTATAGATCGCCGGCGCCGCCTCGATCATGGCCTTGGCGCAGACGAGGTAGTTCAGATCGGTCGCCGCCTTGGTCGTATAGACGGGGTAGTCGGTGCGGCCGAACACCTGGGCGCGCTTGATCTCGGTGTCCCAATAGGCGCCCTTGACCAGGCGCACCATCAGACGACGGCCGGAGCGGCGGGCGAGATCGGCGACGCGTTCGATCGTCTCCAGACCGCGCTTCTGATAGGCTTGAACCGCCAGACCCAGGCCGGTCCAGCCGCCCAGCGACGGCTCATGCGCCAGCCGGTCCAGCAGTTTCAGCGACAGGGCCAGACGGTCCGCCTCTTCCGCGTCCATCGTATAGTTGATGTCGTACCTGGCCGCGATCTGGGCCAGGCGCAGGATGCGGGGATACAGGGTCGCCCAGACGTCGTCCTCGTGCGTCGCCTCGTAGCGTGGCGACAGGGCCGACAGTTTCACCGACACGCCGTGGCCGTGTTCCGGTCCCTGGCCCTTCGAGGTCTTGCCCACCGCCTCGATGGCGTCGGCGTAGATCTTCTCATAGCGGTCAGCGTCGGCGACAGTGCGGGCGCCCTCGCCCAGCATGTCGAAGCTGCACAGCCAGCCTTCCTTGTTCGACCGTTTCAGTGCGCCCTGGATGGTGCGGCCGACGACGAACTGTTCGCCCATGATCTTGACGGCTGTGGCCACGGCCTGGCGGATGACCGGCTCGCCGAGGCGACCGGCGATCCGTTTCAGGAAGCTGGGCAGATCGCTGCGCGCCTCGTCATCCACATCGACCAGTTTGCCGGTCAGCATCAGGCCCCAGGTCGAGGCGTTGACGAACAGGCTGTCGGACTGGCCCAGGTGGGCGGCCCAGTCGGCCGAGCCGATCTTCTCGGCGATCAGCCGGTCGCGCGTCTCCTCGTCCGGCACGCGCAGCAGGGCCTCGGCGAGGCACATCAGGGCCAGGCCCTCGCGGGTGCCCAGGCTAAACTGCTGAAGGAAGCTCTCGACCACCCCCTGCTTCTTCTGGCTGCGACGGGCGTGTTCGACCAGGGCCACAGCCTCGGCGACGACATCCGCGCGCTGGGCGGCATCCAGCGGCGTCCGGGCCAGGTTGGCGGCCACGGCCTCGCGCTCGTCGCGGAACTTGTGCGCGTCCAGACCGTCCCAGGCGGCCAGGCTCGAGGGCGTGAAGGCGGGCGAGGTCATGGGCAGAAAATCCTGTGGATTTCCGCCGTATAGGCCGGAGTTCATTGAAGGTGCTTCGTATGATACGAGGCCGGACCGAAGATCGTTCGGTGCAGAGCCTCGATTTCCGATGATCGATATAGACGCCGTCGACCGCCGCATCCTGCGGGTGCTCCAGACCGACGGCCGGCTGTCCAACGCCGAACTGGCGCGGCGCTGCAACCTGTCGCCCGCCGCCTGTTTCGAACGGGTCCGGCGCCTTCGCGAGAAGAAGATCATCACCGGCTACGCCGCCATGATCGACCCGGCCAAGGTCGGCCGCGACCTGCTGATTTTTGTGGAAGTGCTGCTGGACCGCACCACCGGCGACGTCTTCGAAGCCTTCGCCGCCGCCGTGCGCAGTCAGCCCGAAGTGCTGGAATGCCACATGGTCGCCGGCGGCTTCGACTATCTGATCAAGGCCCGGGTCGGCGACATGGACGCCTATCGCGCCTTTCTGGGCGACGTACTGGTGCGCATGCCAGGCGTGCGGGAAACGCGGACTTATGCTGTGCTGGAAGAGGTAAAGTCGACGACCGTGTTGCCTCTCTGACGAAACGCGCCAACACAGGTGATGGCTCGCGTAACTTTGGATCATTCAACAGGTGACGCGACAGCAAAGCTCGCGTAGTAGGCGGTTCGGTCAAGAAATGGCAGCTCTACGAATATGGCAACGCTTTACCCGGTCATCATGTGCGGCGGCTCAGGTACGCGTTTGTGGCCTGCGTCACGGCCTTCCCTGCCAAAGCAATTCATCCCGCTGGCGGGAAACCGGTCACTGTTTCAAGAGACAGCCGAACGAGTGGTGTCTTTGGCGGTGGGAGCTGATCTCATTGTCGTCGCGGGGCTATCGCATCGCGAAGCCATTCAGTCCCAACTTGACGAGATCGGGATATCAGCAACCATAATCTTGGAGCCTGAAGGTCGGGATTCTGCAGCTGCCATGGCCGCTGCCGCCCTGTGGACGACCCATAAGGATCCTGACGCGATCAATCTGTTTGTCGCTTCTGATCACCACATCCCCCACGGAGAGGAGTTCAGGGACGCGGTTCGCGAAGCCGTTGTCGGCGCTGAAGATGGACGCATCGTCACCTTGGGCGTCGTGCCGACCGAACCGTCGTCGGCCTACGGATATATTGCACCAGAAGGCCCTGGCTTGTCGGCAGTCGCCGCCTTTGTTGAAAAGCCCGACGCTACGACGGCGCAACGCTATATCTCCGAGGGTTACCTTTGGAACAGCGGCAACTTCATCGTCCAGTCCAAGGTCCTCGTTCAAGAAATAGCAGACCGCGCCGCCGCCGTCGCGGAAGCCGTAGAGGGCGCATTGAAGAGCGCAGTGCAGGATGACGCATACATCCTGCTGGGCTCAGAGTTCAAACTGGCTCCGAAAATCTCGATCGATTATGCGGTAATGGAGAAAACCAGCCTCGCCGCAGTGCTGCCGGTGCGTTTCGCTTGGACCGACCTCGGCGCGTGGGACTCCGTGCACGCCTCAGGCGAGGGCAATGTCGGCCTACATGTCCTGGAGGACTCAGAGGGCTGTCTGATCAGAGCCTGCGATGGTGTGATGGTCGCCGCGATTGGATTGCGGGACGTCGGAATTGTTGTAGAGCGCGATGCGGTCCTGGTGACCGATCTGAGAAAAAGCCAAGACGTGAAGAAGGTTGTCGATCGCCTTCGAAACCTCTCTCCTCAACATTTGGACTTTCCGCCACTTCCGGAGCCGGAAGGGCTGAAAGGCGGTGCGGTCAGGTTGACGAACTGGTTGCGGCAAGCCGCGCTGCCGGTTTGGTCCGGTTTGGGCCAGGACGCTACGGGGGCTTTTGAAGAAGTTCTGGCCCTGGATGGCCGGCATGTCTCGGCCCCGCGCCGCGCCCGTGTCCAGGCGAGGCAGTTGCAGGTCTATGCGGAAGCAGGATTGCAGGGCTGGCAGGGCCCGTGGAAGCCGGTGATTTCAAAGGGACTTGAGCGACTTAGGTCACTCTACCTGCGTCCTGACGGGCTGATGCGGACGCTTCTTGCAGCCGACGGCTCCCCGATGGATGAGACCGCGATGGTCTATGATCAAGCGTTCCTGATCTTCGCTCTCGCACGCGCGTCGGTCGCAGCCGGCGACCCGGCGCTGGAGGTCGATGCGGCTGCTGTTAGAGAGGAAATACTCAAGCGAGCGGATGCTGTTGGCGGCGTAATGGAAAGCGGGTCCCACCCGTATCAATCAAACGCTCATATGCATTTGCTGGAGTCCGCCCTCGCTTGGGAAGAAGCCCAAGGCGACGCAGCATGGGGGCGTCTCGCTGACCGCATCGTAGATCTCGCTCGAACCCGTTTCATTGATCCCCAGTCCGGATATTTGCTGGAGTTCTTCCAGAAGGACTGGTCTGCGGCCGCAGGAGAAGACGGGCGTTTGGTCGAGCCGGGACATCAGTTCGAGTGGGCTTGGCTATTTGCAAGGCATGGCCGCAACAGGCGCGATGAATCCGTCATTGCGGACGCCTGGAGACTTTATGAAGCGGGCCTGAAGGGTATCGACAGGAAGCGCAATATCGCCATAGACGCCATGAACACCGACGGAAGCGTCAGGAGCAGCAGATCCAGGCTCTGGCCCCAAACTGAATGGCTCAAGGCGTCTCTTATACTGGCGTCGTTAAGCGATGACAGCAAACGCGTTCAATGTTTGGAACAGGCCGCCAATGCGCAGCGCGCGCTTTGGAAATATCTCACACCGCAAGGACTTTGGCATGACAAGCTCCTTGCCGCTGGCGAGTTCATCGACGAGCCAGCTCCTGCCAGTTCCTTCTATCACATCATGGCAGCTTACGTTCAGGCGAAAGAAACCCTGACCTTACTTGATCCTGATATGGCTCAACCCTTGCGGCTGCTTTAGGTGCAGGAGACATCGGAGACCGTCTCGCCTTCGTCATTCGAACCGTCTAGATGTTCCGCCCTTACTTAACGGCTCAGGGTCCGCCCGCCTCAATGCGCATCGTTTTGGCCACCGACGCCTGGGAACCTCAGGTCAATGGCGTCGTCCGCACCCTGACCCGCACGGTCGCGGAATGCCGCGGCATGGGCCATGAGGTCGAGGTCATCGAACCCAGCCTGTTCAAGACCATTCCCTGCCCGACCTATCCCGAGATCCGGTTGGCCCTTGGGGCGGAAGAAGAGATCCGTGAGATGTTGCGCGCCTTCGAGCCTGAGGCGGTTCATATCGCGACAGAAGGTCCGATCGGCATCGCCACGCGCCGTATCTGCGTGGAATGGAAACTGCCGTTCACGACCAGCTATCACACCAAATTCCCCGAATATGTCTCAGCCCGTTTCCCGATCCCGGTTCAGGTCGGCTACGCCTATATGAAGTGGTTCCACAAGCCGTCGGGCCGACTGATGGTGGCGACGCCGACCCTGCGCGACGAACTGGTCGAGCACGGGTTCAAGAACGTCTCGCCCTGGTCGCGAGGCGTCGACACGGACGTGTTCAACCCCGACCTGGAACGCATCTACGATGAGCTGGGCGGCAAGGACTGGCCCCGCCCCTTCTTCCTCAACGTCGGTCGCGTGGCGGTCGAGAAAAACATCGAATCCTTCCTTCAGCTCGATCTGCCCGGCACCAAGATCGTCGTCGGCGATGGACCCGCCCGCGCGGAGCTGCAGGAGAAGTATCCCGAGGCCAAGTTCCTGGGCGCCCGGTTCGGCGACGAACTGGCCCGCTGTTTCCGCGATGCGGATGTCTTTGTCTTCCCCAGTTGGACCGACACCTTCGGCTTGGTAATCCTGGAAGCCATGGCCGCTGGCACGCCGGTCGCCGCCTATCCGGCCCATGGCCCGATCGACATCATCCCGGGCTCGAACGCCGGGGCGATCGACAAGGACCTCCGGACAGCCTGTCTGAAATGCCTCGAACTCGACCGCAAGGTCGTCCGTGCCTATGCGGAAAAGTTCAGCTGGCGCGCCTCGGCCGATCAGTTCGTCGAGAACCTGCAGCCTTATCCCGAGCCGGAGCGTGGCCGTTTCTGGCGCCGCCTCCGCCGTATCGCCCGCATTCGCAAGCGCGCCGCAGCCTGATCGGCCGGCATTCCAACCGACCCAACCAAGGACTAAAACCATGCTTAAGCCCCGTCAGGACCTGAAGCCTAACACGGCTACATATGAGACCCAGGCCTTGGTCAAGCCGACTGGGTTCCGTGAATACGACGCGCGGTGGATCCTGGAAAAAGAGATCAATCTCCTCGGCATCCAGGCGCTGGGCCTCGGCCTGGCGACCTACATCCACGAAATCGGCGTCGCGCCCAGGATCGTCACCGGCCATGATTTCCGAAGCTACAGCCTCAGCGTCAAACAAGCCCTGATCCTGGGCCTGCTGGAAGGCGGGATGGAGGTTCTGGACGTGGGCCTGGCCCTGTCGCCCATGGCCTATTTCGGCCAGTTCGAACTGGATGCGCCGTGCGTCGCCATGGTCACCGCCAGCCACAACGAGAATGGCTGGACCGGGGTGAAAATGGGGGCGAACAAGCCCCTGACCTTCGGCCCCGACGAGATGGGCCGCCTGAAAGAAATCGTGCTGAACGGCGAGGGCGTGGCCCGCCCCGGCGGCAAGCTGGTGCGCGTCGAAGACTTCCGCGAAACCTATGTCGCCGACGTGGCCTCAAAGGTACAGATCAAGCGACCGCTGAAGGTCGTCTGCGCCTGCGGCAACGGCACAGCCGGCGCCTTCGCCCCCGACGCCCTGCGCCGGATGGGCGTCGAGGTGATCGAGATGGACACCGACCTCGACTATACCTTCCCGAAATACAATCCGAACCCGGAAGATCACGCCATGCTGGTGCAGATGGCCCAGCGCGTCCGTGAGACGGGCGCCGATCTGGCCCTTGGCTTCGACGGCGACGGCGACCGTTGCGGCGTTGTGGACGATACGGGCGAGGAAATCTTCGCCGACAAGATCGGCCTGATGCTGGCCCGCGACCTGTCCAAGGTCTATCCGGACAGCACCTTTGTGGTCGATGTGAAGTCGACCGGCCTCTACAAGACCGATGAGGTGCTGAAGGCGAACGGCGCCGAGGTCGTTTACTGGAAGACCGGCCACTCCTACATCAAGCGCAAGACCGCCGAACTGGGCGCCTTGGCCGGGTTCGAGAAATCGGGCCACTTCTTCATGGCCGGCGATCTGGGCCACGGCTACGACGACGGCCTGGTCGCGGCGGGCGCCGTTCTGGCCATGCTGGATCGCAATCCGGACAAAAAGCTCAGTGAACTGAAGACTGCGCTGTCGGACGCCTGGACCAGCCTGACCATGTCGCCCCACTGCGACGACGAGCTCAAGTACGGCGTGCTGGAGCGGATCGTAAAGGAATACTCCGACCTGGCCGACGCTGGCGGCGAAATCCTGGGCCGCAAGATCGTCGAGGCCATCACCGTCAACGGCGTTCGCGTGCATCTGGAAGACGGCTCATGGGTCCTGGTCCGCGCCTCGTCCAACAAACCGGAGCTGGTCGTGGTGGTCGAGAGCATGCGGTCCGAAGACGACATGCGCGATCTGTTCCGCAAAGAGATCAAGCCGCGCCTGGCGGCCTATCCTGAAATCGGCGCCTTCAACCAGGAAATCTGAAAGATCACAGCGGACTGAACCAATCGCGCCCGTGACCGCTTCCCTTTCGGCTGAGGCCAGGAGGGAAGATTGCCGCGCTACTTTTTCCATACCCAGAACGGAGATTGCATCCGCGACGATCAGGGCGAGGAACTGAGGAGCGTTGATGCGGCGCGCGAGGAAGCCGTCGCCGTGATGGGCGAAATCCTTCGCTACCGGGGCGCGTCGTTTTGGACGACCCGCGCCTTCAGCGTCATCGTCACGGATGACGAGGGTCAAACGGTCGTCAGCGTCACGGCGTCCGCATCCGATCAGGCGCCCGAGGGCTGGACATTGACGGGGGACGCGTGATGACCAAGCCTGGCAGCGTCTCGAAGATCACCACGCTGGTCGACAAGTTGTCGCTTCGGGACCGGCTCAATCCCGAAGAGATCGAGGCGTTGAGCGCGGTCCTCGATGCGCCCAAAACCGTCTCCGCCGGATCCGATATCGTGCGCGATGACGTGACCCCCATTTCTCATCCAGCCATAACGAGAGTCCTTTGGTGATCTGAGCTGGGGTTGTCGGGGTTGGCAAGAGGCCGGTCAGCGCAGC
>NZ_JBEPNH010000015.1:0-62204 GCF_040546195.1 Brevundimonas sp. UYEF29 | reverse complement strand
ATTTGCTCTTCCGTGAACCTTGATCGCTTCATTCTGTCCGTCCTTCGTTGGGCGGACTCTAGCTATTCCTGGAGGAGTTTCAGGGGGTCACGTCATCCCCTATGATCGGGCCTGCTTCAGCACGCAATGCGCATTGCTGGCGATGTGGGTCTGTGCGTGATCCCGCCTCCAGTCACCACTTCCACAATGTTGAGAAAAGTTGTCGGTTTAAAGCGGTCCGGCCGGGATGCCGACGATCGAGCGATCGTACTGCACGGCATCGCGGCTTTGGATTTCACGAAGCTCCTTGCGCTTGGCCTCGACCAGAGCGGCATATTGCTCAGGCGTGTAGCAGATGGTCTGCTCAAGCCGGCGACCCGTCAGGGCTCGCCGCTCGCAGACACGCCGAGGTCGTTCCTGCGCCGTGGTTTGAGCGACTGGCCCAGTCTGAGGCGTTGCGATGTCGCCAGCCGGCGACGTCTGACCAGAAGCCTGAGCGGCGAGAGAAGCGGCGAAGAGCAGAGAAACTGGGAACACGGCTGTCTCCTTTTCGGACCAGACAGGCTCCCACGTCTATCCTGCTCTGGCAATCCACGAGTACGTCGCGGAAAGACTCAAGGTTGAGGTGAGGTCGACGTGACCACCACGTCTCCGCCTGAGGCCGGCCGAACCACCGTTTGACGTTCAATCACCACCGGCTCAGCGGGTCGGGCTTGTGCTGCGCGAGCTTGTTGGATCACCCTGTCAGCTTCCGCTCGTGCCGCCATGGCCTGAGCCTGGGCCAGAGCGATACTGTCGCGAGCGTCGGCCTCGCTGTTTCTGACGAGGGTGCTTTGCGCGGTGGCTTGAGCGTCGGCGGCTGCGGCTGCGGCTTCGGCCTGGGCCAGGCGAAGCTCTGCGGATGGATCACGATCGGAGGGCTTGGTGAACAACCAAAGTGCGATGCCGATTACGACCGCACCGAGCACAGCCACCAGCCACAATCCCGTCGTACTTTCCCGCTCGACGATGATGGTTTCCTCTACACGCGCAACCGTGCTGGCGATCGGAATGATCACATTCGGATCGTCTCTGCGAACTCATCCATTGTTGTTTCGTCTTCCACCTTCGGAGCCAAACCCCATGCGGGCTTCTATGGGTCCGCTTGCCTCGAACTCGGCTGCAACTTGCGCAAAGATTTTGCGTTTCCGTCGAGCTTTCAACCTTGACCGGAGTTTCGTCGTGACGATCCGAACCAAAGCCCTGATGGCGGCCGTCGCCGCAATGACGCTGGGCGCGGCCGCCTGCACCCAGGCCGAGCAGGAAAAGACCGAGGCGCATGCCGAGGCTGCCGCCGACAAGACGGCCGATGTGGCGTCTCAGGCCGGGGAAGTGATCGAAGGCGGCGCGATGAAGGCGGCGCAGGCGGTCGAGAGCGGCGCCGGCAAGGTCGCCGACAAGCTGGAAAACGAACAGGCCGAAGCAGCGGCCGAGGGCAAGCCCGGCGCGATCAATCCCGCGACCGATCAACGTGTGCCGGCCAATAACAACTAAAATCGATCAGGCGGGGAACGGCGCTGCGCCCTCCGCCAGGATCGCATCGATCAGGGCGCGCGCTTCCTGGCTGGACCAGTCCGCCTCGCCTCTCATGACGGCACGAATGCGGCCCTGACGATCCAGGACGATGGTCTGCGGCATGGCTCCCTTGCCGGGAAACTCGAACGGCAGCTGGAACTTGGCGTCGCTGTAGAAGGGCAGGGGCGCGTGGTCGGCCAAGAAGCGTTTCGCCTCGGCTGCGGCTTCGGGCGTGGCGTCGACGTTGATCGGCAGGACGACCAGATCCTCGTTCGTCTCATAAGCCTTCGCCAGCGCCTGAAGCGTGGGCATCTCCGCCTTGCACGGCGCGCACCACATCGCCCACAGGTTTACGACCACGACCTTGCCGTGGAAGGCCGAGAAACGAACGGCCGTGCCGGTGCGATCGCGAAACGCGTATTCGGGCGCCGACTTCGCCTCGGCCGGGGTTGATAGCGCGGCCAGGGATCCGACCGCGAAGCGCGCCAGATCGCTTTTTGGCGCCGCAGCGGCGGTTGTGGTCTGTTCGACTTGCGCCTTCTGGCGATGATTGGCGTATAGCGACATCGCCATGCCGCCGGCGCCGGCGATGGTGCTGACGACGACGACCGCGCCGACGACCGCCCAGATCGCCTTTCTTGAGCCGCTCATGACCGAAACACCTTCTTCCGACGCCAATCCATCCGGCGGTTCGACTGCGCCGGTGAAGCCCGCGGGTCAAGACATGTGGGGCGGACGCTTTTCGTCGCGCCCCGCCGAGATCATGCAGGCGATCAACGTCTCCATCGGCGTTGACCAGCGCCTGTGGCGTCAGGATCTGGCCGGATCGCGAGCTCACTGCCGCATGCTGGCCAAGCAAGGCATTATCCAGCAGGGCGATGCGGACGCGATCCTGGGCGGGCTGGACGCCATCCAGTCCGAGATCGAGGCCGGGACCTTCCCCTTCCGCGATCAGTTCGAGGACATCCACATGAATGTGGAGGCGCGCCTCAATGAACTGATCGGCGAGCCGTCCGGCCGGCTGCACACGGCGCGCAGCCGCAACGATCAGGTCGCGGTCGATTTCCGCCTGTGGGTCCGCGACGCCTGCGATCGCTCGGTGGCGCAGTTGAAGGCGCTGCAGGCCGCCCTGCTGACGCGCGCCGAACAGCATGCCGGCGACCTGATGCCCGGTTTCACCCATTTGCAGACGGCCCAGCCCGTGACCCTGGGCCACCATCTGATGGCCTATGTCGAGATGTTCGGCCGTGATGCGGGGCGGTTCGCCGACGCCCGCGTCCGGATGAACGAAAGCCCGCTGGGGGCGGCGGCCCTGGCCGGTTCGCCCTTCCCCATCGATCGTCAGGCGACGGCGTCGGATCTGGGTTTCGACCGGCCGATGGCGAACTCGCTGGATGCGGTGTCGGACCGGGATTTCGCTTTGGAAAGCCTGGCGGCCGCCTCGATCACGGCCGGGCATCTGTCGCGCCTGGCCGAGGAGATCGTGGTGTGGATGACGCCGATGTTCGGTTTCGCCAGCCTGCCCGACGACCTGACCACCGGCTCGTCGATCATGCCGCAGAAGCGCAATCCCGACGCCGCCGAACTGGTGCGGGCCAAGACCGGACGGATCATGGGTTCGCTGGTCGCCCTGTCCACGGTGATGAAGGGCCTGCCGCTGGCCTATTCCAAGGATATGCAGGAGGACAAGCCGCCGGTGTTCGAGGCGTTCGACGCCCTGGACTTGGCCCTGGTCGCGATGACGGCGATGGTGTCGGCGCTGCAACCCAACACGGAACGGATGGCCCAGGCGGCGGGCGCGGGCTTT
The DNA here is from genome assembly GCF_040546195.1 of Brevundimonas sp. UYEF29. Classification (NCBI taxonomy): domain Bacteria; kingdom Pseudomonadati; phylum Pseudomonadota; class Alphaproteobacteria; order Caulobacterales; family Caulobacteraceae; genus Brevundimonas; species Brevundimonas sp. UYEF29. Next base: position 58,864 of record NZ_JBEPNH010000015.1, on the reverse strand, counting down.
TCGACCGCGACGGACCTGGCCGACTGGCTGGTGCGCGAACTGAACCTGCCGTTCCGAAAGGCGCACCACGTGACCGGCGCGGCAGTCAAGCGAGCCGAGGAGTTGGGCGTGGATCTGTCGCAACTGCCGCTGGAAGAAATGCAGAAACTGGAGCCGGGGATCACCGAAGCGGTTTACAAGGTGCTGACCGCCGAGGCTTCGTGCCAAAGCCGCCAAAGCTATGGGGGAACCGCGCCGGAACAGGTCCGTGCGCGCATCGCCGACTGGAGAGACCGCCTGTGAAGAAGACACTCATCGTCGCGGGCGCGCTTGCCCTTCTGACCTCCGCCTGCGGCCGGATGGCCGATCTGGAATCGCCGGTGCGCGAGACCGAGCGTGCGCCGCGCAGCAGCCGCGCGCCGGGTCTGCCCGAGCCGGCGACCCTGAACCGTCCGTCCAGCAGCGTGCCGATCGACGGCGGCCCGTCCAACCCGATCGGCGCTGGCGCCGCCCAGAACGACCCGCGGTAAGTTGCACCATTTCGACCTGAAGGACGGCGCCCTCCATGCCGAGGGCGTGCCGCTGGAGCTGATCGCGGACGAGGTCGGCACGCCGGCCTATGTCTATTCCACTGCGACGCTGAAGCGGCATTACGGCCTGCTGCGCGCCGCCGCAGATGCGCATCGGGACGCCTTGGGCGAGGCCCTGATCGCCTTTGCGGTCAAGGCCAACTCCAACCTGTCGGTGTTGGCGACCCTGGCGAAACTGGGGTCCGGCGCAGACACGGTGTCCGAGGGTGAAATCCGCCGGGCTCTTGCGGCCGGCGTGCCGTCCGACCGGATCATCTTCTCCGGCGTCGGCAAGACCGACGTGGAAATGGCCTTCGCCATCAGCGTCGGCGTGCGTCAGATCAATGTCGAATCCGGCGCCGAGCTGGATCGGCTGATCGCCGTCGCGGCCATGATGGATGCGTCGCCGGCCATCGCCGTTCGGGTCAATCCGAACGTGGGAGCGGGCGGCCACGCCAAGATCACCACGGGCGGCAAGGGCGACAAGTTCGGCGTGCCGGTTGAGGAGGCGATGGATCTCTATGCCCGCGCCTCGGCCTCGCCCCATGTCACGCCCGTCGGACTGGCGTGCCACATTGGCAGCCAGATCACCGACCTTGAGCCGCTGAAGGCCGCCTTCGAGGTCTTGGCGGACATGACGCGCAAACTGCGGGCGCAGGGTCATGCCGTGACCCGGCTGGATTTGGGCGGCGGGCTGGGCGTGCCCTATTCGGGCGGGACCGAGCCGCCGTCGCCGGCCGAATATGTCGCCATGGCCGCGCGGGTTCTGAACGGGCTGGATGTCGAGGCGGCGTTCGAGCCGGGTCGTCTGTTGGCCGCCAACGCCGGCGTGCTGCTCAGCCAGGTGATACAGATCAACGAACGCTCGGACGGACGGCGCTTTCTGGTGCTCGACGCGGCGATGAACGACCTGATGCGGCCGGCGCTGTACGACGCCTTCCACGACATCCAGCCGGTCAATCCGCGCGGGGGCGGGGCGACGTCCTATGACGTGGTCGGGCCGGTGTGCGAGACGGGCGACACCTTCGCGCGGGACCGCGCGCTGCCGCCGCTGGAGGCCGAAGACCTGATCGTCTTCACCGGGGCGGGGGCTTACGGCGCGGTGATGTCCAGCGAATACAACAGCCGGCCCCTGATCCCCGAGGTGCTGGTGGATGGCGATCAGTGGGCCGTGATCCGGCCCCGCCCGACCTATGAAGAGATGCTAGACCGCGAGCCGTTCGCCGATTGGCTCTGATCGCCGATTCTTCTCGACCGTTATAAAGTAACACGCTATAGGGCCGGTCATGTCCCCCGGTCCCGAACAGTCCGTCATGCTTTCCCTGCTGGGCGGCGGCTTCGTTGCGGCCTTCCTGCATGCGGCCCTGCCGACCCACTGGCTGCCGTTCACCCTGGTCGGGCGGGCGCAAGGCTGGCGACCGTCGCGGATTCTGATGGCGGTGACGACGGCGGGCCTGGCCCATATCGCCACGACGGCGGTGGTCGGTGGTCTGATCGTGGCGGCGGGTCTGGCGCTGGATCAGTGGATCGAGGGCGTGCTGCCTCACCTGGCGGCGGTGCTGCTGTTCCTGTTCGGCGCCTTCTATCTGGCGCGCGCGACCCTGAAGCGTCCGGCCATGGCCGGCGGACCTGCGGTCGAGACGCCAGAGCCGGCCGTGTCCGACAAGGCCGCCTTTCTGGGTCTGGTCGCCATGATGGCGGTCTCGCCGGGCGAAGTGCTGCTGCCCATCTATCTGTCTTCGGCCTCCGCGGGCCTAGGAGCCTTGGCGCTGCTGACGGTGGTGTTCGCGGCGGGGACTATCGCCGGCATGGCGGTCTTCACGGCCCTGGCCAGCGCCGGCGCCTCGATCCTGCGGCTGGAGAGATGGGCGCGATACGAGGGGGCGGTGCTTGGCGTGGCCCTGATCGGTCTTGGCCTCATTGTCGCCATGCACCAACACTGACGCGATATTACATGATAACATTCAATGCGTTATCATGTATCGGCTTGGCTGTTTCGCCAGAGGGCGTATAGGCGAGCCATGAACGCCGCGCACCACAGCCCCAGCCACCGGCATGACCACGATCATGCGGATCACGGCCATGGGCATTCTCACAGCCATCACGGACATAGCCACGGTCATGGCGGTCATAGCCACGGCCCGGTGGACACGGGCGACTGGCGCTATGCCGTCGGCCTGGTGGTCAATCTGCTGTTCGTGGCGTGCGAGTTCGGCGCCGGCCTGATCGCGGATTCGACCGCCCTGTTGGCCGACGCCGGGCATAATCTGTCGGACGTGCTGGGCCTGGCCATGGCGGGCGGCGCGGCCTGGCTGGCGCGACGCGGTGCCCATGGGGCGGCGGGCGGTCGGCGGACCTATGGTTTCGGCAAGGCGACGGTTCTGGCGGCGCTGGGCAATGCGCTGCTGCTGATCTTCGCCTGCGGCGCCATTGCCTTCGAGGCCGTGCGGCGGTTCAGCGAGCCGGCGCCGGTCGGCTCGGGCGTCATCATGGCGGTCGCGGGCATCGGCTTCGTCATCAACCTGGGCACCGCGCTGCTGTTCATGAAGTCGCAGCACGACCTGAATGCGCGCGGCGCCTATCTGCACATGATGGCCGACGCAGGCGTGTCGCTGGGCGTGGTGCTGGCTGGCGGGCTGATCATGATAACCGGCTGGTCGGTGGTCGATCCGCTGGTCAGCCTCGTGATCGTGGTCGTGATCCTGTGGTCGACCTGGGGCCTGCTGAAGGACTCGGTCAATCTGGCCATGGACGGCGCCCCGACGGGCGTGGACGTGCCGGCTCTGGAACAGGCGCTGGTCGGCCTGCCGGGCGTGCGAGCCGTGCATGATCTGCACGTCTGGGGATTGTCGACGACCGAGACGGCCCTGACCGCCCACCTTGTCCACGACCGCGCCGACACGGCGGCCCTGATCTGCGAGGCCCAGGCCGTGGCGAAGCGCTACGCCATCGGCCACACGACATTGCAGTTGGAGACCGAGCCGCTGCCCGATTGTCCGGGCTGCTGAGCCCTCAGGCCTGTTCGAACGTCACGGGCGCGCCCCAGAACTGAGACACCAGTTCCGACTGAGGCCCGGCCTGGCCGGTGGTCAGGAAGTCGCGACGCCCGCTGTCGCCCAGATCGTATTCGGGGTGCGCCTTGAAATAACGCTCCAGCGCATCCGCCACCGCCGTCGGCTGTTCGATCAGAACGGTGCCGGCCGGCAGAGCCTGGGCGAACAGTTCGGCGACGATCTCATAGTGGGTGCAGCCCAGGATGGCCTTGTCCGGGTGGCGGCCGATGCGGCGACGCAGCGCATCGACGTGGTCGTCGATCACCACCTTCAGCTCCTCCGGCGGCGCGCCCAGTTCGATCAGACCCGCCAGGCCGGGGCAGGGCTCGGAAAAGACGGCGATGTCCTCGCGCCGCTTGTCGATCTCGATTTCATAGACGCGGCTGATGGCCGTGGCGGCGGTGCAGAAGACGCCGGTGATGTCGATGGAGGCGACCTTTTCGCCTTCCTGCGGGCGCTCGGCCTCGAAGCTCCAGGGCTTGCCCGTCGCCGCCTCGATGGTCGGGACGATGATGCCCAGGATGTTGACCGGGCGGCCCAAACGCTCGCGCAGACCCGGCAGCCAGGTCTGTTGCAGGCGGCGAAGCGCAATGGCGCTGGCGGTGTTGCAGGCCAGGACGACGACGGAGGCGCCGGCATCGAACAGACGCTCGCAACCGGTTTTCGTCAGTTCGACGATGTCTTCGCCGCCGCGCCCGCCATAGGGGGCGTGGGCCTGGTCGGCCAGATAGACGAAGTCCCGCTGGGGGAAGCGTCGGGTCAGTTCGCGGTGGACGGTCAGGCCGCCCACGCCGGAGTCGAAAACGCCAATAGCCATGGCCCGGCTTTAGAACAGTGCGACGACGTATCCAACCGGATTGGCGACAAGTTTATGCCCGCGTCAGGTGACGGGGGCGATCCGTGCGCCTAAGTGTATCGCAACCATGATCTTGTTTCGGAGCATTCCATGCATAGACGCCAGCTTCTCATCGCGGGCGGCAGCCTGATGGCCCTGTCGGCCTGTGCCTCAACGGGGGCTTCCACTGGCGCGACCTCGGGCGGGTCCGCTGCGGCGCCGTCCGCCGCCAGCGTCGCCGAGGAAGCACGCATCGCCCGCGCCGTCCTGCCCCGCCAGACGCCGCGCGCCGAGCTGCTGCAGCCCTGGACCGGGAAGTATGACGGCGTTCCGCCCTTCGACAAGGTCACGCCGGCCAAGCTGCGCGAAGCCATGCTGGAAGGCATCGAACTGCAACGCGCCGACATCGCCGCCATCGCCAACAACCCCGAGGCCCCGACCTTCGCCAATACCATGGCGGCGCTGGAGCTGGCCGGCGAGCCGCTGGACCGCGCGTCCAATGTCTATGGCGTGATGACCTCCAACATCGGCGGCGAAGCCTATGACGCGGTGGACACCGAGCTGTCGCCGCTGCTGTCCGCGGCTTCTGACGAGATCACCTTCAACGAAAAGCTATTCCAACGGGTCAAAACCGTCGCCGACACCGCCGACGCGGCGGGCCTCAGCGCCCAGCAGAAGCGTCTGGCCGAACGTCGCCGCGACGCCTTCATCCGTTCGGGCGCCAATCTGGACGCGGCCGGCAAGGCCGAACTGGGCCGGATCAACACCGCCCTGTCCAACGCCTTCACCCGCTTCGGCCAGAAGGTCGTCGCCGATGAGAATTCCTGGACGCTGATCCCCAACGAGGCCGGCGTGCGGGGCCTGCCGGACTCCAACAAGGCGGCCGCCGCCAGCGCCGCGCGCAGCCGCAACCTGCAAGGTTGGGCGATCCTGAACACGCGATCGGCGGTCGATCCCTTCCTGACCTTCGCCGACGATCGGGCCCTGCGCGAGCAGGTCTGGAAGAAGTTCGTCAATCGCGGCGACAACGGCGACGCCAACGACACCAACGCGACCATCGCCGAGATCGTGAAGCTGCGCGACCAACGCGCCAAGCTGCTGGGCTATCGTAACCACGCCGAACTGCGCATGCAGGACACGATGGCCAAGACCCCGGCCAATGCCCAGGCCCTGATGGACCGCGTCTGGGCGCCGGCCAAGGCCCGCGTCGCCGAGGAAGTCGCCGACATGAAGGCGATCGCCGGCTTCGACATCGAGCCTTGGGACTACCTCTACTTCGCCGAGAAGGTGCGTAAGGCCAAGTACGACCTGGATCAGAACCAGCTGAAGCCCTACTTCGAGCTGAACGCGGTCCGCGCCGGCTCCTTCGCCATGGCCGAGCGCCTGTACGGCTTCCAATTCAAGAAGCTGCCCAAGGGATCGGTGCCGACGTTCGAGCCGGACGTCGAGGCCTATGAGGTCTATGACAAGAGCCGCGACGGCCGCCTGATCGGTCTGTACTACACCGACGACTACGCCCGTCCGGGCAAGCGTTCGGGCGCCTGGATGACCACCTATCGGTCCTTCTCGCAGTTGGACGGCTCCAAGGTCATCCTGGCGTCGAACAACAACAACTTCACCAAGCCGGAGCCGGGCGAGCCGGTCCTGATCTCGCTGGACGACGCCGAGACCCTGTTCCATGAGTTCGGCCACGCCCTGCACTATCTGTCGTCGGTGGTGACCTATCCGTCGTACGGCAATACGCCGCGCGACTTCGTGGAATATCCGTCGCAGGTGCACGAGCACTGGGTGCTGAGCCGTCCGATCCTGGACGGCTATCTGAAGCACTATCAGACGGGCGCGGCCATGCCGGCCGAACTGGTCAACAAGATCGAGGCCGCCGCCACCTTCAACCAGGGCTATGCGACGGTCAGCTATCTGTCCTCGGCCATCGTGGACATGGACCTGCACACCCAGGCTGTGCCGCCGACCGACATCGACGCGTTCGAAAAGGCCAGCCTGGCTCGGATCGGCATGCCCAAGGAGATCGTGATGCGGCACCGCCTGCCGCAGTTCAATCACCTGTTCACGTCGGACGCCTATTCGGCGGGCTACTACAGCTATCTGTGGTCCGAGACGATGGACGCCGACACCTGGGCCTATTTCGAAGAGTCCGGCGACGTGTTCAATCCGGACATCGCCGGCCGCTTCAAGTCGATCATGCTGGCGCCCGGCAACACCACGGACCGCGCCGAAGCCTATCGCGCCTTCCGCGGTCGCGACCCGGACGTAGCGGCCCTGCTGAAGGTCCGGGGCTTCCCTGTTTCTTGATAAAGGGCGCTACCGCGCTTTGCGCTGATTGAGCGCAATCGCAAATCTGACGGCCGGCGGAGCGATCCGCCGGCCGTTTCGTTTGGCGGAAACCTGGCCTAGAGCAGGTCGAGACTCGCGCAGATCCCGGAACCCCGCATGACCGTCGTCGCCTCCTACGTCTATCGCGACGGTCAGCGCGTGCGTGAGGCGCCGCTGACGCCCGAGGGGCTGGCGCTGGAGCCGGGTGAGTTCGTCTGGATCGGCCTTTACGATCCCACGGACGCAGAGATCGAGATCCTGGTCGAACGGTTCAAACTGCACCCGCTGGCGGTCGAGGACGCCCTGGCGGCGCACCAGATGCCCAAGGTCGAGGTCTATGGGCGCGAGCTGTTCGTCGTGGCGCGCACGGCTCTGAAGATCGACGATCGTATCGCCTACGGCGAAACGCACGTCTTCGTCGGCGACGACCATGTGGTCAGCATCCGGCACGGCTCGGCCCGGGCCCACAATCATCTGCGCACACAACTGGAAGCCTCGCCCCTGCAGCTGAAGAAGGGTCCCGATTTCGTCCTGCACGGCATTCTGGATTTCATCGTCGACGCCTATGCCCCCATCGTCGACGATGTCGAGGACAGCGTTCTGGAGATGGAACAGCGAACGCTGGACGCCTTCCTGTCACGCCTGGAAATCCGCCGGCTCTTCACCCTGCGCCGCGAACTGCTGAAGTTCCGTCGCATTTTGGGGCCGATGGAAGAGGTGCTGGGGCGGCTGCAGTCTCTGGACCTGCCCTGTATCGATCCGGACGGGCGGCCCTATTTCCGCGACGTGGGCGACCACGTGCGGCGGGTGAACAGCCGGTTGGGGGGATTGAACGACATCCTGTCGTCGGTGTTCGAGGTCGCCAATCTGCTGGAGCAGCAGCGTCAGGGTCTGATCACCCGCAAGCTGGCCGCCTGGGCCGCCATCCTGGCCGTGCCGACCGCCATCGCCGGCATCTACGGCATGAATTTCGAACACATGCCCGAGCTGCGCTGGGAATACGGATACTATGCGGTCCTGGGCGTGATCGCGGCCATCTGCGCGGCGCTGTACGTGACGTTCAAGCGGACGAAGTGGCTGTAGTCAGCCGCTGTTCCTCAATCCCGCTGCCACGCCGTTGATGGCCAGAAGGATGCCTTCGCGGACGCGGGGGTCGTCGTCGCCTGCGCGGCGGCGGCGGATCAGTTCGATCTGGACGTGGTTCAGCGGCTCGACATAGGGCATGCGCAGCCGGATCAGCCGGTCCAGCTCGGGCTGGCCGCCCAGCAGGGCGTCATGGCCGGTGATGGCCAGGATGGCGTCGTGGGTGCGCTGCCACTCCTCGCGGATTTCACCATAGATGCGCGAGGCCAGAGAGGCGTCGGGGACCAGGGTGGCGTAGCGGCGGGCGATGGTCATGTCGGACTTGGCCATGACCATCTCCATGTTCTGGACCAGCGTCTTGAAGAAGGGCCAGGCCTCGGCCATCGCCTTCAGCTCGCCGATGTCCTTGCCCTGCACGGCCGAGCCGAAGCCGAACCAGCCGGGCAGCATGACCCGGCTTTGTGACCAGCTGAACACCCACGGAATGGCGCGCAGATCCTCGATCCGCGTCGAGGCGGTGCGCGACGACGGGCGCGAGCCGATCTTCAGATCGGCGATCTCGGCGATGGGGGTGGCGGCGCGGTAGTAGTCGACGAAGCCGTCGGTCTCATAGACCAGCTTGCGATAGGCGGCCATCGAACGCGCCGACAGGTCCGACAGGGTCGCGCCGTGTTCGGCGGTGAAGGCGTGATCCGTCCCCTTGCCCAAGGAGGCCAGCATGGCGCCGCAGGTCAGGGCGTCCAGATTGCGAAGCGCGATTTCCGGTTCGCCGTATTTGTTGGCGATGACCTCGCCCTGTTCGGTGGTGCGGATGCGGCCCTGGACCGTGCCTTCCGGCTGGGCCAGGACGCCGGCGAAGGACGAACCGCCGCCGCGCCCGACCGTGCCGCCGCGCCCGTGGAATAGTTGCAGCTTCAGCCCGTGCTTCTGCGTGACCTCGACCAGGGCGCGCGAGGCCTCGTGCAGCTCCCAGCCCGAGGTCAGGTAAGAGCCGTCCTTGTTGGAGTCCGAATAGCCGATCATCACCTCCTGCACCCCGCGCGCCTTGGCGACGGCGAGAGCGGAGGGCTCCTGCAGCAGCCGCTCCAGGGTGGGGCGCGCGGCGCGAAGGTCCTCGATGGTCTCGAACAGGGGCGCGGCCTGGATGGGACAGGCGGCGGGGTCTTCGAGCCGGTAGAGACCGACCTCCTTGAGCAGCAGATAGACTTCCAGCAGATCGGACGCTGCATCCGTCTTGGACACGATATGGGTGCGGATCGCCTGGGGACCGAAGGCGGCAAGCGCGGTTGCCGCCGCCTGAAGGATGGCGCGCTCCTTCAGCGTTTCCGGCTCATAGTCGGCATAGGGGCTGAACAGAAGGCGCGACGAGGCCAGTTCGGCGGCCAGCACCTTCAGGCGGCTTTCTTCGTCCAGCGCCAGATAGTCGGACTGGACGCCGGCGACCTTCAGCAGGTCGGCGACGACGCGCTCATGGACGTCGGCGTTCTGGCGCATGTCCAGGGTCGCCATGTGGAAGCCGAACACCTCGACCGCCGTGATCAGGTCGCTGAGCCGGTCGTCGGCGAAGACGCCGCCGTGGTGCGAGACCAGGCTGTCGTGAAGCGTCTTCAGATCGGCCTCGAAGGCGTCAGGGCCAGAATAGGGTTCGGCCTGGACCGCGGGGCGACGAGGCGGGGGGGCGTCGCCCAGCTTCTCGTGCGTGGCGGCCAGGCGGGCATAGACACCGGTCAGGGCGCGGCGATAGGGCTCGTCGGCGCGGTGGGGCGAGGGGTCATGGGCGGCGTCGGCCAGAGCCTGAAGCGCGGGCGATACCTGGGCTAGCTCGGCCGCGAGGCTGAGTTCGGCGCCGAGGGCGTGCACCTCGTCCAGATAGAAGGTCAGCACGGCTCGCGCCTGGGTGCTGAAGGCGGCGGCCATCACCGTGGCGTCCACGTTCGGATTGCCGTCGCGGTCGCCGCCGACCCAGGTGCCGACCCGCATGAAGGGTTTCAGCTCGGGCGCGTCCAGCAGCCGCCGCCAGGCCGACAACTGCTTGGGCGCGACGTGCAGGAAGATGCGGTCTAGGAAGGAGACGACGGTGTCGATCTCGTCCTGCACCACCAGGCCCTGGGTGCGGACCAGACGCGTGGCCCACAGGATAACGATCTGGCGGCGAAGCGGTTCGGCGATGGCTTCGAGGGTGCAGGCGTCGCCGGCCTTGTCGCAGGCGTCCAGCAGGTCGGTGATGGCGGCGATGCGGTCGATGACGCTCTTGCGCCGGACCTCGGACGGGTGGGCGGTCAGGACGGGCGAGATCAGCGACTGATCCAGCAGGGCGCGCACGGCCTCGCGGTCCACGCCTTGATCGGCCAGACGCTTCAGCGCGCCTTCGGGCGTATCGGGCCGTGCGCCGGCCTCGGCCTGGCTCTGGGCGCGGCGGCGGGTGGAGCGGTCCTCGGCGATATTGGCCAGCAGCGAGAACAAGGCGAAGCCGTGCGCCAGACCGGCCGCCTGATCGACCGACATGGCGGTCAGCAGCTTCTCCAGACGCTTGGCGGGGTGCGAGGCCGGGTCGCGGTGATAGGCGATCGAAGCTTGGCGCACCGCCTCGACATGGTCGAACAGGGCCTGCCCGCCCTCGTCGCGGATGATGTCGCCCAGTATGCCGCCCAGCAGTCGAACTTCGTCACGCAGGGCGTCGTCGGCGGCGGGGCTCATCATCTGAAATATCCTGGGACGGCTTGGGGTCGGCGCGGGGAGGTCGGCATCTGGAAGGGCGAAGTCGCCCGCGTCAACGCACGATCCGTGACAGCCGCCCCCAGAAATCACCGCGTCGATCATGGTGAACCGCCCGTTAGGGTTTCTTAACCGACGGCGCGCGATGATGCGGGCGTAGGATTCCAGATCGGTTCCACTCTTGCCCATGTTCGCCAAACGCCAATCCGCACTCGCCGCCACCGCCGGGACCGCCCCGCGCGCCAAGGACGGCCCGAGCCTGAAACCTGTCGTCGACGCCCTGAAGAAGCCGCCGGTCGCGGCGGGTCTGGCGGGCTTGCTGCTGCTCGGCGCCAGCGCCCTGTTCCTGACGGTTCTGGGCGATCCCAAGGCGGGGACGCCCTCGGCCCATGTCGCGCTGGAACGCGACGCGGCCGCAGCGCCAGCGCCGGCGCCGACGGGCTTCGAAGCCTTCTCCATGGGCGCGATGGGGCTGTATCAGAATCTGGCGGGCGGCGCCGATCCGACCGCGGGCGGCGACGCCGTCATCACCCTGCCGGACGGCGGCAGCGTCTCGGGTCAGGGCGCGCCCATCACGGCGCCGGTCCATGTCGCCTCTCCGTTGGCCAAGGCCCCCATCGCCGGCCTGTCGCAACCCGGATCGAACGGTCCCCTGCCGATGATCGCGCCCGACGGCCGCGTGCCGGCCCAGGCCTATGCCCGTCCGTTCCGACCGAACGGCAAGCCGCGCGTGTCGCTGATCGTCGGCGGGCTGGGCCTGAACGCCGTCACCACCCGCGCGGCGATCGAACGCCTGCCGCCGGAGGTCACCCTCAGCTTCGTGCCCTATGCCGACAATCTGCAGGGCTGGATCGACCAGGCGCGCGCCCAGGGCCATGAGGTCATGCTGGAAATGCCGATGGAGCCGACCGGCTATCCCGACAACGACCCCGGCCCCTATACGCTGCTGGCCGACGGCGGCGCCGACGATGTGACCGCAAAGATGGACTGGCTGCTGAGCCGCGCCACCGGCTATTTCGGCGTGACCAACTATCTGGGCGACCGGTTCGCCGGCTCGGACACCGGCATGAACGCCTTCCTGAGCGTCCTGCGCCAGCGCGGCGTCGCCTTCCTGGACGACGGCTCGTTCCAGCGTCGGCCGGGCGCCTGGGCGCGGGCCAGCGCGGACCGCGTCATCGACCGGACCCAGTCGCCTGCCGCCATCGTCGCCGCCCTGAACGGTCTGGAAGCCCAGGCCAAGCTGCGCGGCTCGGCCCTGGGGGCCGGCTTTAGCTATCCGGTGACGGTCGAGGCCGCCGCCCGCTGGACCGCCGGTCTGGAACAGCGCGGCCTGCAACTGGCGCCGGCCTCGTCCATGTCGATGCGGCCGGGGCGCTAGACCTTAAAATCTCCGCTCATCCCCGCGAAAGCGGGGACCCAGTGCTTGATTACTTGAGACGCCTGGCTGCACATTGAACCGACGCCGATTTCGCGGCCAAAACTGGGTCCCCGCTTTCGCGGGGATGAGCGGATTTCATGGATATTGACGCCTACCGCCCCAATGTCGGGGTCGTGCTGTTCAACCGCGACGGCCTGGTCTGGTACGGCCAGCGGCACGCCACGCCCGGCCCGCATAACTGGCAGTTCCCGCAAGGCGGCGTCGATGCGGGCGAGGATCTGGAAGCCGCCGCCCGCCGCGAACTGCATGAGGAAACCGGCGTCACCTCGATCGAATTGCTGGCGCGGACGGGAGACTGGATCCTGTACGACTTCCCGCCCGAAGCCATGAACAACGCCAAGGCCTGGCGCGGTTTCAAGGGGCAGAAGCAGCAGTGGTTCGCCTTCCGCTTCACCGGCGACGATGCCGAGATCGATCTGGCGGCCGACGACGAGGTCGAGTTCGACGCCTGGCGCTGGGGGCTGCTGTCGGACGCTTGCGACCTGATCGTGCCGTTCAAACGGCCGGCCTATGAACAGGTCGTCGCCGCCTTCTCGCACCTGGCGGCATAGAAAAAGGGCGGCGCGAGCGCCGCCCTTTCATAGTTCGCCTTGAAACGGCTTAGGCTGCTTCAGCCTTCTTCTCGGCCTGGCCTTCGATCAGCGGCTGGCCAGCGCCGATTTCGATACGGCGGGGCTTCAGCGCCTCGGGCAGCTCGCGCTTCAGCGAGATCGAGAGCAGACCGTTGACCAGATTGGCGTCGTTGACGACGACATAGTCGGCCAGCTGGAAGCGGCGCTCGAAATCGCGCTCGGCCAAACCGCGATGCAGATAGGTCTTCTGCGTCGCCGTATCATCGTTGGCGGTCTTGCGGCCGGTCACGGTGAGCAGGTTTTCCTTCACCTCGATGTTCAGCTCATCGGGGCTGAAGCCGGCGACGGCGATCTCGATGCGATAGGCGTTCTCGCCCGTGGTCTCGATGTTGTAGGGGGGATAACCCGTGTCCTGGCTGGTCGCGCGCGAGGCGTTTTCCAGCAGATTGGCCAGACGGTCGAAGCCGACGGCCGAACGGTACAGCGGGGTGAAATCATAGGTACGCATCAGCATCCTCCTGAGGATCAGCAAGGTTGAGCCGCCCGGCGTTTTGGCCCGGACGGTAGGAGATCAGATCGACGACCCGAAACCGGCGCCGTCAGTCTGGAGAACCCGAAATCGGCGTCCTCGAGAGCAAAGATGGGAGCCGGCGAAACGGCGTCAAGGGCGCCGCCGCGACGATTTTGCTTGCGTCAAATCCGCCTGTGTCTCGCGAAGTTCATTTGCGCGGGCGGCCCGCCTGCCTATGGAGAACGACCTGAACCTGGAGCCCTCGATCATGCGCCCTGCCGTCTACGGCCTCGTCGCCGTCCTGCTGTCCGCCGCCCCCGCCCTGGCCCAACAGTCGCCCCAGACCCAGGGCGCGTGGACGCCGCCGCGCTCGGCCCTGTCCAGCGCCATGCCGACCTTCTCCGACGACACGGCCTTGCAGACCGCCATCGTCGCCGAGACCCGGCCCGCCGCCGACCGGGCGCGCGACGTCTATCGTCATCCGTATGAATCCCTGACCTTCTGGGGCCTGACGCCGGGCATGACGGTGGTGGAGATCGAGCCGGGCGGCGCCAGCTGGTGGCGGCACATTCTGGAGCCCTATGCGGCGGCGACCGGCGGTCGCTATGTGCCGGTCAATCGCCCGCTCGAAAGCATGGGCGTGGCGGACGGAACCGCCGACTTCATCCTGGTGGCCCGCGCTTTCCATAACTGGTCGCGCGACGGCCGGACCCAGCCGTATCTGCAGGCCTTCTTCAAGGCCCTGAAGCCCGGCGGCGTGCTGGCCGTCGAACAGCACCGCAGCGCGGAGGGGCTGAATGTCGCTGACGTCGCCTCCACCGGCTATGTGCCCGAAAGCTATGTGATCCATGAGGCGCGCAACGCCGGCTTCGTGCTGGAGGCGCGCAGCGAACTGAACGCCAATCCCAAGGACGACCACGATCACCCGTTCGGCGTCTGGACCCTGCCGCCGATCCGCCAGTCGGCCGCGCGCAACGATCCGTCCGGCCGCACCCTGACGCCCGAGGAACGCGCCGCCTTCGACGCCATCGGCGAGAGCGACCGGATGACCCTGCGTTTCCGCAAGCCCGAATAGGCTGTCTTGCGTTTTGACCGGACCTGCGAACCCGATTAAGCCCAAGGCGTCAGGGTGCGTCGGACGCGGGTCCCGGCGTCCTGCGGAGGTTTTGAATGGCTGATCGTCTGGCGAACGCGAGCGGATTGTCGCGTCGGTTTCTGCTGAGCGGCGCTGCGGCGCTGGGGCTGACCGGCGTGGCGGCTTGCGGGCGCAAGGACGAGGCCGCAAAGGCGCCCGCCGCGCCGCCCACGCCCGCCGGGCCGCCGGAAGGCTCGCTGGAATGGGCGGTCGAGGGATCGTGGCGCACGGCCCAGGACAAGGCGCGCGACGCCTTCCGTCACCCGATGCAGACGCTGCGGTTCTTTGGTCTTCAACCCAAGATGACGGTGGTGGAGTTCTGGCCCGGCAGCGGCTGGTACACCGAAATCCTGGCCCCCTATCTGGCCAAGGGTGGGGGAACCTATGTCGCCGCCCTGTTCCCCGAGGGACCGACCGCCGATCCGGCGCAGGCCGTGCTGAACACCGCCTTCCGCACGCGGTTCTCCAGCGACAAGAAGCTTTATGGCGAGCCGCAGTTTTCGGTCTTCGGCGCGGGGTCCGGCCCGGTGATCGCGGCGGGTACGGCCGAAATGTGCCTGTTCATGCGGACCCTGCATGGCTGGATGGCGGCTGGCATTGCGGAAAAGGCCTTCGCCGACGCCTTCGCCGCCCTTCGCTCGGGCGGCATCCTGGGTGTCGAGCAACATCGACTGTCCCCGGCGGAGGATCAGGATCCGGTCGCGGCCAACGGCTATGTGCAGGAAGCCTTCGTGCGCCAGTTGGCGGCCGAGGCGGGCTTCGTCTTCGTCGAGGCGTCCGAGATCAACGCCAATCCGGAAGACACCAAGGACCACCCGTTCGGCGTCGACACCCTGGCGCCCACGCGCCTGACGGCGCCGCGCGGCGAACCGGCGGACCCCGCCTTCGACCGCTCCAAATATGACGCGATCGGCGAGAGCGATCGCATGACCTTGAAGTTCAGGAAGCCCGAGTGAACCGCGCCCAAGCCTTCGCCGCCAACGCCCCGCTGATGGGGGTGCCCGGCGCCTATCCGCCGCCCGGCGGAAAGGGCGACTGGTTTCGCGGCGCAGGCGGAATGCGGCTGCGCGCCGGGCTGTGGAAGCCGTCTCATCTCGCTGCGGACAAGGTGCGCGGCACGGTGGTGCTCAGCCCCGGCCGCACCGAGCCGATCGAGAAATACTATGAGGTGATCGGCAACTTCATGGCGCGCGGCTGGTGCGTGCTGACCCACGACTGGCGCGGCCAGGGGCTGTCGGCGCGGTTGTTGCCGGATCGGCTGAAGGGGCACGCCCGTGCGGTCGAGGAGTTTCTGGACGACTACAACCGCCTGCTGAACGCCTATGAGGACCAGTGCCCCAAACCCTGGATCATGGTCGGTCACTCGATGGGCGCATGTCTGAACCTGCTGTCACTGGAAAGCGGCGAGGATCGGTTCGCCGGCGCGGTGCTGTCCAGCCCCATGCTGCGCATCAAGACCGGCAAACGGTCGATGTGGTCGGTCAATCTGGTGGTGCGCTGGAATATCCGGCACGGCCAGGCCGGCGACTATATCCTGGGCGACCCAGACGATCCCTTCGATCACAACTTCGCCGAGGACGCCCTGACTTCGGACGAGACCCGCTATGAGATGTGGCGTCAGCAGCTCTATGCCTGTCCGCACCTGGCCATCGGCGGTCCTACCTACGGCTGGCTGGCCTTTGCGCTGGACGCTGGCGAGCGCGCGCTGAAGCCCAAGGCCTTGAAGGCGGTCAAGGCGCCGGTCGTGATCGTCCAGGCCAGCGCCGACGACGTGGTGTGGAAACAGACCAACCAATGGGCCGCCAAACGCATCCCGCGCGGGCGCTACGTCGAGGTCGCCGGCGCCAAGCATGAGGTCATCATGGAGGCCGACGACCTGCGCGCCGTCTTCCTGAACGAATTCGACGCCATGGCCGATCTGGTCGCGCCTGCGGCGGACGCGGTCACCGATCCGTCGGCGAGGCCTGCGGACGTGACGTCGGGCTGATCGATCAGGCGGCGGTTTCGGCGCGCCAGCGTCGGTCGATCGTCTGGGTAACGCCGCATAGTTGCAGGAAGGCGACGGCGACGCCGGGGCCGGTCTCGGCCTCGATCAGCAGGGGCAGAACGATCCACGCGCGCGGGAAGCGCATGACCATCACGTCGTCGCTGGCGCGCAGGTGCGGGCAGTATTTCATCGAGCGATCGACGCAGCGGCGGTGCAGGGGCGCGATCGAGCCGGCGTCGATCATCACCCGGTCGTCGGCGATGTCGGCGCGAACCTGACCGCCGCGCGCCCTGAGCTGACCGGCGCATCGTCGCGCGGCGACTTGCGTCCAGCGATCGCCCTCCTCAGTCGGCGCGCCGCACATCGGGCACAGCATGCGTGCGACCGTGAGGCGCTGTCGGACCAGATGGTTCTTGGAATATTGCGGCTTGCCGCTGCCGGGCGCGCTGGCCTGCATCAGGGCGAGACGGCCGCCGACGGTTCGGCACGGCGCGGCGCCCGCAATCTCTTCGCCGGTCCAACTCGTGACCCAGGGCACATCGAAGCCGACAACCAGTTTGGACAGGCCAGCCATCGAAATCCGTCCCTCAACCGGCCACACCCTGACGCCGTCTCTCGGCCTGCGTCAATATGCGCCAGACGAGAGGTTCAGGCGGCCGCGCGTTTCAGCGTCACCAGCGCCTGGTCGATCAGGCGCGCGTCGCCGACGGCCAGGACCTGGCCCCTGTCGTCCGGCGCTGCGCCGCGCCAGTTCACGACCTTGCCGCCCGCCGCCTCTATGACGGGCACGAGGGCGGACCAGTCCCAGGGCTTCAGGCTGGTCTCGGCGACCAAATCCATCTTGCCCGCCGCAACCATGGCGTAGGCGTAGGCGTCGCAGCCCAGGCGCGCCAGGCGGGCGGTCGCACGCACCTGGGTCCAAGCGCCTAGTTCGGCGCCGTTGAAGATGTCAGGGTCCGTGGTCGAGATGACGGCGTCGGTCAGCGTCTCGCAGGACCGCACGGCCAGCGGCGTCTCGACATCGCCGCGCAACAGGCGTGCGCCGGACGGGCCGCCGATGAAGATTTCGTCCAGATAGGGCTGGGCGATGACACCGACGGTCGGCTTTCCGCCTGTGCGAAGGGCGATCAGAGTGGTCCACAGCGGCAGGCCCGAGATGAAGGCGCGCGTGCCGTCGATGGGATCCAGCACCCAGACGTGCTCGGCGTCCGGTCGATCCTCGCCATACTCCTCGCCGATGACGCCGTGGTCGGGATAGCGGGCGGCGATCAGGCGGCGAATGGCGGCCTCGGCCTGTTTGTCGGCTTCTGTGACGGGATCGAAGCCGGCTGTGCCGCCCTTGTCCTCATGCCCGATGTCCGAGCGGAAAAAGGGCAGGGTCACGCGCGCGGCTTCGCGCGCCAGCTCGATGGCGAAGGCTTCGTATTCGGTCATGGCGCTCCCTTTAGCCTGCTTTCTCGGGCTTGGGCGCCCTTTGCGGCGAGCGGATCAGGCCGCGGCGGCGTCGTTCGCGTGCAGAGACTTGGCCAGATCCAGCAAACGCCGACGGGGCCGCTCGTCCAGCTGATAATAGGCCTGGATCAGATCCAGCGTCTCTTTGCGGGAGAAGACTTCGCCGCCCTTGGGCGTCGGCGCGTCGGCGTCCATCGCCTCGGCTAGACCGTCATAGAAATAGGCGACCGACGTTTCCAACGCCTCGGCCAACTGCCACAGGCGCGCGGCCGAGATGCGGTTCGCGCCGCATTCATATTTTTGAATTTGCTGAAATCGGATGCCGACCTGAACGGCCAACTGCTGCTGAGTCAGACCCAGCAAGCGACGTCGGCGGCGCAGACGGCGGCCCAGGTGAAGGTCGATGTCGTCGGCCATGACGGTGATCCTCGTCTCACGTCTGTCCCGATGCGGGACGACACACGTCGATCGCGGCAATCGCCGTGCCGGATCGCGCCTGAGGCGAATTCGGCCTCATTGCGGCGACGTTGAAGGAAGGACGCAACCGTATGGCCGGAGCTGCATTTACAGCAACAGCTTGGCTTTTAAAGGAAGGAACCACAGCATGGGTCTCGGAATCATTGGTTGGCTCGTCATCGGCATCGTCGCCGGTTGGCTGGCTGAAAAGGTCATGGGTCGCAACCACGGCCTGCTGACGAACCTGATCGTCGGCGTCGTCGGCGCTCTGATCGGCGGCTTCATCGCTGCAAACGTCTTCGGTACGCCGGTTGGCGGCTTCAACTTCGTCACCCTGATCGTGGCGTTCCTGGGCGCCTGCCTGCTGCTGTTCCTTCTGGGATTGGTCAAGCGTCGCGCTTGATCCGACAGTCGGTCGATAAGGAAAAGGGCGGCTCTCACGAGCCGCCCTTTTTGCTGCGCCACTGTCGCCGCTCCGCTGCGAACAGACGAAAGGGCGGCCGGGGAACCCGACCGCCCTTGATCGTTCAGCCTTGGAAGACTGTCTTACTGCGGCTCGGTCGGAGCCGGCGTAGCGCTGTCCGGGACGGGAGCAGCCGGTTCCGTCGTAGCGGGTTCCGCCGTGGTGGGATCCGTGGGCTCGGCGGCGGGCTCAGCCGTCGGTTCGGCCATCGGATCAGAAGCCGGGGCGGGAGTTGCCGCCGGAGCCGCCGGGCCGCCGGCGATCGGAGCGGCGGCGTCGAACTCGGCCTTGGTGTAGGCCACTACGACGCCGGTTCCTTCCTGACGGATGCCGCTCAGGGGCACGGCGCGAAGTTGGCCGTCGGCGCCGCGAACGGTGAGCT
Source organism: Brevundimonas sp. UYEF29 (assembly GCF_040546195.1). Lineage (NCBI taxonomy): Bacteria > Pseudomonadati > Pseudomonadota > Alphaproteobacteria > Caulobacterales > Caulobacteraceae > Brevundimonas > Brevundimonas sp. UYEF29. The sequence goes on along the minus strand of NZ_JBEPNH010000015.1, from coordinate 39,903 downwards.
CCTGCTTGCCTTCGGCATTGTTCTGAACGCCTTCCAGCTTGCCCAGCTCGCCGTCGGGACCGGAAACGCTCGATCCGGGGTTCAGCGACAGCGATTGCTGCGACGAGGCGGCCGCGGCAGGCGCGGCGGCGGGAGCGGGCGTGGTTTCTTGCGCCAGAGCCGGCGCGGCGGTCATGAAGGCGGCAGCAGCGCCAGCCAGAAGAACGGTCTTGATATTCATGGGTCATCCCCAGTTACGCGGACCCGACGCCCGCACCCCTATATACTCCCTCTGTTACGGATTGTTTCGTATGCCCCGAAATGACCTTGGCAGCGCCCCGGTTGGACGATTCTTGGTCTATGTTCGGGCGATCCGCGATTCGAGAGGCCACGCTTGTCCAGCCGCCCCCGGCACACATCCGGTCTGATCCGCCGATTGGCGGGTCTGGCCTTCGAGCTGACGCCCCAGATCTTTGCGGTGCTGGCCTTCGGCGCAGGCGCGCTGATGCTGGCCTCTGCGGTGACGCCCGAGTTCGACAGTCGGTTGCGCCAGCTGACGGGCGTCGTCTCTCCGATCCTGATCGACCTGTCGCACTTCGTTGGCAGCATCGCCGGTTTCCTGCTTCTGCTCTTGTCGGCCGGTCTGTGGCGGCGTCGGCGCGGCGCCTATTGGGCCGCCCTGCTGGTCCTGGCGGCCGGGGCGGTGTTTTCGGTGCTGAAGGGTCTGGACTGGCAGCAGGCGACGGATCTGCTGGTCGTCGCCGCCCTGCTGGCGCCGTGCCGTACGGCCTTCAACCGGCGCTCGCGGCTCAGCGAGCCGCTCCGGCCCAGCTGGCTGTTGCTGCTGACGGCGGTGGTGGCGGCCATGCTGTGGCTGGGCTTCTTCGCCTATCGCGACGTGGCCTATAATGACGAGCTGTGGTGGCGCTTCCTCAGCGATCGCCAGGCGTCCGGCTTCCTGCGGGCCGGGCTGGTTCTGGCGATCCTGACGCTGGTGGTGGCCGGCCGTTCGTTGCTGAGCTCGCCCGGCGCCCACAGTCACGGACCGGCCAGCAAGGCCGACATCGATCGCGCGTTGCAAGCGCTGCAGACCGCCGACACGGCCACGCCCGAGGCCTGGCTGGCCATGCTGGGCGACAAGGCGCTGATGTTCAGCCCGTCGGGTTCCAGCTTTCTGGCCTATCGCGTGCGGGGGCGGCGCTGGATCGCCATGGGCGAACCGGCGGGGCTCAAGAGCGAGCGACTGGAGTTGCTGTGGTCCTTCGCCGAGATGGCCGACAGCTACGGCGGGGCGGCGGTCTTCTATTCGGTCAGCGAAGAGGTGCTGGGCGATCTGGCGACCATGGGGCTGGCGGTGCGCAAGGTCGGCGAGACGGCCGTGATCGACGCCCACCGCTTCTCCATCGAGGGCAAGGGCAAGCAGAACCTTCGCACAGCCATCAATCGCGCCGAGCGTGAAGGCTCCTCGTTCGAGGTTCTGCCGCCCGGTTCGGCCGCAGCGATCGCGGACGAACTGCGCGAGATTTCGGACGCCTGGCTGGCCATGCACGAGGGCTCGGAAAAATCCTTCTCCTTGGGGCGCTTCGACGTCGACTATCTGGACCTGACGCCGTTGGCGGTGGTCAAGGAGGGCGGCCGCATCGTCGCCTTCGCCAATCTGCTGACTTCTCCGGAAGAGGCGGCGGTGGATATGATGCGGCATCGGCCGGACGCGCCGCATGGGGTGATGGACTATCTGTTCATCCGCTGCGCCCAGTGGGCCAAGGCGGAGGGGCTGGCCAGCTTCGACCTGGGCATGGCGCCGCTGGCCGGACTGGAGGATCGTCGCATCGCGCCGGTCTTCGCCCGTGTCGGCGCCCTGGTGTTCGAAGAGGGTGGGGCGCTCTACGGCTTCCAGGGTCTGCGCAGCTACAAGGCCAAGTTCGGCCCGGACTGGTGTTCGCGCTTCATCGCCGCGCCGGTTTCCACGCCCCTGCCGCTGGCCCTGCTGGATGTCGCTCTGCTGACCAGCGGCGGCTGGCTGGGGATGCTGGGGCTGAAGAAAGCCTAGGTCAGCAGCGCCTTCAGCACGCCGTCCAGCACCGGGCGGCCGCGCTCGGTGGCGATCAGTCGCTCGGCCTTCAGCATCAGGAATCCGTCGGCGATCAGGTCCGCGACCGGCGCGTCTTCAGGCGAAAGGCCGAGGGCCGACAGCAGGGCGACAGGCGCGCCTTCGGTGGTGCGCAGGGCCAGAAGCAGCCGTTCCTCGGCGGCGTCGGCCGCAGTCTGTGCGTCGCGCTCGGACCAGGGCGTGAGGCTCGAGACGCCCGCCACATAGTCGGCGATACGGCGGTGGGCGACGGTCGCGGTCCTGGCGCCGTCCAGCGTCAGCCGGCCATGGGCGCCGGGGCCAAGGCCGAGATAGTCCCCGCCGCGCCAGACATGCAGATTGTGCGCCGACCGGGCGGCGGGACCGCGCGCATGGTTGGACACCTCATAGGCTACGAAGCCGGCGGCGGAGAGGACGTCCTGGGTGGTTTCGTAGAGGGAGGCAGCCCGGTCCTCGTCCGGCGGGGTCAGGGTTCCGCGTGCGAAGGCCCGACCAAAGGCGGTCGTCGGCTCTATGGTCAGTTGATAGGGCGAGACGTGTTCGAACCCGAGCGCCAGCGCCGCCGTCAGCTCGGCGGTCCAATCTTCAGGCGTCTGGTCCGGGCGGGCGTAGATCAGGTCGATGGACAGACGGTCGAAGGCGCGTCGGGCAAGATCGACCGCGCGCAGGGCCTCGGCCGCCGAATGGTCGCGGCCCAGAAAACGCAGGGCGGCGTCGTCCAGCGCCTGAACCCCCATCGACAGGCGGTTGATCCCGGCGTCGGCCAGGGCGGCGAAACGGCCGGCCTCGGCGTCCGTGGGATTGGCCTCCAGCGTGATCTCGATGTCGCCGGCGGGCGGGAACAGGTCGCGGGCCGCCGCCACGATGCGCGCGACGGCGTCGGGCGCCATCAGCGACGGCGTGCCGCCGCCGAAGAAGATCGAGGCCAGGCGACGCGGGCCTGTCAGAGCCCTCTGGGCGCACAGATCGGCCAGGATCGCCTCGACCAGCGCGGCCTGTTCCTCGGTGCGTCCGCGATCGCGCACGACGTTGAAGTCGCAGTAGGGGCAGATGCGCGCGCAATAGGGCCAGTGGACGTAAAGGCCGACGTCCGATCCCGGATCAAGCGGATCAGTCAATCAGGGCGGCTCTCAGCTTGGCGAAGGCGACGGTGCGGTGGCTGATGGCGTCCTTGGCCGCCGGCTCCATCTCCCCGAAGGTCTGATCGCCGCCATTCGGAATGAAGAGCGGGTCGTAGCCGAACCCGCGATCGCCGCGTGGGGGGAAGGTCAGCTGGCCGTGAACCTCGCCCTGGACCACCACACAGGGGCCGTCCGGCCAGGCGACCGCCAGGGCCGAGGTGAACCAGGCGGCGCGGTCCGTCGCGCCGATCTCTTCCAGTCGCTCCTCGACCTTCTTCATGGCGACAGCGAAATCCTTGCCTGGCCCGGCCCAGCGCGCAGAGAAGATGCCCGGCGCGCCATCCAGCGCCGCGACCGACAGGCCGGAATCATCGGCCAGAGAAACCTCGCCCGACAGTTCGGCCGCGTGACGCGCCTTCAGCATGGCGTTGCCGGTGAAGGTGCTCTCCGTTTCGTCGGGTTCAGGCAGGTTCAGCTGGCCGGCGGTGACGAGTTGGTAATTTCCGCCCAGCAACGCCGAGATTTCGGGAACCTTGCCGGCGTTATGCGTCGCCACGACGATCCGCATCCCTTTGATAAGCTTGAGATTCATCGTCGATCACGCTCCTGAAACAGTCTATTGCCAAAGTTTAATATCGTTAAACGATATGTAACGTGCCTTTTTCGCCTGCACGGCCTATCTATTGATCGTCAGGAACGAGGTCGCAGCGTTCAGGACTTCCGGAAAACCGGGAACGATCATGCGGCTAACAAATCCAAACGGCGATAATCGCCCAAATAAGAAAGACGGAGAACCACGATGCATACGATGAACACCTCGATGTGGCTCGACAAGGTCGGCGCTGCTTTTGTCAGCACCGTTCTGATCGCCGCCCTGCCCACCGCCCTGGTCGTCACCCTGTTCCAAGCCCTTTGATCCCTCTCTTTTCGATCACTGGAGCTTTGACGACCTGCATGAAGACCGCGATGTATAGAGCCGCGCGCGGGTTCGCCGGACCCCGCGTGGCCATCGCCCCGACTTCCCCAGCTTGAGATAACAAAAACCATGCGCCTGCCCCTGCCGCCAAATCCGCTGAAGCGAGGCGAGGCAAGCGTTCCGAACTGGCTGAGTGCGCCGATTAAGGCGCTCGGCCCGGGTTCGGTGTCCAGCGTACTGAAGGTGGTTCTGGACGTCGCCAACATCCTTCTCTGGTTGATCACCGGCGTGCTGCTGCTGCTGGTCATCGCCGCGATCTTCATTCCCCTGGACAATGTGAACATCACCGTCAGCGGGGATTCCGGCGGCAAGCAACTGCCGCTGACGCGCACCCTGCTGCTGTTCGGTTTGGGCGCCGCGACCGCCTACTTCGGCGGTTTCATGCTGATCCTGCGCAGCCTGCGCCGCATCATCCGCACCCTGACCATGGGCGACCCGTTCCAGCCCGATAATGTGCGCCGTCTGCGCCAGATCGGCCTGACCCTTGCGGTCGTGACCGGCGGCGTCTGGGTGGCCCAAGGCTTCGTCGCCAAGCGGCTGGCGCCCGGCGTCATGGATCCGCAGGGCTTCGGCGAACTACTGACCCCCATCTTTTCCGTGCTCATCGTCTTCGTGCTGGCGGAGGTGTTCCGCGAGGGCGCGCGCCTGCGTCGCGAATCCGAACTGACGATCTGAGCCGTTTCGAAGTAGGATTTGCGCATGGCCATCCGCGTCCAGCTCGACCGCGTCCTCGTGGAACGCCGCATGTCGTTGACCGAACTTGCCGACCGGGTCGGGGTGACGGTGGCGAATCTGTCGATCCTGAAGACCGGCAAGGCCCGCGCGGTGCGCTTCTCGACCCTGGACGCCCTGTGCCGCGAGTTGGACTGCCAGCCCGGTGACTTGCTGGCGCACGAGCCCGGGCCGGGCGACACCATCGAGGACGACGGCGAGGCATGAGGCGAAAGGGCCCAAGCCGTGACGAGAACGGACTGACGCCCGAGGACCGTCGCATCTGGACCCGCGTGGCCGGATCGGTCGTAACGCCGAGGACGCGCAAGGCCGCCCGCGTCACGCCCGGCGCCGAAACGCCGCCCGAGATCGTGGTGACGCCGATCGAGCACCCGCGCCCTCTGGCCAAGGCGTATCCCAAACGCATCGCTGTCGCGCCGCCGGCGGAAATGCGACCCTCGCCGAACAAACCCAAGCCCGCGCCCGAGGATCTGGAGCCGCGCCGCAAGCAGCGGCTGTCGCGCGAACGCGACCCCATCGAGGCGCGCATCGACCTGCATGGCTTTGGCCGGTTCGAGGCCGAGGATCAGCTTCGAGGCTTCCTGACATCCTGCCAGGCGCGCGGCATGCGGGCGGTGCTGGTCATCACCGGCCAGGGCCGGATGGGCGGCGGGGTGATCCGTTCGGCCTTTGCGGAATGGATGCATTCGCCCGCACTGCGAGGCGTGGTGTCGGGCTTCACCATCGCCCACCAGAAGCACGGCGGAAACGGCGCCTTCTACGTCACCCTGAAACGCCGGACCTGACGCTCACGAAAAAGGCCGGGCCCGCGCTGGCGGACCCGGCCTTTCGAAAAGCGGCTTTGCTCTGGCCTATTTGGCGGCGATGGCGCCGGCCAGGATCACGTCGATCTGCTTGCCCATATGGTCTGACAGGGCCTGCGCGTCCCATTCGTCATAGGCGGCGCGGCGGTAGTTCGACAGATAGGCGTCCCAGATCAGCTCGACCAGCAGGCGGCTGTCGGCGTCCTTGGACAGTTCGCCCTTGGCCACCGCATCCTGAAGGATGTTGCTGATGGCGAGCAGCAGGTTCTTGGTCGCGGCGCGGGCGCGCATTTCGGCGGCCAGGGGCTGGAACCACGAGCGGGCGACGATGGCCTGGAACAGGGGCAGTTGGTCCAGCGACGAGTGGTAGCCGGCGCTCAGCGCGCTGACGAGGCGCTGGCGGACGGGCTCGCCTTCGGGCGCCGCGGCCTCGACCACCTCGGCCAGACGCGTCATGTCTTCGGTCAGGACCGCTTCAAACAGTTCGGCCTTGTCCTGGAAGTTGGCGAACACGGCGCCGGTGGACATGCCCGCGCCCTTGGCGATGTCGCGGATCGTGGCGGGCTCATAGCCGCGCTCGGCGAAGAGAGAGCGGGCGGCGTCCAGAACCTTTTGTCGCGTGCGGATCTTGGCGGCCTGGCGGCGGTTCAAGCGGGGCTCGACAGCGAGGGAGGCGACGGTATCTGTCATATAATCAGGCTTTTACTCTACTTTCGGTCTCTGGTCGGGGCGGGCCCGGCAGCGACCTCGAATGAATGTCTGAGCCCTTGGATCGAACCGAAAGGGCGCTTCTGCTCCGCAGATGCAGTCATGGAGAGGCGCGCTTGCATCACGGAACCATGACGAAAATGGGTCCGGCCACCGTCTGTAAGGGGCTTCCCTTACTCCGGCGCGGGGTCGACGCGCGCCGGGCGCAGCGTGCGGCGCAGCGCCCGGCTGGGGCGATTGCGACGCTCGATCGGGATGGCCGACTGGAAGGCCTTGCGAAACTGATCGCGACGTTCGTGGACCGAGGCGAGCACCAGGCCCATGGGCACGCCCAGATCGACCAGGGTGTTTTCGGCGAGCTGCAGACTGGCCTCGGTCGTCTCCGGCACGGCGTCGGTGACGCCCAGACCATATAGCCGAATGGCGTGCTGGTCGTCGCGGGCGCGCGCGATCAGGATCAGGTCGTCTCGCATCGACCGCGCCGTGGTGACGACCTCGTCCACCTTGGTCGGCGCGTCCATGGTGACGATCAGGGCGCGGGTGGATTGGACGCCGCAGTGCTGGAGCATCTCGCGCCGCCCCGCATCGCCATAGAAGACATCGAATCCGTCACGACGCCCCGCAGCGACGGCGCCCGCATCGGTGTCCAGGGCGATGAAGGGCTGATCGTGCGCTTTTAGCATTTCCCCGATCAGCCGGCCGACACGCCCGAAGCCGACGATGATGACCGCGCCGTCGGCCGCCTCCAGCTTTGGAAGCGCGACGGGCTGGCCTGCGGCGGACGACTTGCGCGCCAGCTTCTGACCCAGGAGGGCGAGCAGGGGGATCGAAAAGATGCTGACGGTCGCCGACAGGGCCACGGTGTTGGTCAGCTGCGGCGGTGCGAGGCCTTCGACCAGGCCGGTGGCGAAGACCACGAAGGCGAACTCGCCCGCCGGCGCCAGAACAAGCGCCGTCTCCAGCGCCGGGCGGGCGCCCAGGCCCCAAAAACGCGCCAGGCTGAAAATGACGCCGGTCTTCACGACCGTCAGGGCCAGGGCCAGGCCGAAGACGCCGACCGGATCGGCGGCGATGGCGTCCAGATCCAGACCCAGGCCGACGCCGACGAAGAAGACACCCAGCAGAAGCCCCTTGAACGGTTCGATGGAGACCTCGACCTCGCGCCGGAACTCGGTTTCGGCCAGCAGCACGCCGGCCAGAAGCGCGCCGATACTCATCGACAGGCCGCTGGCCTGAGCGGCGAGACCGGCGCCGACCACCACCAGCAGGGAGGCGGCGACGAACAGTTCGCCGCCCTGGTCGGCCTTGCGCGCCTTCGCCACCGATCGAAACATCGGTCGAAGCACCACGCGCCCCAGCAGCACCATCAGACCCAGGCCGATGGCGGCCGGAACCAGGGTGAACAGGGCGCGTCCCAGCACGGCGGGATCCAGCGCGCCGCCCTGCTGGGCCAGGGCCGCCAGGACGGTGACGGTGATCAGGATCGGGGCGACCGACAGATCCTGGGCCAGCAGAATGGCGAAGGTGGAACGGCCGACCGTCCCCTTCAACCGCCCCCGCTCGGCCAGCACGGGCATGACCACGGCCGTCGAGGACAGGGCGAGGCCCATGCCCAGCACCACGGCGCTGGCCAGGGTCTGTCCCATCAGCATGAAGCCGCCCGCCAGCACGGCGGTGCAGACGACGACCTGCATCAGCCCCAGGCCGAACACGAGCCGACGCATGGCGCGCAGCCGTTCCCACGACAGCTCCAGACCGATCATGAACAGCAGGAAGGCGACGCCCAGTTCCGACAGCTGCGCCAACTGGCCCGGATCGCCGATGGTCAGCCACGACAGCCAGGGCAGGCTTTGCGCGAATCGGCCGAGCCCGTCCGGCCCCAGCAAAACGCCCGCAGCAAGGAAGCCCAGGACGGGGCTGACCTTGAGCCGATTGACCAGGGGCACGATGACGCCGGCGGCCGCCAGAAAGACCACCAGATCCTTGTAGTCGCCGCCCTGACCTTGCATCCGCCCTCCTTGCGTCGGCGTATCTGACCCCGATACCCGCGCCGTGGCGAGAGGTCGCATCGGAATCATGAACTTTTTTTAAGGCGACACCCCCCCTCGCCGGACTAGGGTCTGCGCCGAGCCATCCAGATGCCGGGTGGGAACAGGGACATAGTGATGAAACGTCTGCTTATCGGGGCCGCCGTCGGCGCCCTTCTTCTACCCGCCAGCTCGGTCCTGGCTCAGGATATCGGTCACGACCACGCCTGCATCGACGACGCCTGCACCCTCGTTTCGCTGTTCTCGGGCGAAGAGACGGCGGCCGGCTGGCAGGGCACAGAGGCGCCCCGCTACGGAACCTGGGGCTTCGACCTGGCCGGCCGCGACACCTCGGTGAAGCCGGGCGACGACTTCTTCCAGTACGCCAACGGCAAGGCCTTGGAAAAGCTGGTCATCCCGTCGGATCGCACCAGCTACGGCTCGTTCGCCCTGCTGCGCGAACTGTCGGACAACCGCATGAAGGAACTGGTGCTGGGCCTGGCCAACCGCACCGACCTGACGCCCGGATCGGATGAGGCCAAGGTCGCCGACGCCTATCGCTCCTATATCGACGAGGCGCGCATCGAGCAGCTCGACGCCCAGCCGCTGCAACCCTATCTGGCCGCGATCCGCGCGGCCGACAGCCATGACAAGATGGCCGTCTATATGGGCCAGACGGCCGGCCGCTTCGGCTCGTCCTTCTTCGGCACCGGCATCACGATCGATTCCAAGCAACCGACCCGCTACGTCGTCTCGACGGGCCAGTCGGGCATCGGCCTGCCGAACCGCGACTATTATCTGGACGCCCGTTTCGCCGACAAGAAAGAGAAGTATCAGGCCTACGTCGGCCGGATGCTGGAGATGATCGGCTGGACCAACCCGACCGAGACCGCCGCCCAGATCGTCGCGCTGGAAACCAAGATCGCCGAGGCCCACTGGACCCCGGTCGAGAACCGCAACCGCGACCGGACTTACAACGAGTTCACCATCGCCAAACTGGCCGAGGACGCGCCGGGCTTCGCCTGGCAGGCCTACTACGATGCGGCCAAGCTGGGCGGCGTGCCTCGCCTGATCGTGCGTCAGGACACGGCCATGCCCAAGATCGCGGCTGTCTACGCCGAGACGCCGGTCGAACTGCTGCAGGCCTGGCAGGCCTTCCACACCGCCGACGACATGGCGCCGCTGATGTCCAAACGCTTCGCCGACGCTCAGTGGGAGTTCCGTTCGCGCGATCTGTCGGGTCAGCCTGAGCAGCGCACCCGCGAAAAGCGCGCCATCTCCTTCGCCGAAGGCTCGCTGGGCGAGGCCACGGGCCGGCTCTACGTCGCCCAGTATTTCCCGGCCGAATCCAAGGCCAAGATGGAAGAGCTGGTCGCCAATCTGCGCACCGCCCTGTCGCACCGGATCGAGAACCTGACCTGGATGGGGACCGAGACCAAGGCGGCGGCGCAAGAAAAGCTGCGCAAGTTCACCGTCAAGATCGGCTATCCCGACAAGTGGCGCGACTACTCCGGCCTGGACATCCGCGCGAACGACCTGGTCGGCAACGCCGAGCGCCGCGGCCTCTTCGAGTGGAACTATGATCTGGCCCGTCTGAACGAGCCGGTCGACAAGTCCGAGTGGGGCATGACCCCGCAGACGGTCAACGCCTACTACAACTCGGCCAACAACGAGATCGTCTTCCCTGCGGCGATCCTGCAGCCGCCCTTCTTCGATCCGAATGGCGATGCGGCGGTCAACTATGGCGGCATCGGCGGCGTGATCGGTCACGAGATCGGCCACGGCTTCGACGACCAGGGCTCCAAGTCCGACGGCGACGGCGTGCTGCGCAACTGGTGGACGCCGGAAGACAAGGCCAACTTCGAGGCCCTGACGGCGCGTCTGGGCGCGCAATATGCGACCTATGAGCCGATCGCCGGCTATCACATCAACCCTGGCCTGACGATGGGCGAGAACATCGGCGACGCGTCTGGCGTGGCCGTCGGTCTCGAGGCCTATCACCTGTCGTTGAACGGTCAGCCGGCGCCGGTTCTGGACGGCGCGACCGGCGACCAGCGCTTCTTCTATGGCTGGGCTCAGGTCTGGCAGTCGAAGTACCGCGACGAGGCGCTGAAGCAGCAGGTCGCTACCGATCCGCACTCGGCCGCCCAGTTCCGCGTCATCGGCCCGCTGCGCAACGTCGACGCCTGGTACGACGCCTTCGACGTTCAGCCGGGCACGAAATATTATCTAACGCCCGAGGAACGCGTCCGCCTCTGGTAGGGCGACGCTTGTTCGAGAATGGAAAGGCCGGGGTTCGCCCCGGCCTTTTTCATATCGAGACCGGGCTGCTCGATTTCGACGCCGTATCGAGAATTTGTTGAAGTTTCATGGGCGTTTGTCTGAGCGCCAGACGCGAAAAAACCCGCTGCGGGGGATACATCGCAGCGGGCTTTCGCGCTCTTTAAAGAGCGGACGTTTCCTCCCCGAAACGCCTTCGAGTGCTGCGCGCTTGAGCAACGCTTGCTCTCGAGTGAGGTCATTTGACGCAAGGGCCGGTCGGTCGTCAACGGCCGGTTTGGCAAGAGTCGAACTTTCTTCGACTTATCACTGATAACCCATTTCAACGGCGGGTCATTATCGAAGCTTATTCGATAATGGACTTGATGGCGGCGACCAGGCCTTCGCGGGGGATTTTCATCTGGCCGGGACGTTGGGCCTTCCAGGCGTCGTTGTCCGCGATGGCGGCGGCGGCGGCGCGGCCGGCGTCCAGATCCTTGATCGTAACCTCGCCGGCGGCGATCTCGTCTCCGCCCAGGATGACGACAGCCGGGGCGCCGCGCCGGTCGGCGTATTTCATCTGCGCCTTCATGCCGGCGCGACCCAGATAGAGCTCGGCGGCGATCCCCGCGGCGCGCAGTTCGGCGACGGCGGTCAGATAATGAGACATGTCGTCCTCGGAGAAGACGATGACGACCACGGGCCCGCGCACGGCGTCCTCGGCGCCCCGTCCCGCCGCGCGCAGGGCCGAGGCCAGGCGCGAGACGCCGAAGGAGAAGCCGGTCGCCGGCGTGCTCTGGCCGGTGAACCGGGCGACCAGATCGTCATAGCGGCCGCCGCCGCCGATCGAGCCGAAGCGGACGGGACGACCCTTGTCGTCAACCGTGTCCAGAAGCAGTTCAGCCTCGAACACGGCGCCGGTGTAATATTCCAGGCCGCGCACGATGGTCGGATCGAACTTCACGGCGTCCTGGCCGACCGACATGGCGGCAAGAGCCCGGTCGATGGCGGCCAGTTCATTCAGCGCCGCCTCGCCCGCCGCGCCGAGGTCGCCGGATCGCGCGACGGCGTCCAGCGTCTCGGCCCGCGACAGTCCGGGGGTATTGGCCGAGGCCAGAAACGCCTCGATGGCGGCCGTGACCTTGGCGGGCAGCTGGGCGCCCTTGGTGTAGTCGCCCGAGTCGTCCAGACGCCCTTCGCCCAGCAGCTGGACCACGCCCTCCCAGCCCAGGCGGTCGAACTTGTCGATGGCGCGAAGCGCCGTCAGCCGCTGACCGGCCTCGGTCACGCCGCCGGCGTCGAACAGGCCGTCGAACAGCTTGCGGTTCGAAACGCGGATCTGGGCCTGGCCGGCGTCCAGCCCGGCGGCGCGCAGGCCTTCGCAGCCCATGGCGATGATTTCGGCGTCGGCCTCGGGCCGGTCGGAGCCGACGGTGTCGGCGTCGCATTGCCAGAACTCGCGGAAGCGACCGGGCCCGGGCTTTTCATTGCGCCAGACCGGACCATAGGCATAGCGGCGGAACGGCTTGGGCAGGGTCTCCCAGGTCTGGGCCGCAAACCGGGCCAGGGGCGCGGTGTGGTCGTAGCGCAAGGCCATCCATTCGCCCGGCTCGTCCGATCCGGCGTCGTCCTGTAGCGCGAAGACCCCCTCGTTCGGGCGGTCGGCGTCGGGCAGGAACTTGCCCAGCGCATCGGCATATTCGAAGGCCGGCGTCTCGAGCGGTTCGAAGCCCCAGCGCTCGTACACCTCGGACACGCGCGCGACGATGCGCCGTTCGGCGGTCAGGTCGCGGCCGCGCTTGTCGGCGAAGCCGCGCGGGTTGCGGGCGAGGGGGCGGGGAGGCGCGGCGTCGGTCATGGCGCGCGCTTAAGCCAAGGGGCCTTTGATCGCAAATTGTCCCATCAACTCGGTGCGGGCGTCGAGTCCTGCGGCGTCGCACAATGATTTGTTCCTAAAGGCGAAATCGTAGGATCGAAGGAACCGCCCGGACAATGTTTCGTTAGTGGCGCATGACGCCCCACGCCCTTCTCGTTCCGCGCACCTGCAACACCTCCGATCGCCGCACGATCCGGTGGTGGGAGTGCGAGCTGGTCGACGATGCGGGATCGCGGCGTATGCAGAACCAAGCCTTTTTCTCGATCCGTGAAGCCCGGTCCTGGGCGTCGGCGCAGGGCTATCCCATCAGCGACGACGCCGCCGCCGCGGCCGAGCTTTGATGTCCGATGCGGCGCCGAGCGGCGTTCTGACCGCCGAAGCTTTCGATACGCCGCGTATCCTGCTCGCTGGCTCGGTCGATTATGGAATGTATGAGCGCTTCCGCCAGCAGATGACTGAGGCGCCGGATACGGGGCTGACCGTCATCGAACTGTCGACCCTGGGCGGCGATCCGGAAGTGGCGCGCATGATGGGCGAAGACGTGCGCTTTCAAAGCGATATCAATCCGTCCCGCCGGCTGGTCTTTCTGGGCAAGGCGGCGATCTATTCCGCCGGCGCCACCTTCATGGGCTTCTTTGCGGTGGAGAACCGCTATCTGACGCGGGGCGCGCGAGTGATGATCCATGAGCGCAAGATGGACCAACAACTGCATGTCAGCGGGCCGCTGACGACCTGCATCGCCTCGGTTCGCGCCATGCTGAACGAGCTGGAACACTCCATCGCCATCCAGAACGAGGGTTTCGAGAACCTGGTGCGCGGATCGTCGGTGACGATGGAGGAGGTGCTGAAACGCGCCCCCGCCAACTGGTATATCGAGGCCCAGGAGGCCAAGGCGCTGGGCCTGATCGCCGAAGTGATCTGACCAAACCGCCGGATCAGGCCTGAAGCGTTTCCACGGTCAGATTGCCGTTGGTGTAGACACAGATTTCGGCGGCGATCTTCATGGCCTTGCGGGCGACCTCTTCGGCGTCGAGATCGGTTTCCTCGATCAGGGCGCGGGCGGCTGACAGGGCGTAGTTGCCGCCCGAACCCACGGCGGCGACGCCATACTCCGGCTCCAGCACATCGCCGACGCCCGTCACGGTGAAGATGGACGACTTGTCCGCCACCAGCAGCATCGCTTCCAGCCGGCGCAGATAGCGGTCGGTGCGCCAGTCCTTGGCGAGGTCGACGCAGGCGCGCGCCAGCTGATCAGGATACTGCTCCAGCTTGGCCTCAAGCCGCTCGATCAGGGTGAAGGCGTCGGCCGTGGCGCCGGCAAAGCCGGCCAGCACCTTGCCGCCCGCCAGGGTGCGCACCTTGCGGGCCGCGCCCTTGACGATGGTCGGGCCCATCGAGACCTGGCCGTCGCCGGCGATCACGGTGCGTCCGTTCTTGCGCACCGCCAGAATGGTGGTGCCGTGCCAGTCGGGGAAGTTGGATGCGGTCTGGGTCATGACGATCAGATGGCGCGGCCGGGCGCCGGCATCAAGTCTGTCGCGCCTTGGTGTAACGCTGTCTTATTTTGACCCCAATATTGGCTAGAAGGCGCAATCCGCTTTCGTAGTTCTTTGAAATCGAGGGACAGGTTTTGCTTTATCGCGTCGTTTTCGTGAGTGAAATGATCGGTGGCGCCAACCACACGATCCAGTCGCTTGCCGAAATCCTCGGCGCGTCGGAGCGAAACAACCGCCGCGACGAGATTGGCAGCGCCCCTGCTGTTCCACGAGGGCGAGGCGGCGCAGGTCATCGAGGGCGCCCGTGCGGACCTGGATCGCTTGATGTCGCGCCTCTGGAAAGACCCGCGTCATCACAATATCCGGGTCCTGGATGATCGGCCCGTCATGCAGCGGCGAATGCGCGAACCCGCACGGCTTTGCGCCCTCAGCACCCAGCAGGCCGCCGACATCTTGCGCGGACGGCGCCTGGGCGATCTGTCCAGTGCTGATCTGGAAAAGCTGCTGTCGTGCGAACACGTGCGGATGGTCGCCTGAGGCGATAGGCCCCTCGCGCCGGAACCTCTGCGGCGCTAGATAGGGCGGTGATCTTTTCCGAAGACGAAGTCGAACGCTATGCGCGCCATCTGGTCCTGTCCGAAGTGGGCGGGCCGGGGCAGCAAGCGCTGAAGCGCGCGCGGGTGCTGATTGTCGGCGCGGGCGGCGTGGGGTCGCCGGCGGCGCTCTATCTCGCGGCGGCGGGCGTCGGGACCCTGGGCCTGATCGACAACGATGTTGTGGGTCTGTCCAATCTGCAGAGGCAGATCGCCTTTTCGACGGCGCAGGTCGGCCGGTCGAAGGTCGAGGCGGCGGCGGAACGGCTGGTCGGCCTCAATCCGCATGTCGCGGTCGAAACTTTCGCCGAGCGGATCACCGCCGAGAATGCCGAGGCGCGGATCGCAGCCTTCGACGTCGTGCTGGACGGGACCGACGATTTCCAGACCCGGCTGTGGGTCAATGCGGCCTGCGTTGCGGCGGGCAAGCCGCTGGTGTCGGGCGCGCTTGGCCGCTGGAACGGGCAGATCGGGGTGTTTGCGGGCCAGCCCTGCTATCAATGCCTGGTGCCCGAGATTCCGCCGGATGCGGAGACCTGCGCGCGCGTCGGCGTCGTCGGCGCCCTGACCGGCGTGATCGGGTCGATGGCGGCGCTGGAGGTCATCAAGCTGATCACCGGCGCGGGCGAGGCCCTGACCGGGCGGTTGATGCTTTATGACGGTCTGGCGGGCTCGGCGCGGACCGCGCGGGTCGCCGCTGATCCGGAATGCCCGGTCTGCGGCGGCTGACGCTCAGGCGGCTGTCGCGAAGCGGATGTCGGCCAAATCCAGATCGGGCAGGGGCGGGGCGAAGCCCAGCGCCGGGTTGCTGAGCACCGTTACCAGACGCTCGCCGCAATAGAGATATAGGGTCTCGAACCCGACCCAGTTGCGGGCGATCGCCTCCAGCGCCTGATTGGCCGCCGTGTCGTTCGCCGCGTCGAGGACGCAGATGTCCCGCACCGGAACGCCGGGCAGGTTGACGATGCAGTAGTAGGAGTCCAACGCACACTTCCTCGATCAGGACGCCGGAAACGAAGCGCGTTTACGACGGTTCCTCCCCTGCCAGCGGTTTTCGACAGCCGTGTGAGTTCGGTCCGACAGACTTGTGAAAAGGAGGCCTGATGGCCCGACGTCCCGCCTCGCCCAAACGCCTGAACGCCGCAAATCTCAGCGGCTTGGGGGCTGAGCGTCTGGGCGAACTGCTGATGCAGGCGGCGGATGCGGATGCGATCCTGAAGCGGCGGCTCAGGCTGGTGATGGCGGCCGAGGCGGGGCCGGATCTGCTGGCCCTGGAAATCGACAAGCGACTGACGACCATCGCCGCCAGCCGCGCGCGCGTGTCGTGGCGAAAGCGGCCCGACCTGCTGCGCGATCTGGAGATTCTACGGGCTGCAATCGTCGACGACCTGGCCGAGGCCGCCCCGGCGATGGGATTGGAGCGATTGATCGGCTGGTTCGACCTGTTTCGCGGCCTGGCGTCGCGGGTCAAGGATCAGAAGGGCGAACTGGCCGACGCGTTCGAAACGGCGGCCTCGGATTTGTGGCGGATCGCCGAGGCTGCGGTGCGGACGGACGACAGCACAGTGGGTCTGATGGCGGATGCGGTGGCGCGGCAACCGCTCGAATACGCCCGTTGGATCGGCGCGGGCGGCGACGATCTGACGGCGGACCTGGCCAAGAGGCTGCTGGATCGTCTCGATACCGCATCCAGCGCGCGCGGCATGCGGACGGTCGTGCGACGGCTGGCGGACCGGGCGGGCGATCTGGACCTGTGGCTGTCGATGACGACGCCGGAGGAACGGGGCTCGCCGGATTTTGCGGCGATGATGGCCAAGCGGCTGCTGGTGGCCGATCGCATTCCAGAAGCGTGTCAGGCGCTGGAGGCGGCGCTGAAACCGTCGGCGGGCAACCGGCGCTGGACCTTCGGGCGATCGCCGCAGGAAGGACCGCCGGTCCTGACCCCGGCGTGGGAGGCGACCTCGATCGACCTGTTGGAAGCCGAGGGGCGCAAGGACGAGGCGCAGGACCTGCGCTGGGCGATGTTCGAACGCGACCTGTCGGCGCCGGTGCTGCGGGCCTATCTGGCGCGCCTGCCGGACTTCGACGACGTCGAGGCGCTGGACCGCGCCCTGGCCCATGCGGCGACCTATGCTGATGTCGAGACGGCGCTGGCGTTTCTGATGGACTGGCCCTCACACCGCGAGGCCGCCGCCCTGGTCGAACGCCGCATTCGCGAGGTGCGCGCGCCGCTGCCGCTCAAGGCCGACTGGGCGGCGCGGCTGGTGCAGAAATATCCCGATGCGGCCGAGCGGTTGCTGGCGGCCGGTTAGGGCATTGCCGGCCTAAAGCATTGCGGGGATGACCCGATCGGGCGGGCGGTGGCCGTTCTGGTAGGTCATGACGTTGGCGATGACGCGGTCGCCCATGTCCTGGCGCGCCTCCAGCGTGGCGGAACCCAGGTGAGGCAGCAGCACGACGTTGGATTGGCCCAGCAGGCCATGATGGATCGCGGGCTCGTTCTCGAAAACGTCCAGGCCGACACCGGACAGAGCGCGCATGGCCACCGCCTGGGCCAGGGCCGCCTCGTCGATCAGTTCGCCGCGCGCGGTGTTGATCAGGATGGCGTGGGGCTGCAGCCGGGCCAGGCGTTCGGCCGACAGCAGATGGTGGGTGTCCTTCGTCGCAGGACAGTTCAGCGAGACGATGTCCATCCGCGCCAGCATCTGGTCCAGATCGTCCCAGTAGGTCGCGCCCAGCTCTTCCTCGATCAGAGCCGGGACGGGCTTGCGATTGTGATAGTGGACCTGAAGCCCGAAGGCCTTGGCGCGGCGGGCCAGGGCCTGGCCGATCCGGCCCATGCCGACGATGCCCAGCCGCTTGCCCCACAGCTTGCGCCCGCACATCCAGGTCGGGGTCCAGCCCTCGAACCGGCCTTCGGCCACGACCTGGGCGCCTTCGACGATGCGGCGGCTGACAGCCAGGATCAGGCTCATGGCCAGGTCGGCGGTGTCCTCGGTCAGGACGCCGGGGGTGTTGGTCACAATGACGCCGCGCGCCACGGCCGCCTCGACGTCGATATGATCCACCCCGGCGCCGAAGTTGGCGATCATCTTCAACTGCTCGCCCGCGCCATTGATCAGGTCGGCGTCGATCACGTCGGTGATGGTGGGCACCAGGACCTCGGCGCGCTGGACGGCGGCCTGCAAGGCGGCGCGGTCCATCGGCTGATCCTTCAGGTTCAGCTCGGCGTCGAACAGCTCGCGCATCCGCGTTTCGACCGCGTCGGGCAGGCGTCTGGTTAATACGACCTTAAGCTTGCGGGGGGACATTCTCGGCCTTGGTTAGCGGGCGGCGATTCAGACGGATCAAAGCCCGCGCGACGGGTCGTTCCAATCAGTGTCTAGCAAAGCCGCCGCCATCTTCCAAAGCCTGCGACGCCGCATCGCCCTCGTTGGAGCCGTTCTCGGCCTCGGCGTGATGGCCAGCGCCGGCGCGACCATGCCCGACGGGCGCCCGACGCCCACCGGGCTTGAGGTGCCGCGCTGGATTTCGCTGAAGTCCTCGCACGTCCGCGCGCGCCAGGGGCCGGGACTGGATTATCCGATCCTGTGGGAATACCGGGCCGCCGGCCTGCCGGTTCAGGTGATCGCCGAGACGACGGAATGGCGCAAGATCTGCGATCCCGACGGGGCCGTGGCCTGGATCCACCGCACGGTGTCGTCGGGCCGGCGTTACGTCTTCAATACGACCGCCGAGGAAGTGCCGATCCGGTCGGGCCGATCCGAGACGGCGTCGGTGCGCGCGCGCCTGTCGCCGCGCACCCTGATGATGCTGGACGAATGCAAGGAGGGCTGGTGCAAAGTCCGGGCGCGACGACTGGAGGGTTTTGTGGCGCAGCGGGCCGTGTTCGGAACCCAGGAGCGGGCGCTGTGCAACGCCAATCGCCCCGCGGGCACAGGTCGCAACTGACCGCACGCTGTTGAGCGAAGCGGCGCGGTCGTGTAACCCGCGCGCAACGTATCAAGAAACGGAAGCGCCTTGACCCAGTCCCAATATCCTTCGTCCTTCGATCATGAGGCCCTGCTGGCCTCGGGCCGCGGCGAGCTGTTCGGTCCCGGCAACGCTCAGCTGCCTGCCCCGCCGATGCTGATGTTCGACCGCATCACCACGATCAATGCGGACGGCGGCGAGCACGGCAAGGGCTATGTCGAGGCCGAACTCGACATCCATCCCGACCTCTGGTTCTTCCAGTGCCACTTCATCGGCGACCCCGTCATGCCGGGCTGCCTGGGTCTGGACGCCATGTGGCAGCTGGTCGGTTTCTATCTGGGCTGGATCGGCGGTCCCGGCCGCGGCCGCGCGCTGGGCGTCGGCGAGGTCAAGTTCACCGGCCAAGTCACCCCGGACATCAAGAAGGTGGTCTACAAGATCAACCTGAAGCGCGTCATCAACCGCAAGCTGGTCATGGGCATCGCGGACGGCGTGCTGGAGGCCGACGGCCAGGTCATCTACACCTGCAACGACATGCGGGTCGGCCTGTTCGGCGCCAAGGATGAAGCGGCGGGCGGCTGACGCCCCTATATAACCGCGAACAAGGCGGACGGTCCTCGGACCAGGAAGCATCAAGAAGGAAACACCATGCGTCGTGTCGTCGTCACCGGCCTGGGCATCGTCTCTTCCATCGGCCACGGCGCCGAGGAGGTCACCCAGTCCCTGCGCGAAGCCCGTTCGGGCGTCGTTCATGCTCCCGACCACGCCAAATACGGCTTCCGCAGCCAGGTCTGGGCGCCCCCCAAGATCGGCCCGTGGGAAGAGTTGGTCGACCGTCGCGCCGCGCGCTTCCTGGCCAACGGCACTGCCTGGGGCCACATCGCCTTCGAAGAGGCGCTGAAGTCGTCAGGCATGACGGCGGACGAAATCAAGGACGACCGGATCGGCCTGATCGTCGGCGAGGGCGGCCCCTCGACCCAGGTGATCCTGCAGGCGGCCGCGACCACGGTCGAAAAGGGCGCGCCCAAGCGCATCGGCCCGTTCGCGGTGCCCAAGGCGATGGCGTCGGGTCCGTCGGCTGTGCTGTCGACCTGGTTCCAGATGCGCGGCATCAACTATTCAATCAGCTCGGCCTGCGCGACCAGCGCCCACTGCATCGGCGCCGGGGTCGAACAGATCCAGTGGGGCAAGCAGGACGTGGTCTTCGCCGGCGGCTGCGAGGACATCGACTGGTCCATGTCCAACATGTTCGACGCCATGGGAGCCATGTCGTCGGACTTCAATGACAATCCGTCGGTCGCCTCCAGAGCCTATGACGCCAACCGCGACGGCTTCGTCATCGCCGGCGGCGCCGGCATCGTGGTGCTGGAAGAGTATGAGCGGGCCAAGGCGCGCGGCGCGACCATCTACGCCGAAGTCACCGGCTATGGCGCGAACGCCGACGGCTACGACATGGTCGCCCCCTCGGGCGAGGGCGCCCAGCGCTGCATGAAGATCGCGTTGGAGCAGGCCGGCAATCCGAAGATCGACTATCTGAACCCCCACGGGACCTCGACGCCCGTGGGCGACGCCAAGGAGATGGAGGCCGTGCGCGCCGTCTTCGGCGACCAGATGCCGATGATCTCCTCGACCAAGTCGCTGACCGGACACTCGCTCGGCGCGGCCGGCGCCCAGGAAGCCATCTACTGCCTGCTGATGATGCAGAACGGCTTCGCCGCCGAAAGCGCTCATATCGAAAATCTCGATCCGGCGTTCGAAGGCATGCCGATCCTGCGCCAGCGCCACGACGGCGAATTGACCCACGTCATGTCCAACAGCTTCGGCTTCGGCGGCACCAACGGCACGCTGATCCTATCGAAGGTCTGAGATTTCTTTTCTCGTCATCCCAGGGCTTGTCCCTGGGATCCATACGCCCGACGTCTAAAAGAGGCGCACCCTGCGGACAGGCCGGGACTATGGATCCTCGCCACAGGGGCGAGGATGACGAAGTTTTTGCGCTTTGAGCACTCCACAGCAGCGTCTGCGCCCGATCGTTCCCAACTTGGCTGTTTACACGACCCTTTCTCACCCTTAGAGAGCGTCGCCGTGACCATGCGCCTGATTAAAGCGATGACCTCGAAAACCACCGGCTTCGGCGGGGCGGTTTCGGGTGCGCGCGCGGTCTAGCGACAACCCCGATCCCAAGCCCCGCCGATGCGCGGGGCGGTCGAACTGGCTGAACCCGCGCCTCCATCCTTCCAGGAGACGCCTGAATGTCCTTTTCCCCGTCCAGCCCGCCCAACGTGGGAATCGTCGGCGCCACCGGCCTCGTCGGCGAGATGATGCGCGGCCTGCTGGCTGAGCGGAATTTCCCGCTGACTTCGCTGCGCCTGTTCGCCTCGGCACGGTCGGCGGGCAAGACCATCCGCTTCGAAGAGACCGACATCGTGGTCGAGGATGCGGCGACGGCGGATTACGCCGGGCTGGACATCGTCTTCTTCTCGGCCGGCGGCGAGACGTCCAAGGCTCTGGCGCCCAAGGTGACCGCGGCCGGGGCGGTGGTGATCGACAACTCCTCGGCCTGGCGGTCTGACCCCCAGGTGCCGCTGGTGGTTGCCGAGGTGAACCCGCACGCCCTGGCCGACCTGCCCAAGGGGATCATCGCCAACCCCAACTGCACCACCATGGCCGCCATGCCGGTGCTGAAGCCCCTGCACGACGCGGCGGGGCTGAAGCGTCTGACGGTCTCCACCTATCAGGCCGTCTCGGGCGGCGGGGTCGAGGGCATTCGTGTGCTGGAGGACCAGGCGCGCGCCACCGTGGGACAGGGCGCGGCCCTGGCCCGCGACGGCGGGGCCGTGGACTTCGGCGCGCTTGAGAAATGGGTCGTGCCGATCGCCGCCAATGTCGTGGCCCTGAACTATAGCCTCGGCGAAGACGGCTATACCGACGAGGAGCTGAAGCTGCGCGACGAGAGCCGCAAGATCCTCGAAATCCCCGGCCTGCCGGTCTCGGGCACCTGCGTACGCGTGCCGGTCTTCACCGGCCATTCGCTGTCGATCAATGTCGAGTTCGAGCGGGCGCTGTCGGCGGCTCAGGCTCTGGACCTGCTGGCCCAGGCGCCCGGCGTGGTGGTGACGGCCGTGCCGAATCCGCTGGAGGCGTCGGGTCAGGACCCGGTCTTCGTCGGCCGGGTGCGCCCCGATCCGACGGTCGAGCACGGCCTGGCCCTGTTCGTCTCCAACGACAATCTGAGGAAGGGCGCGGCCCTGAACGCGGTCCAGATCGCTGAGGTCCTGGTCCAGCAGCGCGGCTGACCAGACCCCAGGCGGGGTTCAGTCGTAGCGCACGCCGCTGAGATAGAGCCCTGCCGAGGGGGCGACGGGGCCGCACCGCGCGCGGTCCTTCGCCTCCAGCGCGGCCTGGACGTCATGGGCGCTCCAGCGACCCAGCCCCACCTCGACCAGGGTGCCGGCCATGGACCGGACCTGGCGATGCAGGAAGCTGCGCGCCTGAAACACCAGATGCACCTCCTCGCCGAACCGAGTGACGCGCGCCACGTCCAGCGATTTGACCGGCGATTTGGACTGGCAGCCGACATCGCGGAAGGTGGTGAAGTCGTGGTGGCCGACCAGGACTTGCGCCGCATGGTGCATGGCCTCGGCGTCCAGGGTCTTCTTGACGTGCCAGACCCGGTCGCGCTCCAGCACGGGCTGGGGGCGCCGGTTCAGGATGCGGTACAGATAGCCTCGGCCAGTCGCCGAGAACCGGGCGTGCCAGTCGGGGTCGGGCGCATATTCAGCCGCCAGGACGCAGACGTCCTGACGCACCAGATGCGCGTTCATAGCGTTCAGCACCGTATCGACCGGCCAGTCGCGGTCCAGATCGGCGTGGATCACCTGGGCCGTCGCATGGACGCCGGTGTCAGTGCGGCCGGCGGCGGCGATGCGGATGCGCTCGCCGGAAAAGGCGTGGATCGCCGTCTCCAGCGCGCCCTGCACCGTCGGCTGGCCCTCCTGCGCCTGGAAGCCGTTGTAGGCCGTGCCGTCGTATTCGATCGTCAGCTTGTAGCGCGGCATCAGCCGAGCACGGTCCCGGCCGGCAGGGGGAAGCCGCGCAGCATCTCCTCGGCCGATTGCGCCGACTTGCCCTCGCGCTGAACGCGGATCAGACGCACCGCGCCGGCGCCGCAGGCCACCGTCAGGGCGTCGTCCAGCACGGTTCCGGGCGCGCCCGATGCGTCCGCCAGACCCGACAGCAGCGCCTTGATCCGCACGGGGCCAGCCTCTGACGGGGCCTCGAACCAGGCGCCGGGGAAGGGCGAGAGGCCTCGGATGTGGGCGTCCACCTCGGCGGCCGGGTGGGTCCAGTCAATCCGGGCCTCGGCCGGGGTGATCTTCTTGGCGTAGGTCGGCTCTCCGACCTGTTCCGAGGGGGTGACGCCGCCCCGGTCGATGGCGGCCAGCGCGCGGGGCCACAGGCCCGCGCCGACATGGGCCATCCGTTCGGACAGGCTGGCGGCCGTGTCGTCGGGCAGGATGTCCATCCGTTCGCTGAGCAGGATGGGGCCTTCGTCCAGACCCAGGCTCATCTGCATGATCTGGACGCCGGTCTGTTTGTCACCGGCCATGATGGCCCGCTGGATCGGGGCGGCCCCGCGCCAGCGCGGCAGCAGCGAGCCGTGCAGGTTCAGACAGCCCAGGCGCGGCGCCTCCAGCACCTCGGTCTTCAGGATCTGGCCATAGGCGACGACGCAGGCTGCATCGAGATCCAGACTTCTGAAGGTGTCGATCGCCTCGGCATCCTTCAGGCTTTCGGGCGTGAAGACGGGCAGGCCCATGGTCTCGGCGAAGGCGTGGACGGGCGAGGGCGTCAGCTTCTGGCCCCGGCCTTTAGGGCGAGGCGGCTGCGAATAGACGGCCACGATCTCGTGACCCGAGGCGATCAGCTCGGCCAGGGACGGCACGGCGAAGTCGGGAGTTCCCATGAAGGCAAGGCGCATGGGCAGGCCTTTAGAGGTTTAGGCCGCCTACTGCCAGCGGGTGAAGACGCCGCCGCCCTCGTCCCATTCGCCGCCCGCGTCCAGGGCGTCGTCGAAATCGAGCAGCCGGTCCAGCAGCAGGCCCGCCACGACGCCCAGCAAGGCCACGCCGGCGAGGGTCGCGACGCCGGCGACGCCGACCTTCTGGCTGCGCGTCAGGCGACGACGGCCCGAGGCGTCGATGATCAGCGACCGGCCGCGCGGAATGGACGGCGCGATCCGGCGCGCAGCGCGTTCGATACGTTCGGGGCGGACGATCTTGGTCATCAGGCGGCGATCCTGTCGCGGGCGGCCTTCTTGACCTTGGTCACGGCGCGGTCCCGCTTGAGACGCGACAGATGGTCGATGAAGAGCACGCCGTTAAGGTGGTCCATCTCGTGCTGGATACAGACGGCGTAAAGACCCTCGGCCTCTTCCTCCACCGACTGACCGTCACGGTTCAGATAGCGAATGCGGACGCGGGCCGGGCGTTCCACCTTGTCGAAATACTCGGGGATCGACAGGCAGCCTTCCTCGTAGGTGTAGAGCTCGTCCGAGGTCCACAGGATTTCCGGGTTGGCGAAGAAACGCGGGTTCTTGCGCGCCTCGGCGCTCTCGGCCGCCTCTTCCTCGGTCTCGCAGACCACGCCGTCCTTGTCGCCCAGGTCCATAACGATCACGCGGTCCAGGGCGCCGATCTGAACGGCGGCCAGGCCGATGCCCGGCGCGTCGTACATCGTCTCCAGCATATCATCCATCAGGGCGCGGACGGCGTCGTCCACGGCCGCGACGGGCTTGGATACCTGCTTCAGGACCGCCAGGTCGGCGGCGTTGTCGATGGTGAGGATGCGTCGAATGGCCATGGCCGGGACGTAGGCCCGCCCCGGCGCAAGGTCAAGATTTGCGCCTCTTGCCGCGCTTTACGCCTTGCCGGGCAGAGGGCGGGGTTTGCGGTGCTCGTCGATGGCGACATAGGTGAAGACGCCCTGGGTCACGCGCACTGATGCGGCCTGGGGCTGGCCCCGCGCCCGCTTCCACGCTTCGACGTGGACGCGGATGGAGGTGCGGCCCGAGCCGATGACGTGGGCGTAGATACTGACCTCGTCGCCGACCGAGACCGGCTGGTGAAAGACCATGCCGTCCAGCGCCACGGTGGCGCAGCGACCGCAGGCCAGTTCGAACGCCGGAGTCGCGCCCGCAAGGTCCATCTGCGCCAGCAGCCAGCCGCCGAAGATGTCGCCCTCGGGGTTGGTATCGGCGGGCATGGCGATGATGCGACCTACGGGCTGATCTTCGGGCGGATATTCGGGGGCGTCGGACATGGAAGGAGCCTGCAGTTCGGGGAGGCGGGCTCTCTAGCGCGGCTTTGGCGGCTTGTCGCCCTTGAGCGCCTTGGGAAGCGCGGGCTCTGGCACGGACAGGGTCAGGCGGGACGTGCGAAAAGCCTGTGCATCGCGCAAGGCGCGCCAGGCGGCGCCTAGCTCCATGGCGGTCAGTAGATGTTCCTGCGTGAGGACGGTGCGCCGAAACGCCTGCAAGTTCGCGACGTCCGCCATCAAACGTGCAGCAGCCTGAACATCCTCGCGGTCCGACCGCGCCCCCAAATCCTCCAGCCGGGCGAAGCGCCAGCCCTGTTCGGGCGGATAGCGCAGGGCCAAGGCGAAGCGTTCGGACGGCTCGATCTGGCGGGCCAAGAAAATCCAGTCCCCCGTGTCGGGATCGCGACGATAGTGGCCCGGCTGGGTGGGCAGCCCGGCCTGGGCGTAGATCTCCAGCGCCCCGGCTTCGATTTCAGCCAAGGCCAGGCTCAAGGGGTCGGATTCTTCCGGCTCCAGCTCGGTCGGCCGCTCGAACGGGTCGATCGTGTCCTCGGCGGGCGCCGCCGGTGACTTGCGTGAAAACAGTCCCGAAAGCCGCGCCCGCCGTCTGGCCATGACGTCAGTTGTTGTTGAGCGTGCTGGTCACCGACACGTCATAGACGACGCGGGTCAGGCTCTGAACGACCTCGAAGAACTTGCGCATCTCCGCGGCGCCGGCCAGGGGCACATAGATCACGTCCTCGGGCATGACCTCCATGTTGGTGGCGGCGAAGACATTGGCGGCGTCGCTGAAGTCCAGCTCATAGACGACCGGCACGCCACGCGGGGTGGCCGGCTGATTGATGCCCAGCGCCTGGGCCACCTCGGGACGTTCGAAGCGGAAGATCAGAACGCGACGCGCATTGGCTGTATTTGTGTTTAGCCCGCCGACCTTGGACAGGGCGCCGGTCAGGGTCACGGGACCGGCCGGCATGTCGACCTGGGCCACGGCGTTCAGGCCGCCGAAGGTCGAGAAACGACGGGGCTTGTACTGAACATTGACCACGTCGCCGCGCTGCAGACGCACGTTCTCGCCGAACTCGGTCGTCACCGCCGACAGGGGCGCGGTATAGGTGCGGCCCTCGCGCTGGATCGAGATGGTCAGGTCATCGGTGGTGCGGGCCGAGCCGCCGGCCGCAGCGATCACGTCCAGAATGCGGTCGCTGTTGACGCCCAACGGCGCGCGACCGGGCTGGCGCACGTCGCCCAGCACATTGACCGTGTTTGAGGCGTTGCCGGCGATGGACACCAGCACCTGCGGATTTGCGACCTTGCCGACCAGGGCGCGCCGGATCGCCGCCGCCGCCTGGGTGGAGGTCAGGCCCTGAACCCGAACCTGCCCGCCGAACGGAATGGTCACTGAGCCTGACCGATCGACCGTCGCACCAGGCAACACCTGATTGCCGCCGGACATGGTTGCGGCGTTACGGCCCGACGCCGAGCCGGCGCCCAGGGTCCCTCCAAATAGCGAACCGGACGGATCAAAAATCGAGATCGCCAGGGTGTCGCCTTCGCCGATCACGTCTGCGGGCTGATCGCTCGATCCTGCCGCGAGGCTGCCGAAGAACTGCGGCGGGATCTGCTTCATACGTTCGGTGGCTTCGAACGTCAGCGGCACGAGGGCATAGCTTCCCAGAGCCGAGGCGGTCGTGGCGCCGGCGTTGACCGACGCGCCGGACGGTCCGTCGCGAGGCAAGGTGGAGCAGCCGCCGAGAATGGCGACAATGGCAAGCGGCAGGATGGTGCGCGTCATGAAGCTGAATAGCCCTCGTTCGCGGATTGATTACAAGCCTTTGGGCGCGCTCGCCAGTGGCGAAACGGGCTGAAGGCCGACGGCGTCGGTGACGATGCGGAAATGCTCCGACCAGGACGGCGCCTGGTATGGGGGCGGCGGTGTCGGCGCCGCCTCGGTCGCGCGCTCGATGGCGGTCAGCCAACCCAGACCGTCCAGCGGATCGATCAGTTCGGCGTTCGGCGTCAGCTCGCGGTGCGGCGGAATGTCGGAGGCGATCAGCGAAAGGCCCATCGCGCAGGCCTCGACCGCCGGAAGGTCGAAGCCTTCGACGGATGACGGGGCAAGGACTGCGCGCGCGCCGCGCATCAGCCTGGCCAGTACCGCGTCGGACAGGTTGGACGCCTGGTGCACGACTCCTTGCAGATTGGGTGAGCGTTGCAGGTGGTCCAGCACCGCCTCGTTCTCCCAGCCATAGCGGCCGATCAGCACCAGAGACGGCGTCCGATCGCCCATCCGTTCTTCGAGGCGTCGCCATAGTGTCAGCAGCAGGGCCAGATTCTTGCGCGCCTCGATCGTGCCGACGTGGACGAAATAGGGACGCTGCGCCTCAATCGCGTCGCCAGCGACGAAAGCCGGCTCAAGCCCGAGATGGGCGACGTGGACCGGCGGGAGAGGCAGGCCCTCCCGCTCGGCGAAGGCGCGGAGTTCGTCGCCGGTGTAGGCCGAGTTGACGATGATGCGGCTGGCGAGGCGCAGGGTGTTGGACACTCGCGCATGGTGTTTGTCGCCGTCGCCGGGGCGGCAGAACTCGGGATGGGTGACCGGTATTAGATCGTGCAGCAAAACGACGCGCTCGATTCCGACGGCCTTCAACTCTTCGAGCGCCGTCGGCTCGTGCAGGGTCGTGTGACCGACGGTCAGATACAGATCGGCTTGGGGCAGTGGGGCGACGTGGCGCGAGCGAAAGAATTGCTTGAAGACGCGTGTCTTGTCGGCGGGCTTTTCCTTTACAGGGGCAGGGGGCGCGCACAGGACGGATGCGATGGGGCGCCTCTCTGCAGTCAAGGCCGCCAGCAGCCGTTGTTCGTGCGCAAGGTCGGCCGGCGCGCTGGCGAGTCCGTTCCACTTCGCCCGCAAATCAATGACGAACCGGCGGAACCAGTCGATTTCGACGGCGACAAGCCGATTTTTCCGCCCGCGCACAGGAATGGTCGTCACATTCGGCGCGGCCAGCAGCCATTCGGCATAGGCGAGACACACCCGATCCACGCCCGTCGGGGCCGAGCGATCGGCGCGGCTCATCAGCCGGCTGGCGTCGTAGAGAATACGCATACTAGGCGACGTAGCCGGCCTGCATCAGTTCGGCGATATGGACGATGGCCGTTGGCTTGCCGTCCTCGACCACGAACAGATTGGCGATCTTGTTGGCGGTCAACAGATCGACGACGTCGCTCATCCGCGCATCCGGATCCACGGTGATGGGATTGGCGCTCATGATATCGGCCGCCGTCAAATCAGTGGTGTCGCGCTGGAAGGCCCGGCGCAGGTCGCCGTCGGTAACGATGCCAGCCAGCGCGCCATCGGCGTCCAGCACGGCCACCGCACCTTTTCGACCTTCGGTGATCGCCGAGACCACGTCGCCGAAGCTGGCGTTCAATGGGACGCTGGCGGGGACGGCGGCATTGTCGCCCATCCATTCGCGCACGCTTTGCAGGCTCATACCCAGGGCGCCGCCGGGGTGGTGCAGGCCGAAGTCCATGGCCGTGAACTCGCGGCGATCCATCAGCACCATGGCCAAGGCATCGCCCAGAGCGAGGGTCATCAGGGTCGAGGTGGTGGGCGCCAAGCCGTTGGGGCAGGCCTCCGCGACCTTGGGCATGGTCAGGCAGACCGCTGCATTGCGGCCCAGGAAGCTGGCCGGCCGCTGGGTGATGGCGATCACGGGAATGCCGTTGCGTTGGCAATAGATCAGCGGATCGCGCAGCTCGCGGCTCTCGCCCGAGTTGGAGATGGCCAGCACCGTCACGTCAGGACGCAGCATCCCCAGATCGCCGTGGCTCATCTCGGCCGGGTGGACGAAGAAGGCGTTGGTGCCGGTCGAGGCCAGGGTGGCGGCGATTTTGCCGCCGATATGGCCCGACTTGCCCATGCCGGTGACGACCACATAGCCCGGCCGGCTCATGATGACATCGACTGCGCGGGCCAGCGAAACGTCGATCGAGCGTTCCAGCGCCTCCAGCGCCTCAATGTTCAGGCGCACGACCTCACGGGCGCGGTCGGTCATCAAGGCGATGTCGTCGGGGGTCGAGTGAGCGATCTCGGTCATAGTGTTCTGGCCCGCAGCCGGGCTCTCCTTCTTTGACGAGCGCGATCCGCCGTGAGTGCGTTTCGCGCGCCGCCTCCCTTTCAGACGACTTTGTCGGTTTCTGGTCAACCTTTGCCGCTCTGGCGCGTTACGCCGACCGGGGAACTAAAACAAAGAGTTTGATCGTCAATGCCGTCTCATGCCGGAGCCGTTTCGCTATTGCTCCCGACACCCCCCGTCGTCGCTGACGGGATCGCCCTGTTCCTGGACATGGACGGCGTGCTGGCGCCGATGGCCCCGACGCCCGACGCCGTCGTGCCGACCGCGCGTCGTACGGCGGCGCTGAAGGCGGTCGAGGCGCGACTTGCGGGCCGCGTCGCCATCGTCAGCGGCCGCACCCTCGCCGAGATAGACCGCATTTCCGATCACGCCCTGGTCTCGGGCTCGGGCGTGCATGGCCTGGAGCGGCGTCTGAAGGACGGCTCCATTGAACGCAAGACGCCCGACGCCGGCGTCGCCCAGGCGCTGGACGCGTTCGAGGAATTCGCCGCCGATCGCCCCGGCGTGATCGTCGAGGACAAGGGCGTCTCCGTCGGTCTGCACTATCGTCAGGCGCCGGATGAGGCCGGCGCCGCCAAGGGACTGGCCGCCGAGTTGCAGGCCGAAACGGGACTGACGCTTCAACCCGGACATATGGTGCTGGAGTTGAAGACGCCCGGCGCCGACAAAGGCACGGCTGTTACGGCCTTCATGCAGGAGGCCCCGTTCAAGGGCGCTGTCCCGGTCATGCTGGGCGATGATCTGACCGACGAATACGGGTTCGAGGCTGCGGCGGCGCTGGGCGGATACGGCGTGCTGGTCGGCCCCGAGCGCGAGACGGCGGCGCGATACCGGCTGGACGATGTGGATGCCGTGCTCACCTGGCTTGAAGCCGTAGCGAAGGCCTGAACCGATGAAACCCAATCTGGACCTGTTTCCCATCGGCAACTGCGGCGTCAGCGCCCTGATCGACCGTCAGGGCCGCTTCGTCTGGGCCTGCGCGCCGCGCGTGGACGGCGACCCGGTCTTTTCCGCCCTGATGGACGGCATGGCGCCCGAGCACGGCTTCTGGGCCATCGAGATGGAGGACGTGAAGACGATCGATCAGGCCTATGTCCGCAACACGCCGGTTATGCGCACGGTCATGACGGCCGAGGACGGATCGTCGGCCGAGATTATCGATTTCGCCCCGCGTCATCCGAAACATTCGCGCACCTATCGGCCGCTGGCCTTCGCTCGCATCGTGCGGCCCGTGTCGGGCACGCCGCGTATCCGTGTGCGGTTGCGGCCTTCGACGGATTGGGGCGCGCGCCGGGCGCCGCACACCTCCGGATCCAACCACATCCGCTATATGTGCGCCGACGTCACCTTCCGCCTGACGACCGATTGTCCTGTGTCGCATGTGCTGGAAGAGCGCGTGTTCCGACTGGAACGGTCGCACGCCTTCTTCCTGGGCCCGGACGAGGGCTACGATCAGGATGTCGGTCACGGCGTGCAGGGCGCGCTGGATCGCACAGTGGCCTATTGGCAGGACTGGGTGCGCAAACTCTATCTGCCGCTCGACTATCAGGAGGCGGTGATCCGCGCGGCGATCACGCTGAAGCTGTGCGCCTATGAAGAGACCGGCGCCATCGTTGCCGCCATGACGACCTCCGTGCCCGAGTTCAAGGAGAGCGGGCGCAACTGGGACTATCGCTACTGCTGGATCCGCGACGCCTATTACACGGTGCGGGCGTTGAACCGTCTGGGCGCGGTCGACATCCTCGAGAACTATCTCGTCTATCTGAGAAACCTGGTCGACGATTCCGCCGGCGGCCACGTTCAGCCGGTCTATGGGGTGGGCTTGGAGCCCGGAATCGGCGAGAGCATCGTCGACAGCGTCGAGGGCTACCGCGGCATGAAGCCGGTGCGGATCGGCAATCAGGCGCACGAACATCTGCAACACGACGTCTACGGACAGATCGTGCTGCCGCTGGTCCAGGCCTTTTATGACGCACGGCTGCTGCGTCCGGGCACGCTGGAGGATTTCCACGCGCTCGAAGCGATCGGCGAGCGCGCCTTTGCCATGCACGATCAGACCGACGCGGGCCTGTGGGAGTTCCGCACCATTGCGCGGGTCCATACCTATTCGTCCGTCATGTGCTGGGCCGCCTGTGACCGTCTAGCCAAGGCGGCCGACCATCTGAACCTGTCGGATCGGGGCGCCTTCTGGCGTGAGCGGGCGCAAATCATCCGTCAGCGGATCGAGGCGGAGGCCTATCTGCCCGACGAGGGTCGATTCGCCGCCAGCTTCGGCGGACGTGAGCTGGACGCCTCCCTGCTGCAGATGACCGATCTGGGCTTCCTCGATGCGCACGATCCGCGTCAGATCGCGACGTTCGACGCCATCGAGCGCGATCTGAAGAAGGGCAGCCACCTGTTCCGCTATGTGGAGCCGGACGACTTCGGGGAGCCGGAGACCGCCTTCAACTTCTGCACCTTCTGGTTCATCGAGGCCCTGCACCAGAACGGCCGCATCGAGGAAGCGCGCACCATCTTCCAAGAGATGCTGAGCCGGCGGACGGCTGCAGGGCTGTTGAGCGAGGACATCTCGATCGACGATGGTGAGCTGTGGGGCAACTATCCGCAGACCTATTCCCTGGTCGGCATCATCAATTGCGCCGTGCTGTTGAGCCGTTCTTGGACCGATGTGCGTTAATGTCTGGACCCCGGGGCTGGGGTCGCCGTGTGAAGTGAAGTCATGAGCCGCCTGATCGTTGTTTCGAACCGGGTTTCGGCCCCGACCGACCCCGCCGCCGGGTCCGCCGGCGGCCTGGCTATGGCCCTGTCCGCCGCCCTCAGAAGATACGACGGCCTGTGGTTCGGTTGGTCGGGCGAGCGGGTGGACCACTACACCGGCGAGGTGAAGATCGAGGACCGGGCCGGCGTCACCGTAGGGCTCGTCGATCTGGAGGGGCAGGACGTCGACGAATACTACAACGGCTACGCCAACAAGACGCTGTGGCCGCTGTTCCATCACCGCATCGACCTGGCCCAATACGAGCGGTCCTATGGCGAGGGCTATGAGCGGGTGAATCGGCGTTTCGCCGAAGCCCTGGCGCCGCTGATCCAGCCTGACGACATGATCTGGATCCACGACTACCACATGATCCCGATGGCGCGGGATCTGCGTCGCCTGGGCGTACGCAACCGGATCGGCTTCTTCCTGCACACGCCCTGGCCGGCGCGGCAGTTGCTGGTGACCCTGCCGCATCACCGGCGGCTTGTGGAATCGATGTTCGACTTCGACCTGATCGGTTTCC
Organism: Brevundimonas sp. UYEF29; assembly: GCF_040546195.1. NCBI lineage: Bacteria > Pseudomonadati > Pseudomonadota > Alphaproteobacteria > Caulobacterales > Caulobacteraceae > Brevundimonas > Brevundimonas sp. UYEF29. Next base: position 7,534 of record NZ_JBEPNH010000015.1, on the reverse strand, counting down.
ATACGCAGGAATGGAGCGACTTGTTCACCGACTATGTGGTGTCCGAGGCCCAGGGCGAACTGGACGGCGTCGGCGGGCTGGAGTGTTTCGGGCGCAAGGTCCAGACCGGCGTCTTCCCCATCGGCATCGACGTGGATGGTTTCCTGGCGGCGCGCAACTCGCAGCTTGGGGCGCGGACCTATGACCGGATGGCGGCGTCGTCGGCCTTCCGGTCGATGATCGTGGGCGTGGATCGGCTGGACTATTCCAAGGGGCTGGAAGAGCGGCTGCTGGGCTACGAACAGTTCCTGCACGACAATGCGTCGATGCGGGGCGAGGTCTTCCTGTTGCAGGTCACGCCCATCTCGCGCGACGACGTGGACAGCTATCAGGACATTCGTTCGCGGCTGGACGCCCTGGCGGGACGGATCAACGGCGCCTTCGCCGACATGGATTGGCAGCCGATCCGTTATCTGAACCGCACTTATCGCCGGGATCAGCTGGCGGGCATCTACCGCGCGGCGCGGGTCGGTCTGGTGACGCCGCTGCGTGACGGTATGAATCTGGTGGCCAAGGAATATGTCTGCGCCCAGAACCCGGACGATCCCGGCGTTCTGATCCTGTCGCGCTTCGCCGGAGCGGCGGAACAGATGGGTGAGGCGCTGCTGGTCAATCCCTACAGTCGCGAAGAGCTATCCGACGCCATCCAGAAGGCGCTGACCATGCCGCTGGCCGAGCGGATTCGGAAATGGGAAGCCTTGATGGATGTGGTTCGCGCCACTGATGTCGGCATCTGGCGCGATGATTTCGTGCGCGCCCTGCAAGCCGATGAATCGACCTCTCAACCGACGCAGTGGGCCGGCGCGGCCTGACGCCTAGCGCAGGTCGAAGGCCAGCATCAGGGTGCGCTGGGCCGGATTGAAGTTGTCGTCGGAGAGGATGTAGAGGCGGGTCTTGCCGTTGCGCGTCTCTGCGGCGACCCCCTCGAAATTGTCGGTCGTGCCGGGCAGTTTCAGCTCGATCAGCACCGGCCCCAGCGTTCCGTCGGGGGCCATGCGGCGAACGCGCGCGCGCATGTCGATGGGCGCCCTGTACAGGCGCTGGACGACGAACCATCCGGCGCCGGACGGATCGCGATCCAGGCCGGTGATGCGGTATTCGCTGTCGGGAATGGGGGTTGCAGGCGGCGCGCTGACGACCGTGCATCTCGCCGCCGCGCAGTCCCAGACGCCGCCCGCCTCGCCAGAGACGCGCCAGCCGCCGGGCGCAGTCGCCAGACCCTCCATCCCGTCATTCTCGGTGAAGGCGAAGTCGGGCGACCGCACCGGCGTCGGCTGGGTCTTCAGCGCCGATAGGGGACCGTAGTTCCAGATGCGATGACGCCGCTCGAAACTGACCAGCAGATCGCCGGACGGGGTGATGGCCAGGCCCTCGGCGTCGCCGTCCGACTTGTCGGAAATCGCGGCGCCGTCCTGAAGCGTCAGCCGGCGCGAGCGGAAGTGGTCCAGGCCGACCAGCCGTCCCCGGGCGTCCAGGCGAATGTCGCCGCGCACCAGATCACCGGTGTCCGATACCGTGACGAAGCCGCCGTCGCCGGTCAGCTTCAGGTCCGACAGGCTGTGCAGCGGCGAGGTCGGCGCCGCGCTAACCTGCAGGCCGCCGGCGAACGTCACACCGTCAGCCAACTGCGTGCCGCCGGGCAGGCCCAGGCTGACGCTTCGCAGTTCCGCGACCTGGGGCGTCCAGCCGTCCGACGACAACGGATAGGGACGCGGTGCGCCCAGCGAGGCGGCGCAGGCCGACAGCGACAGAGCGATCCAGACACTGGCCAGCCGGCCGAAACGGCTCATGCCGCCAGCTTTCGCTTGGCGCGACGGGTGGGACCGGCCGCGCCCTCGTTCTCGAACAGTTCGGCCAGCTTTTCGGTCATGGCGCCTGCCAGCTGTTCCACATCCACGATGGTCAGGGCCTTGCGATACCAGCGGGTCACGTCGTGGCCGATGCCGATCGCCAGCAGTTCGACCGGCGAGCGATCCTCGATCTCGGCGATCACCTGGCGAAGGTGCTTGTCCAGATAAAGCGCCGCATTCGCCGACTGGGTCGAATCGTCGACCGGCGAACCGTCGGAAATGACCATCAGGATGCGGCGCTGCTCGGTGCGGGCCAGCAGGCGGCCGTGCGCCCATTGCAGGGCCTCGCCGTCGATATTCTCCTTCAGCAGACCTTCGCGCATCATCAGGCCCAGGTTCTTCTTGGCCCGGCGCCAGGGCGCGTCGGCGGCCTTGTAGATGATGTGGCGCAGGTCGTTCAGGCGGCCGGGATTTTGCGCCTTGCCGGCGGTGATCCAGGCTTCGCGGCTCTGACCACCCTTCCAGGCGCGGGTGGTGAAGCCAAGGATCTCGACCTTCACCCCACATCGTTCCAGCGTCCGCGCCAGGATGTCGGCGCAGACCGCCGCCACCATAATCGGTCGCCCGCGCATAGAGCCGGAGTTGTCCAGCAGCAGGGTCACGACCGTGTCGCGGAACGGGCTTTCGCTCTCGGCCTTGAACGACAGGGGTGCGGTCGGGTCGGTGACGATCCGGGTCAGCCGCGCGGTGTCCAGCATCCCCTCTTCCAGATCGAAGACCCAGGAGCGGTTCTGCTGCGCCAGCAGGCGGCGTTGCAGCTTGTTGGCAAGGCGCGACACGACGCTGGACAGGATGGCCAGCTGGCCGTCCAGCAGGGCGCGCAGCCGGTCCAGCTCGACCGGGTCGCACAGGTCGGCGGCGTCCACAACCTCGTCGAAGGCGGTGGTGAAGACGCGGTAGAAATCAACCGCGCGGCCGTCGTCGGCCGTCTGCTGACGGTTCGGCTGCTGGCCTTCCTGCAACTCCGGCCCGTCGTCGGCGCCTTCGCCGTCGGGATCGGCGGGCGCGCCTTCGGGGCGGCTTTCACGTTCTTGCTCGGAAGACTGATCATCGGCGTCGCCCTCCATCGACTGGGAGCCTTCGCCGCCGTCCTGCTCTTCCTCCTCGTCCTGATCGTCGTCAGCCGCGGGGTCCTGGGGATCGGGTTCTTCGTCGCCGGGATCTTCGGACGTATCCTCGCCGCGCCCATCGCCGGGGTCGAGGTCCAGGGCGCGCAGCACCTCGCGCATCTTCAGCGCAAAGCCTTCCTGATCGCCCGCCGTGCCCGCCAGGGCGTCCAGCTTGGCGCCGGCCTTGGCCTCGATGTTGGCGCGCACCAGATCCAGCATGGCTTTGGCGCCATCGGGGACGGAGCGTCCGGTCAGCCGCTCGCGGACAAGGAGGGCCACGGCCTCGGACACGGGCACGCGGTCGGCGTCGCTGATGCGCAGGGCGCCGGTCTTTTCCAGTCGCGTGATCAGGGCGGCGCCCAGATTGTCGCGCACCCCGGCCAGATGTTCCGATCCGAAGGCCTCGACCCGCGCCTGTTCGACCGCATCGAACACCTCGGCCGCCTTGGCGTCCGCTGGCCGCATCCGGCTGTTCACCGTCGCATCGTGATTGGCCAGACGCAGCGCCAGCCGGTCGGCCTGGCCGCGCAAGGACGCGCTCTCTGGCCCGGACGGATCGCGCGGCGGATGGGGCAGGGTCAGGACGCCGTTCGACAGCTTGGGCCCGTCGGACCCGAACACCACCTCCAGCTCGGGCTGTTCGGCCAGCGCCCGCGCGGCATGACCCAGCGCGCGCTTGAAGGTTTCGGCGGGAGTATCCGGGGCGGCCATGGCCCTCAGTTAATCGCTTCGCGCCTGCGATAAAAGCGCCGTCAGCCGCCTTTTGAAATCGGCACCCGTCGGCCATAGGTCAGACAGCGCCAAACCCACTCCAGCGGCCCCATGCTGAACCGCGACAACCACAGCGGCGACCAGATCAGTTGCAGCGCCCAGACCGCCAGGACCAGGCCCCACATCTGCACATAGTCGGCTTGTCCGAAAAGGCGCGGCCCCCACGGCATGTAGAAGATCGAGGTCATGATCAGGGTCTGGGTCAGATAGTTGGTGAAGGCCAACTGCCCTACCGGTCGCAGCGCTGCCGTGATCCACGCCGCCCCTCGCGTTGTCGCCAGCACGATCAGGCTGACATAGGCCAGTGTGACGAAGACGGGGAAGGAGGCGACGACCTCCGCCAGGCCGCGCGTCGGGTGGGTTCCGGCCTGGGCCATCGCCTCGCGCCATTCCAGCACGCCCAGCAGGGCCAGCACAGCGCCGCCGACGCCGATCAAGGCGACATAGACCCCGTTGGGCGCCCGGCCGCTGAATACGCCAGCCTTGAACAGGCCCATGCCCAGCATCATCAGGGCCACGGTCGAGAAGACGAACATGGTCAGGCTTGCGCCCTGCAGCAGCAGCCAGTTCTGAAGGTTCTGGCCCATCGCCCCGGCCCAGCCGCTGCGATAGGCGGCGATCGACTCCGTCACCACGGCGGCGGTGTCATGCGGCCCGCCCTGGTTCATCGCCTCGGTGATCGCCGGCGGCCCGGCGACCATGAGCCAGGTCGCGCCCGCCTGCATCGCGCCCAGAAACAGGGTCACGCCCAGGCCGATCCCGATCAACGTCCCGGCCCGCATCGACCGCATCAACATCACGAACAGCCCTGACCAGGCGTAGAGCAGCAGCACGTCGCCATACCAGAAGGCCAGGCCGTGGATCAGGGCGATGACGGCCAGCCAGAACAGGCGGCGTCGCAGCAGTTTGCCACGCGCCGCATCGTCCCGCTCGCCCCCGACCAAGTAGATCGAGGCCCCGAACAGCATCGAAAACAGGGTGATGAACTTCTGATGGAAGAAGACGTCCATCGTCCAGCGCGCCACGGCGTTGGCGCCGGTGACCGGAAACGGGCTCAGGCTCGCATCCTGATAGACCATGACCGGCAGGCCGAACGAGACGACATTGACGGCCAGGATGCCCAGCACCGCCAGCCCCCGCATGACGTCCAGGCTAGCGATGCGCGAGGTCGCCGCGACGGGCGACAGGATCTCCGCCGCATCCTTATCCGTGTCGTCCATGGTCATTCTCGGATCCCCCAATCCTAGAACTCAGGCGTCTTGCGCGCCTGTCAGCCCTTGGGCATCAGGCCCAGTCGATCCTTGACCGCCGGCCGCGCCTCGAAGGCGATGAAGGCGGCGCACAGCCCGGCCCATAAGGCGTAGCTGACGCCCACGATCATGGCGATGGGCAGGCCGCCGACGCCGAAGATCAAAAGGGTGGTCTCGGTCGCGCCCAGGGCCTGCATCACATCGCCGGCCTCGAACCAGCCCATCACGCTCATGCCCAGGGCGACGACGATCTGAACCAGGGCCGCCGCCAGGCCGCCGTACATCATGAAGCGCCAGACGACGCCCAGCCGCGTGCCGGGCCGGCCGTCGCGCTTGCGCTCGTTCAGCACACGATAAAGCGCCAGCGGCACGGTGATCAGGCCGATCAGCATCACCACCAGCCGCCAGTCCATGTCGCGGCCCGGCAGATAGGCGTGGGGCCGCCAGAAGGGCAGGGTCAACCACAGGGGCGGCCAGGCCGCGCCGGCCAAACAGGCCAGAATCCGAGGCGTCCGGCCAGGCCGCGCGGCGATGGTCGCCTGACCCGGCAGATCGGAATAGCTCTCGAACCGGCTCATCGCGTCGGCGCCGGCGCAGCGCCGGAATAGTCATAGAAGCCGCGTCCGCTCTTCCTGCCCAGCCAGCCGGCCTCGACGTATTTCACCAGCAGCGGGCAGGGACGATATTTGCTGTCGACCAGGCCGTCATACAGCACGTTCATGATGGCCAGGACGACGTCCAGACCCATGAAGTCCGCCAGTTCCAGCGGGCCCATCGGGTGGTTGGCGCCCAGGCGCAGCGCCTTGTCGATCGAGGCGACGTTGCCGACCCCTTCGTACAGGGCGAAGATGGCCTCATTCATCATCGGCACCAGAATGCGGTTGACGATGAAGGCGGGGAAATCCTCGGCGTCCGTGGTGGTCTTGCCCAGGCTCTCGGCGAAGGCGACGGCGGCGGAATGGGTTTCGGCCGAGGTGGCGATGCCGCGAATGATCTCCACCAGCTTCATCACCGGCGCCGGCTTCATGAAGTGCAGGCCGACGAACCGGTCCGGCCGGTCCGTCGAAGACGCCAAGCGCGTGATCGAGATCGACGAGGTATTGGACGCCAGCAGGGTCTGCGGCCCCAGGTGCGGCACGACCTGCGCATAGATGGCCTTCTTGACGGCCTCGTCTTCCAGCGCCGCCTCGATGACCAGATCGGCGCCGGCGACGGCCTCGGCCATTCCGTCGCTGGTCGTGATGCGGGCCAGGGCCGCATCGGCGGCGGCCTGATCGACCAGGCCGCGCCCGACGTGACGCGCCAGGCTGGCCGCGATCTCGCCCTGCGCCAGCGGCAGCCGGTCGGCGACGACGTCATAAAGGCGAACCGAATAGCCCCCGAGCGCGACCGCCTGCGCGATGCCTGCGCCCATCTGTCCGGCGCCCAGAACGGCGACTGTGGTGATCGAGGTCATGAACCGTGGTCGAAAGTGGTCGGGCGGGCACCTTTAGAAAGGAAGGCGCGCGGCGCAAGAGCGGATCAACCCTCTCGCATCAGATTTCCGCCCGCCGTGTCGCCTCAGCCGAGCAGCTGGATCAGGGCCGGCGCCGCCGTGCGGTTGAACAGCACGCTGATGAACTGCAGCATCAGGATCACCACGATGGGCGAGATGTCGATGCCGCCCAGGTTCGGAATGATGCGGCGGAACGGCTCCAGCAGGGGCGCGGTGACCCGGTCCAGGAAGGTCCCGACCGAATAGACGAAGCGGTTGCGATAGTTGACGACGTCGAACGCCACCAACCAGCTCAGAATGGCCTGGGCGATGATGAACCAGATCATCAAACTGATGATGGTGTTGATCAACCAGACGAGCGCATAGCCCATGAACGGTAACTCCTGCTTGGATCGGCGCTTCTAGCCTGTTCGCCCCTGCTCCGACAACGGCCGTATCCGACCTGCGCGCTTTGCGCACACAAGCCCGTTGACACCACGCCCGCCCGCCTTCTATGTCCGCCACGCCTGTGAAACCCGATCCCACGCTGGAAACGGGGCCGTAGCTCAGTTGGTAGAGCGCGTCGTTCGCAATGACGAGGTCAGGGGTTCGACTCCCCTCGGCTCCACCAGGCTATCTAACTCTCTGATTTCATATCAAAAATGGACGTCGTGGATGCGCTATTTGCGTCTGGTCGCGTTCATTGGTCTCTGCCCGATAAGCGCCCGATAAGCAGCCGTCGCCCGCCTGGGGTGGGGTGCCACACGCGCGCGTGTGGTGGGTGAGGAGCAGACAGACACCAGAAGCCGGGCGCTGACAGCGCACGGGTCCTTCCCCCTGGCCCTGACGTATACGGGCAGCCTGGGCATGCGAGTTTTCTAGTGCGTCGGTTTACAAAAGCGGTTGACGGTTGACCGGACGGTTGACGTTTGGGGTGTGAACACCGTGACGTGACCCCCTGAAACTCCTCCAGGAATAGCTAGAGTCCGCCCAACGAAGGACGGACAGAATGAAGCGATCAAGGTTCACGGAAGAGCAAAT
>NZ_JBEPNH010000014.1:0-63333 GCF_040546195.1 Brevundimonas sp. UYEF29 | reverse complement strand
GCATCGCAGGCATGAATCTGCTCGACTCCATCATCATCTTCTGGAACACAATGAAGCTCTGCGAGGTCGTTGCAAACCAGAAACGCGATGGAAAGCTGCTATCGCCCGATCTCTTGGCCCATGTTTCGCCGCTCGGATGGGAACACATCAATCTCACCGGAGAATATCGCTGGCCAAAGCCTTAGCGTAGGATTCCGCCCCCTCCCGCAAACGACCCCCAACAGACCCTTGGCGACTTCCATGAATTCGGCTTTGCCATATCCAACTCCGAACTTCGGGAAGTACGTCACGACATCGTCAGTCAGAATGTCGAGAATGGTGGGATCGCCACTGTCGATTTTCCGGAAATAGTCGGTGGCGACGGCGATGCGCTCTTGGGTCAGCTCTGCATTCGGCACTCTATGAACTCCTGAAATGCGGAAGCATTATCCGCTGTGGCTTCGAGAATAATGGGCCCTGCAGGATCAGCCGATCTGCTGCCCGGAATTCAACGGAGCGCTGAGGCGCGGAAGCGATCGTCCTTCAGTTATCCGCGTGACACGCCCGTCGCGCATCGATTCAGACCAGGACGCCCCCTGACACATCTATCACCGCGCCAGCTGTGTAGCTTGCAGCGGGACTAACGAGGTAACTGACGGCGCCCGCCACTTCTTCAATCGTGGCGATCCGACGGATGGGATGCATATCGATGACGGCCTGCGGAAAATTCTCAGCGACTTCCCCGGTCATGTCGGTCGGCATGATGCCAGGTTGGACGACGTTGACGGTAATGTTGCGTGGGCCAAGATCACGTTGCACCCCGCGGGCATATCCTGCGATTGCTGCCTTGGTTCCTGCGTAGTCGGCAATTCCCGGCACGATCGCTCGGGTGCCCAGGCCGGAACCGATGAAGACAATGCGGCCACCGTCAGAGATTTTCTGCGCCGCCGCACGCGTGATCGCCACGGTCCCAAGCACATTTACCATCCACTGCCTGTCGAACGCAGCGGAATCGAGCGTCGGATCGTCGACCAATTTTCCTTGGACGGCGATTGCGGCGTTGTTGATCAAGATGTCGAGCTTGCCGAGTTCAGCTACGACCTGCTCGACCATGGGCTGGGCGGCGGACGTATCCGCTTGATCGCATCGGATCGCGAGAGCGCGAACGCCTTTGGCCCTCACCACCTCGGCGACGGACTCGGCTTTATCGGCCGAAGCAGCGTAGGTGATAGCAATATCGGCTCCCTGATCGGCGAGCGTCGCCGCCAGCACGGCGCCAAGGCCCCGAGAGCCACCCGTGATGATAGCGACTTTGCCGTCCAAAACTTTCGACATCGGCGGTTCCTTTCTGAAGTCTAATGGCGGGCTGACGGCTAAGCGACGTTGACGCCTTTCCAGAAGGCGATGTGATCCTTGATGGAGTGCGCCGCCGGAGAAGGGTCGGCGTAGGTCCAGGCGGCGTTTGCATTGCGCCGGTCGCCGACCTGGAGATGAAAGTATTGCGCCGTCCCCTTCACGGGACAGACAGACGTGTGCTCGCTCGGTGCCAGATACTGCCGGTCAACCGATTGAGGCGGGAAATAATGGTTTCCATCCACGACCATAGTCTCGTCGCTGACCGCGAGGGTGGCATCGTTCCAAACTGCTGAGACCAAACCGGACTCCTCTTTTAATTTTCAGCCACTTGCATCGACCAGTGGCCCTATCTGGCGGGACAAATCAGTTTGCCGGAGTTTGTCCGGCAAGCAGCTTGTCGAGCGAGCCATCTGCATCGAGCGCAGCGAGATCGTCGGAGCCGCCGACATGCGTCTCGTTGATGAAGATCTGCGGCACGGTGCTTCGCCCCGACGACTCGATCATCGCCTTCCGGTGTGCAGGATCGGCTTCGATATCAAGCTCGGTGAATGCCACGCCCTTCTCTTGAAGGAGCGCCTTCGCGCGGCGGCAGAACGGGCACCAACTCGTGGTGTAGATGAGAACCTCAGGCTTCATGTTGTGTCTCCAATCGTTGAGGGATGACGGGCCGGCCGGATTCGCGGGGGTCATCCGAAGGTGAAGGCAAAGGCTTGCGCCCCCGGGTAGAGAAGCTCGATTTCGAAGGTGCACTCGTGGACCTCACCGCTCTGGCGTCCGAGTTGTTTGAGGCGCTGGCCATCACGCCGCCATCTTCCGGACCGTGTCCAAAACCCGGTCTTGCCGGTATGGCTTGGCGAAGAACACAACGTCCGCTGGAACGACGGCCTCGACCGGCCAAGGCCTCCCGGACGTGATGATGATCTGGATGGTCGGCCACCGCCGGCGGATGCAAATGGCGAGCATGATGCCATCGATCCCGCCGGGCATGTTCACGTCCGTGAACACGACGCGCACATCCAGTCGTTCCTCCAAGGTCATAAGCGCGGCGGATGCATTCGGCGCCTGCAAGACTTCGAAACCTGCCTCCTCGATCATGTCCGTCGCAAACAGACGGAGAAGTGGTTCGTCTTCGACGACGAGCACCACGGGTTTCACCATTCCACCCATACTCCCATCAACCTTGAACCAGGTGACGCATGGAGGCGTGCAGATCGGCCGTTAACCCGGCGGGCTCGTAGCGAACATCGACGCCCCCGGTGCCGACCAGGCCGATGTTGATCAGCTTCGATCCAAAGCCTCGGCGAGTTGGCGGCACAACCGGAGGCCCACCCCGTTCTCGCCATTTCACGCGGAGAAGGTCGTCGTCCAGGCCGACCTCGACTTCCCACGACAGCGAGACGTGGCCATCGTCACTGGTCAGCGCGCCGTATTTGCAGGCGTTGGTCAGTAACTCGTGGACGATGAGGGAGAACGAGAGCGCCGCTCGTGGCCCCAGCGCCACCGCCGGCCCACTCATGTCGACCCGATCTGAGAACCCGATCGCGTCGATCACTGTCGCTGCGACAGCTTGTAGATCAGCTTGTGTCCAACTCTTTTGAAGCAAGGCGTCGTGCGCCGCGCTCAGAGCCATCAGCCGACGCTCGAAGGCGTAGACCGCTTCGCGATCGGTGACGCTTCGCAGCGTTTGGCTGGCGATGGCCTGAACCATGGTGAGCATGTTCTTCAGGCGGTGAGCAATTTCGCCGTTCACTATGAGTTGCTGCTGCTCGGTACGATGCCTCGCGACGCCTGCCTCAAGCCGGTCCGCCGCACTTCGCAGGAACGAGATTTCCTCTGCGGGCCAAGGTCGGGGATGCGCCGAATGAACGAAGAAGACGGCGATGGTTTTGCCACGATCTCGAACCGGCATATCGACCAACGACCGAACGCCGACCCGCATTGCGCTCTCGAGATTGTGCAGAGTGCGATCGTCGGTCAGGGCGTCCCAAACGACGAGCGGGTCGCCAACGACGAGCGGCTCGCGCAAGCTCCCATACTCGTCGAGACGGTGGCGCCCGGCAATGCTCACGGCCCCCGGCGCCGTCCAATCGGTTTCGACGTCAATCGTATCGACGTCCTCGTTGACGGATCCGAACCCGGCTCGGTCTGCGGAGAGCGCTCGGCCGACGATGGCGGCGGTCGCCGAAGCCATCCCTGCGGTATCGTGGCTGCTCCGAATGGTTTCGCCGATTTCGACCAGGGCGGTCTGCAAGGCTGTGAGGCGCTCGCTCGCCGTTGCGATCCGGCGGAGTTCGAGATTTTCGCTGGCGAGACGGGCGAGCGCCTGCAGCATCGCCTTTTCCATATCGCTGAGCCCTTCAGGCCGCGGAACGGTATCGATGACGCACAGGCGACCTACGATCGCTCCGGATCGCAGGACGAGCGGTGCGCCAGCGTAGGCGCGAAAGTGCCGGGCGCCTGTGACGAGCGGATTGCGCTTGGTCCGCGCATCATTTGTGAGATCGACGATCTCGAGAAGATCGCCCTGATCGATCTCGATCCGACAGACCGAGTGTTCGATCTCCGTCTCGCATACCTCAAGCCCGTACTTGGCTTTGAACCATTGCCGGTCAGTATCCAGCAGGGTGATGAGCGCGATGGGAACGTCACAGGCCTTTGCGGCGACAAAAACGAGATCGTCGAAGGCTTGCTCATCCGGTGTGTCGAGCACCATGAGGTCTGCAAGCGCCCGCACCCGCTGTGCCGCCCCGAAATCGGTTCTGTCAGCGCTCAGGCTCACCGCAGTTCTCCTGGATGATGCCTCGAAGGTCGAGCGTGGCCGATCATCGGCGTTTCCCGCGTCATGTCAGTGCCCCCTCATGCGGGGCGGCCACTGCGATGACGGCACGCCCGCTTGGCCGCTCTGATCGGCGATGGGGTTACCGACGGCGAGGACGATCTTGCCCTGGATATGGCCTGCCTCTGCGCGTTCGTGAGCGGCGGCCGCTTCGGAAAGGGGGTATGTGCTGTCGACGGCGACGCGAACCGCGCCGCTGTCGAGCAAGCGAGCTAGCTGGGCCAACTGGTCGCCACTGGAACGCACCTGCGTCGCCGAAACGGTCACTCCCCGGTCGGCAGCTTCATCATGTCCGGCAAAGCCAAGGGGAAAAATCGGGAACAGCGCTCCGCCCCGACGTATGGTCCGAAGGAAGCGGCCGGAGGTCGGACCGCCGACGGCATCGACGACAAGATCGATGTCTCGCACATCGTCTTCGGGTTTGGTCTTCGTGTAGTCGATGAACTCGTCGGCACCCAGTTCGCGGAGGAACGCTTCGTGCCGGGTTGAAGCGACAGCGATGACACGCGCGCCTTCGTGCTTTGCCAACTGCAATGCCAGATGACCGACACCCCCTGCAGCGCCGTTGATCATAACGCTCTTCCCAGCCAACGGGACCGGGCTGTGGCGCTCGGACTGCAGCGGGTTCTGCTCGTTATGGCCTAGCTCGATCAGGAACTGCCAAGCGGTCAGCCCCGACATGGGAACGGCGGCTGCATGAATGTGGTCCAGGTGTCGGGGCTTGGCCGCAAGGTCGGAAGCAGGCGCGGAAACATACTCGGCGTATCCCAGGCTCTCGCCGAAGCTGGGAAAGCGGATCATTCCGAAAACTTCATCGCCCGGCGAGAACGCGGTCACATCGTCGGCGACCTTCTCGACGATCCCGGACACATCCGAGCCCGGTATGGCGGGGAATGTCACCGACGGCCGCCACTCGGGCGGCAGAGCCTTGTATCCCTCGCGGAGATACCAGTCGGGCGGGTTGAGGCCTGCCGCTTGTACACGGACGAGCACCTCTCCCGGCTTTATCACAGGTGTCAGCGCGTCCTCATAGCGAAGAACATCGGGAGCGCCGAACTCATGGAAGCGGATCGCCTTCATTTTTTTGTCCTCCGATCAGATGCGTTCGAGGAGGGCGACAGTGCCTTGACCACCATCGGCGCAGATGCTGACGATCCCTCGAGATCCGACCGGCATGGCCCACAGCTCTTTCACAGCTTGGCTGAGATCACGCGCGCCGGTCGCGCCGAAGGGATGTCCGATGGCTACCGAGCCGCCGTTCGGATTGACGCGATCCCAATCGAAGTTGCCCATCTCAGCCGAAACACGGGCCTTCTCTCGGACCCAGTTCGGATCGGTGATGGCCGCGACGTTGGCCAGCACCTGTGCCGCGAAGGCCTCGTGGATTTCCCAAAGTGCGATGTCGGCGAAGCCAAGGTGATGGCGCGCGAGAAGTCGTGGAACGGCATATGACGGCGCCATCAGCAGCCCCTCCGTGCGCAGGTCGACCGCCGAGACTTCGTAGTCGATTATCCGCGCATAGGGCGTGCCATCGGGCAGCCTCTTCAGACCCTCCTCGTTGGACACCCAACAGCCGGCCGCCCCATCCGTGATGGGGGAGCTGTTGCCGGCTGTCAGGCTACCCATTCCGCTCTCACGATCGAAGGCGGGCTTCAAACCGGATAGACGTTCGGCGGATGTGTCCGCGCGCGGGTTCGCATCGCGGGAAAGCTCCGGCAACGAGATCACGAGGTCATCGAAGAAGCCGCCGTTCCAGCCGGCGACGGCGCGCTGGTGGCTTTTTAGAGCCCAGTCATCCTGAGCCTCACGCGAGATGCGCCACGCCTTGGCGGTCTCCTCCATGTGATCGCCCATCGTCCTGCCCGTAAGGCGGTTGGCCCAGCCCTTCGTGGGGAGCACATAGTCTTGAGGGGTCAACGCCCCCAGGGCGGCAAGTGCTGCGGCCGGATCCTGCGCGAAGAGATCGGTGAGTCGTTTAGATGCCTCAGCGGTGAGAGCGAGCGATGGTCGGCTCATGACCTCAGACCCGCCGACCAGTATCAGGTTGAGCCCGCCGCCGAGCATCCCGGCTGCGGCGAAGCTCGCGGTCATGCTGGTCGAGCACGCTAGGACTACGGAGAATGCTGGAACGTTGGGGTTGAGCTTCGCGTCCAGCCAGATTTCGCGAGCGATATTGCTCCAGCCCAGGTTCGGGATGACGGTTCCCCAGATCGTCAGATCGGGCTCCGCAAGCTTCGCCATTTCTTGGACGACTGGCACTGACAATGAGGCCGCGTCATAATTTGCCAGCGCTCCTCCGCCACGGCCGAATGGTGTCCGCAAGCCTGCGGCTATGAAAACTGGTTCAGCGAAGCGGCTCACGGTGATCTCCCAAAGCAAAAGATTCTAATTAGACGAGGTGGCGTGGTGCGGTCCGCTGACGGCAGGCGCCGCCCGTCAGGGCGTCTCCCCATCCCTGAGGTCGATAACCATCTTTCCGATGTTTTTTCCGGCGAAGAGATCGAGGAACGCCGACGGGGTTCTCTCGAGGCCGTGAACAACCGTCTCCTGCCATTTGACCTTCCCATCGGCGATCCACCGGGTGACGTCGCGCTGGAAATCCTCCCAAACCGACATGTTGTGGATGGTGACGAAGCCTTGCAGCAGGAGGCTCTTCTCAATAACCGCATAGATATTGCGGGGACCGACCGGCTCGCTGTTGTATTGCTCGATCATTCCGCACAGAGCGAAGCGTGCGAAGTCATTGGCCGCCTCAAGCGCCGCTTCCAGGTGCGTGCCACCGACGTTGTCGAAATAGATGTCGACACCCTTAGGCGCAGCTTCGCGAAGTGCTGCGACCATGTCGTCCGTATTCTTGTAGTTTATCGTGGCATCAGCGCCTGCTTCCTCGCGCAGCCAACGCAATTTGTCCTCGCCGCCCGCGGACGCAACGACTCGGCATTCCTTGATCTTTGCGATTTGGACAGCGAGCGATCCGACAGAACCCGCTGCTGCTGACACGAACACAGTTTCGCCAGCTCGCGGCTTTCCGATCTGGAGCATGCCGATGTAGGCGGCGAAGCCTGGGAAACCGAGCGGGCCCAGATACGCCTGCTCTGGAATCGTCGTATCGATCCTAGTAGCGGATGCGGCGTCGATGATCGCGCGGTCGCGCCAGCCGGCAAAGTGGCTCACGACCTCGCCAGGGCTGAACCGTTCATCCTTGCTTTCGACTATGACGCCGATCGCGGCGCCATCCAGAGGCTCGCCAACTTGGAAGGGCGGCATATAGCTTTCTCGACCGGTCATGCGGCCGCGCATGTAAGGGTCAACGGAGAGCCACCGGTTGGCGACGAGCAGTTGTCCTCGCTCTGGCGCGGGGAGATCCTGCTCGACGAGTTCGAAGTTGTTGGCCTGCGGTAGCCCTTCGGGACGACTTTTAAGGTGAAATTGACGGGCCATGATGGTCATGGGCGAAGCCTTTCCCGGACAGAGCTTGAGCTGGGCGCTCCCGCGTGATGGGATGCGATCATCTGGCCGCCCCTACCCACCGTAGCGCTCGGTCTTGATGATCGAGACGCCCAGCCCTGCCGACAATGCGCCGTCCGTCGCGATGTTGACGAAACCGTTCGACCCGCAAACGAACACGTGGCCCGGGTCGCGACCGAGACGTGCGATTGTCGCCTGGACCATCCCATCGTCGATCCGTCGGCCATAGTCCGAGGCGCGCTTTGGCGCTTCTCGCGTAATCGCGAGCGTCAAGATGAACGTGGGATCGCTCATCTCGATTGAGTGGAGTTCGCTGGAGAAGAGCACGTCCTCAGCGGTTCGCGCCGACAAGAGCAGAGCGACTGGAACGGCCTGTGCCGATGCCCGACGCTGCCGGATCATCGCCATCAGCGGCACCACGCCTGAACCTGCGCCGATCAGCAGCACCGGCTTGTCGGTAGGCTCGGGCCAAAGAAAGTGGCCTCCAAGCGGTCCCCTGAGTTCGATCTCGTCGCCGGCTGCGGCGACGTCGTGGAAGAATGGCGAAACTTCGCCATTCGGCAGGCGCTCGATGGCGAGTTCCAGGATCGGTGAAGAGCCCGCCGACGATGCGATCGAATAACTGCGCATCGCCTGATAGCCGTCTGGGGCGGTCAGCCGGACGTCGACGTGCTGGCCTGCTGTATGGACGAATGGTTCCTGCAATCGCAGGAAAAAGCTCTTGATACTCGGTGTCTGTTGGACGATTTCGTCGATCACGCCTGACTGCCACGACGCGGGTTGCGCATCGAACTCAGTCATGGGTGTACCGTTGCTCGCGCCACGGATCACCGTAGATGTGATAACCGCGCAACTCCCAGAACCCGGCCTCGTCGCGAGTGGTGAACTGCAGCGCATTCACCCACTTGGCGGACTTCCAGAAGTAGAGATGCGGAACAAGAAGGCGCGCCGGTCCGCCATGGTCGCGGGGAAGCGGCTGGCCCGCGTAGCTCAGCGCGACCATAGCTTTGCCGGACAACATGTCCGCGAGCGGAACATTCGTCGAATAGCCATCGTAGCAGTGCGCGAGAACGAAGTCTGTTGGCTGTTTAACTTCAGCGTCAGCGAGGATGTCCTCGATCAGCACGCCTTCCCACTTCGTGTCGAGCTTGGACCAGGACGTGACGCAGTGAATGTCTTTGGTCACTTTGGTCTTTGGAAGGGCGTTGAATTCACTCCAACTCCAGACCTTCACGGGTCTCGGACCGATCTTGACCGTGAACTTCCAGTCGGACGTCTCGATACGAGGCGTTGGCCCAGCGGTAAGAACGGGAAAGTTCTCCACGAGATGTTGACCTGGCGGAATACGGCCCTCGTGGTCGCCGCCTGAACCGCGGCCGGTGAAACCTCTGGTGACCATGCCGAACCCCCTTGCTCGTCACGACAGACCGACCGACTTCATCTCAGGCTAATGCGTAGATGACCCTCGCAAAGGAAAGATATCGAGCGGATCGCAAAGCTGATGTTCAGACAACCGGGTGTTAAATCAGTAGAGACACGCAATTCATCACTATGACTCGCGATAATCCCGCCTCGACTATAGCTTTATATCAGACTGCTTTCCCAATGCCCTGTCGCTATAGTTTCGATAGCTTTGAATCGGTGTTGCGTGAGCGTTATGGCTCGTGGGACAGAGAAGCTTCGCGAGGTGAGGTCGCCAGCATGCGACTGCGGCGTGCCCAGGAGGTCGTCATTCCCATCCAAGACGAGATTATCGCAGCGCTCGGCGTTTCGGCGTCGTTCGATGCCCGACGCGAGGCGGCAGAACGCGCCGCCTTCCTCCGCGACTATCTGAGGTCGTCGGGGCAGCGAGCGTATGTGCTTGGAATCAGCGGCGGCGTCGATTCCCTGACGGCGGGCCTAATCGCGCAATCGGCCGTGAAGGATCTGCGTCAGATCGGGTACGAATGCGAGTTTGTAGCGGTGCGGCTGCCCTATGGCGAACAGATGGACGAGCGCGATGCTCAGCTTGCCTTGTCAGCCATCAGGCCCGACCGCGTTGCGGTGATCAATATAAAGCCCGCGACCGACGCGCTGTGGAGCGAGATGACAGGCTCCAATTACGAGTCCGCCGACCCCGGCCTGCGCAGTACGGTGCTCGGGAACATCAAGGCACGCCAACGGATGGTCGCCCAGTTTGCTCTCGCGGGGACCCTGGGCGGCCTTGTGATTGGCACGGACCATGCAGCCGAAGCGGTGATGGGTTTCTTCACAAAGTTCGGCGATGGCGCGGCCGATGTTCTCCCTCTCGCCGGTCTCAATAAGCGGCGCGTTCGCGCGATCGCGTCTCATCTGGGCGCCCCGGCGGAACTGATCAGTAAGGTTCCCACGGCAGATTTGGATGACGCGATGCCGTTACACCCCGACGAAGACGCCTACGGCGTGACCTATGATGAGATAGACGATTACCTCGAAGGAAGGGGTGTGGCCCAGGCGGCGGTCGAGACGATCCAAAGAGCGTACCGAGCCACCGCGCATAAGCGCGCGCTGCCTGTGGCCTCCAACGTGCAGCTTCTGGCGCCGCAAGGGTCGAACGGACGCTAAATTTGCTCCCGCCTAGGACATAGAAACTATGTCACGCCGCTATTGGAAAAGACCGGCGTTGGAATTCATAGTCATCCACGTAAACTCGTGGCCTCGTCGGGTATAGTCGAGACAAGATTTTGGTCTTATCGACTATTTGACGCTCGGGCCGTGGGGCGGTGAAGTATAGCAGTTCCCCTGCGCTCGCGAGTTTTCGCTGCACGTCGGGCACATGCTTCGTGTTCGGAGAGAGGGATGAGCGCGGCCGATCGTCAAGCGCCAGAGCTTCGCATTCATCGGTGGATCGCCGTGGATGGAAGCGACCTCCAGACGCCGATCAAGCTATCGGATCTTGGCGTAGGGCCGAAGATCCTTTTCGCGTTTCAGCACTGGTGCAGGGGCTGCCATCTGCATGGGTTTCCCACACTGCAGAAATTGCATGGTGCGCTGGAGTCCAGAGGCGTCGGATTCGCAGTGATCCAGACGGTCTTCGAAGGAGCGCACGAAAATACATTCGACAAGTTGCGCATCAATCAGGTGGAGTACCGTCTCCCCGTCGCCTTCGGGCACGACGAACCGCCGCCTGGTGCTGCGTTTCCAACGTTCATGGAGGATTACCGGACACGGGGAACGCCGTGGTTCACGGTCATCAATGCCGACGGTCGCATCGTCTTTTCGGATTTCCACCTGGACGCGGATCGTTTGGTGGCAAATTTGGAGAGCTCGTGAAACATGCCACGGTGGCTTATTCTAGCCTGCACCCACTTCGTCGTTGGCATCACAGGCTTTGCTGCCGGCATCTACACGCTGCCTATCCTCACCGCGCCGGCGTCGCCCACTGAAGCTGCGTTGAGGAGTTCGACGCCTGAGGCGCTCTATTCGGGAAAGCTTTCTCGTGATCTAGCCGGCAGCGACCTGCTGCACTGGGGTGAAGGCGAAGTGCAGATCCTGCCTCACCGGATCGCACACATCGGCCGTCTCTCTCCCGGGCCGGACTACAAGCTTTATCTCGCCCCGCACTTCGTCGAGACCGAGGAAGCGTTCCTCGCGATCAAGGACGCGTCGGCCCGGGTCGGCGATGTGAGGACGTTCAACGGCTTCATTATGGAGGTGCCCGCCGACATCGACGTTCGCGACTACAGCGCCGTTGTCATCTGGTGCGAAGCCTTTGATCAGTTCATCAGTTCTGCGGCGTATCAGCCTCCGCGCCAGGCTCGGAAATGAGTCAGGCGATGAACAGCGTGAAGGCGGCCTGCGCGCGGGGGCTCGTTTTGGCGCCGGTCGCAGCGCTATTGTTGAGCGTCGCCACGTTGCTCTTGGGCAATGGTCTACTGGGTACGCTCCTGATCGTGAGGGCTGGGGAGGAAGGCTTTTCAGCTCAAACGATCAGCGCGATGATGTCCCTATACTTTGCGGGCTTCACCATTGGCGCTCTCACGCTGCCCAAGATGATCGTGTCCGTGGGCCATGTGAGGACTTTCGCTGGCTTCGCCGCGATGGCTTCAATGACGGCTCTTCTTCATGTCGCATTCGTGGAGGCAAACGTATGGATGCCGCTTCGCCTTGTGACCGGCTTCGCCTATGCAGGCATGATCCTAGCGACTGAGAGTTGGCTCAACGCGCACGCGATTCAATCCACGCGCGGTCAGCTTTTGTCGATCTTCGGCGTTGTTTCGATGGGTTCATGGGCCCTTGGTCAAGCGCTGCTCAACATCGCGCCGCCTACAGACGTGACGCTATTCCTGTTCGTCTCGCTGCTGATATCTGCGGCCGTCGTCCCCGTCACGCTACTGCCCAGTCATCCCCCGGCCGAGGTTCAACAGGAGCCCGTCGCCTTTCGCGATCTCGTTGCAATTTCGCCCCTTCCGTCGGTCGGCGTTTTCCTAGCCGGCCTGGCCATCGGCGGCTTCTGGGGACTAGGCCCCAATTTTGCGCAGAGGATTGGCCTCGATGTGGGCGGCATTTCTGCGTTCATGGCTGCGGTCCTTGGTGGAACGCTCGTGCTGCAGTGGCCATTGGGATGGCTATCGGACCGCGTGTCGCGGACACTCGTCATTGCCGGCGCCGCCCTGGCTTCCGCGGCGGCTGCGATCGGCGTAGCGCTGGCTGCGGAGGCGCCTCTGCCTGTGCTACTTGCGGCGGGCGCGCTGTTCGGCGGCTTCGGTATTCCCATCTATTCGCTATGCCTTGCCGTTGCGAATGACGACCTTCCTGCGGGTCGGCTGCTGGGGACCGCTCGCGGACTTCTCCTACTCAACGGGATCGGAACCGCCGCCGGGCCGCTCATCGGAGGCCTGGTGATGGACCTCCTCGGCCCTGGCGGCCTGTTCCTCTACGCAGCGGCACTGCTGACTGCCCTGGCGGTCTTGGCCGGTGTCCGCAGGCACTCAGACCGCTCGGTCAAGACGAGAGCAACACGCTGCCCGAGCACGGCGATGATCACCGGGTCGCTCGACGCGATGATACGAACCCCGGCGGATCAGCGCCGCTGAGACGCCTATGCCGACGACCGAAGGATTGCCAGTCGGCTGTTAGAGGAGCCTGGCTGAGAACAAGGCGGAACGTGTCATGGATGAGAGCGTGAACGCTCTAGCCGCGAGAAACGCATACGAGGCTAAACGGGGGGCGATCGCCATCCTCCCGTTGGCCTTGGGGGCCAGCGTGTACGGCTTGGCCTTTGGTTTCCTGGCCGTACAGGTAGGTTTCCCGTGGTGGGGCGTCGCGATCATGAGCGCCTCTACCCATGCGGGCTCTTCGCAAATCATCGCGGTTGAGCAGTTCGCTTCCACAGGTGTCGTGTTGGGCGCGGTTCTGGCCGGTGCGTCGCTCAACCTGCGCTATGTCGGCATCATCGCCTCTTTATCCGAGGTGTTGGCCGGCTTGTCGCTGAGGAAGAAGCTCTTCGCCATCCACATTACTGGCGACGAGAACTGGGCTTTGACGATGTCCGAGCGGGCGAAGTCCCCCGATGTCGGAGCACCATTCCTCATAGGCTCAGGGCTGGTGAACATCTCCATGTGGACAGCCTCCACGACGCTCGGGGCCTTGCTTGGCGCCGCGCTGCCCGATCTCGGACGCTTTGGCCTGAGCTTCGCGTTCACGGCGGCCTTCATTGCGATGGCGCGAGGTCTGTGGCGGGGACGTTCCCAAGTTCTGCCATGGACCATGGCCGCGGCAGCGACCATGGCCGTCATCTCGCTCGGCATGCCCAAAGCTTACGGGATCATCGTCGGCGCATTCTTCGGCTTGGTGGTGACCTTCTTGAAGCGCAGGATCGAGGCGGCAGCCCGATGAGCGCTTCGCACTGGGTTGTTGTCAGTTTGCTCGTTGTGGCTGCGTTTGCGATCCGGGTCGCCGGATTGATTGCCGGTGAACGAATTAGGGTTTCCAGGCAGGCTTGGGTTCTGGACGAGTTGCCTGGGCTGATCGTGGTCAGCTTGGTCGCGTCGTCGTTGATCGGTCAGCCACCTCCAACCTGGATCGCGGCCGGTGTCGCGCTGGGTGCAGCGATCGCCACGAACCAGGTCATCGTGGCGATGGTATTGGGAATGCTCGCCTACGCAGGTCTGGGGTGGCTTAGCTCGTAAGTGCCGATCATCTGAGAGAAGCGGCAATGGGGAGGCCGGAGGTCGTCCAGTAAGGCTGCGAACGTCGATGGCCCGCACTCACGATCCGAGGACCGCGGGTCCCGCCTACGCAACAGCCTCCACGGTCAAATCGCGGCCATTGAACTGCACCGTTTCCCCGGCTCGCGCGCCTTCGATCGCCTCGTAGATCGGGGCCATCGTCGAGATGCCCATCAGTTCCTGCCCATGACAAATGAACCTGCCAGTCGAGACCGAAATGACGAAGTGCTTACCGGACAGCTTGACGACGGCGCCTTCCGAGACTTCTGACTTTGGTCCAAAATCGATTGTCCGGAGTTTGTCGAGCTTATCAACATAGTCATCGAGAGTGTCATCGAGCGCCTCAGCAAAGTCGCTCGCCACCTCGGCTTGCGCCTGCTCGTCGTTCTCGATCGGCTCGCTGCGATCGAGGCGCGCGGTGGAGACGTAATCCAGATACTTCTTGCGAGCGCTTTGCAGCGCCGCGGTTTCAAGCGACAGCATTGTCTCGCGAATATGGTCCTTGTTCCAGTCCATCTCTGCCTCGTTATTTTTGACCTTAAGGGGCATCCCATCCATCGTTGGGGTCTGGGTTTTCCCGCGCTCCGCCGACATCATTCGTCGGTAATAACGTCTTCGCCCTGGTAGGGAATCCTGATCAGCCGGGGATCCCGAATAATGCTCGTCACGAGCCAGACGTATGATTGTTCTGCTGTATCGAAGCCGAGGATGCTGAAGGCTCCCCCGAACGGGCATGCCGGAAAGTCAGGGAAGCCTTCCCGCAAAACGTAACGCTCAGGGTCGCGATCAAACTCGCTTTTGTAGACTTTGCGCAGCCCATGCTTGCTCGGCACGTCGGCGTCACCGGCCGGAGCTGTTTCACGATGCTCAAGAAGCCGTTCGGACAGGTCACGGTGACATATCTCGTCGAACACATCGAAGGCATCGATAAGCAGACCTTTATGCTCGGTCGCCGGATCTGTGATGGCGTAGATGTTCGAAGCGTCTTCGGCTCCATCGCCGCTCTCAAGGCGTAATGCGGCATCGACACGAATGCTGCACGCGTCGAGGGTCGATCCGAGTTCGAGATCGACAAGAGCGCCGTCCTTCACACGGTACTCTCGGTCATAGCCCTTAGCCACGAAGGACTGTACGGCGTCCAGAACGTCTCTCACTTGAGTTGTCATCAATGCACCTCGAGTTCGGATTGTAGGGGTTGCGCGCCGACCGAAGGCGCGCTTTGGCTCCGCGACCGACCAGCACTGAAGATGCGGAGCACCATCATAGCCACTTGGCTCGCTTGAAGCGGACGAACAGGAAAAGACAGAACGTCAGCATTAGGCCGAGCACGACGAAATAGCCGTAAGCTGTGTCCAGCTCCGGCATGTTCCTGAAGTTCATTCCATATATGCCCGCGATGGCCGTAGGGACCGCGAGGATCGCCGCCCAGGCAGCGAGCTGGCGCGTGATGACGCCTGTCCTCTGCGCCTCAAGAAGGCTGCTGAATTCGAAGACCGTGGACAGCACCTGGAGGAGGCCATCGACCATGGACTGGACCCGATCGACATGGTCGGCGACATCGTTGAAGTACGGCCGCACCTCAGCGCTGATGCACGGGAAATGTCCGCGAACGAGCTTGCGCACCAGTTCCGCCATAGCGCCAAGGGTTCGCTGGAAACGCGTCAATTCGCATCGCAAGCCGAAGATGCGCGCGACCTCCGCCCGCCCCAGGAAGTCGTCGAGCGATCGCCTCTCCATCGCGAGCACGTCGTCCTCGATCATTTCGAAGATCGGCAGATACTGATCGACGATGCGGTGAAGGATGGCATGCAGGACGTAGTCGACACCCTTACCAAACTGAGCAGGCGAACCCTCAAGCTGCTCGCGAAGATTGCCAAGCGCTCCGGCGTTGCCGTGACGCACGGTGATCAGATGGTTGTGACCAGTGAAGATCGCGGTCTTGCCGTAGCGTATGCGGTCCCCAACCAGCTCGGCCGTCTGAGCGACGACGTAAAGCTCGCCGTTATAGACTTCGAGCTTCGGCGGGCACATCGGATGCATCGCGTTATCAATCGCCAATGGATGCAGATTGTAGGTCGACTGAAGCGCCCTGAGTTCGCTTTCCGAAGGCTCGCTGAGCCCAATCCAGCAGAAGCCAGATCGGTTCTTGTCGAGCTCAACCCGCTCGTCGATAGCGACTTCGCGGATGCGGCGACCCTCGTTGTAATAGTAAGCGGCGATGACGCTCATGCGGGCCTCGCAGGGATGACCAGGCCCCGCTGCACGGCTGGTCGAGCGAGGCCGCGATCCAACCAACCCCGGACGTTCCGGTGTTCGGCGATGCGCAACAGGTCGCCGGCGTCATAGGTGCTGACCAGGGCATTGACCCAGCCGAGCGTCGCGATGTCGGCGATGGAATAGTCGTCGACGATCCACTCGCGCCCATCCAGCTGGCGATCCAAGATCCCCAGCAGGCGCTTGGACTCGTCGGCGAACCGTTGCTGAGGCCGCTTGTCCTCGTAGTCCTTTCCGCCCCAACGCAGAAAGAAGCCCAGCTGACCGAACATCGGGCCGATCGCCGACATCTGGAAGAATACCCAACTCAGCACCTCATAACGCCTGGCTTGTCCCGGTGGAATCAATCGGCCCGTCTTCTCGGCGAGGTAAACGAGGATCGCACCGGACTCCCAAACGCCGAGCGGCTCACCATCGGGGCCTGACGGATCGATGATCGCAGGGATCCGCCCGTTTGGGTTCAGCGACACGAAAGCGGGGTCTTTGGCCTCGTTTGTGCTGATGTCGATAAAGTGGGGCTCGTATGGCAGGCCGGTCTCCTCGAGCATGATGGAGACCTTGACGCCGTTGGGCGTGGGCGCTGCATAGAACTGCAGGAGATCGGGATTGGAGGCAGGCCAGCGCTTGGTGATCGGATATGACGAAAGGTCTGGCATGCTGGGGCAATCCTACCAAATCGATGGCCGGCAAGCGGCATGACCGCTTGAGGGGCCGTACGAGGACCGCATCGTTCGCCGATGCGGTCCCATTGCTTGCGATGCAGAGCGCTATGTCGCGATAGGCGCTGCAGCTATTCTGCTGCCGCTCCGGTGGTAGGCTGGGTAGCATCAGCGTCTTGACGCTTGGGGAGCACCCAATTCGCGCGCGGGAAATGGCACGTGTAACCGCCCGGGCGCTTCTCGAGATAGTCTTGGTGCTCCGGCTCCGCTTCCCAGAAATCGCCGACAGGCTCGACTTCGGTGACGACTTTGCCGTCCCACAGTCCGGAGGCGTCGACGTCGGCGATCGTCTCCTCGGCGACCCGTTTCTGCTCATCGTCCACATAGTAGATGCCGGATCGATAGGAGAGGCCGCGATCGTTGCCTTGCCGATCTTTCGTCGTCGGGTCGTGGATCTGGAAGAAGTATTCCAGGATGTTACGGTAACTTGTCGCTGCCGGGTCGAAAATGATCTCGATCCCTTCAGCGTGAGTACCGTGATTGCGATAGGTGGCGTTCGGGACGTCGCCACCGGTGTATCCGACGCGGGTCGACACGATGCCGGGCTGCTTGCGGATCAGATCCTGCATGCCCCAAAAACATCCGCCTGCGAGAACAGCGCGCTGATGCATGTTACGCCTCCTCCACCTGATCGAGATATTCGCCGTAGCCCTCGGCTTCCATCTCATCGCGCGGGATGAAGCGAAGGGCGGCCGAGTTAATGCAATAGCGTAGTCCGCCACGGTCGGCCGGACCGTCGGGGAACACGTGGCCGAGATGGCTGTCGCCATGGACCGATCGAACTTCCGTCCGGACCATGCCGTGCGAACTGTCCCGCACCTCGTTCACGTGCGCGGGGACGATGGGCTTGGTGAAGCTGGGCCAGCCGGATTTCGACTCGAACTTGTCCGTCGATGCGAAAAGCGGCTCTCCGGACACGACATCGACGTAGATGCCCGGTTCTTTGTTATCGTTGTATTCACCGGTGAAGGCTCGCTCCGTGCCGTCTTCCTGGGTGATCCGGCGTTGCTCGGGGGTCAGGCGGTCGATCGCTGCCTGAGACTTTTCAAACTTCATGATCGTCTCCAATACTTGGTTTCAGGGCCAAGGCACATTACGGACATCTTATCTTGCTTGACGGTCACCTCGACTATCGCAGTGCCAATTATATTTATCCAATACGCTGTGCGTATAGTTTCGATAGCTCCGCTGTGATCAGCGGCGTTCAGTTCCACGCGTATCTGGCCGCCATCTGCGCGATCTTCCTGATCTCAACCGGCGCCGCGGAGCCAGAGACCGTCGCGATCACGACCTCTCGCTCGAGGACAAACCCATCGATCGGACGCGTAACCAAACCTTGGGCTGTAGCCGACCGCTCCGGAAGGATGCATATGGCCTCGCCGTCTGCGACGACCCGTTGCACCCAATCGTCACGATCGGACCGGAAGCGCGGCCGCATCAGTACCTCCCGTCGTGCGAAATGGTCTAGGATCTGCTCGCGAAACTCACACTTCAGACGATCAACGAACGGGAACTCCAACAAGTCCTCGCCTCGCACGATATCGCTCGCCGCGAGCGGGTGTTTCGCGGAACAGCCGAGTACGAAGCGCTCACGGAACAGAGGTCGCACATCAAGCTTGCGGTCCGGCCGCGTCTCGCGCGGCAGGATGCATGCGTGATACTTGCCCGACAGCACCTCCGATGTGTCTTCACTCGCCCCGAGCGAATGCATCTTGATCTCGATCGATGGCACTTCTGCCAACGCGCTTTCGAAGAAGGCTGTAAAAAGCTTCGGCCCGACGGTCGGGGCGACGGCGACGTCCAGCACCCGGTGCCTCCCCATGGCCCAGTTTTCAGAATGATGCCGAACACTTTTCATCGCGACTAACATGCGCCGAAACTCAGCCTCCACGTCCTGGCCAAGGCCGGTGAGACGGCTGTTCTTCCCATCGCGATAAATGAGCGGACCGCCGAGCTCTTCCTCCAAGCGGCGGATCGCGCGTGTCAGGCTTGGCTGGGACACACCGCTCAACCGCGCCGCTGCTGTAAAATTCAGCGTCTCGGCCAAGTTGATGAAATAGCTGACCTGATTGAGTTCCATAGCCCTTCGGCCTGCACGCCGTGAATGATGCCGCTTCAGGACCGGTCTTTTCGACCGCCACCAGAAGTATGCGCGACGCATATAATCACGCTTTAGGGGCTTGTCTATATGCGCCACGCATATAAAAAGAATGTCTTGGACGGCTAGTCCGGGCCTGATGGCGCTTCCGCCAGGGCCCAAGGGTTCCGGTGCACCCACTAAGTCGCCGTGGGAGGCTCGACGCTTATGACAGGAAGACCGTTCACGTTTCCCGGTGGTGGAGGCTCTGATCTAGCCGGGTATTTGGAGGCGCCCGAAGGTACGCCTCGCGGCTGGGCTATTTTCGCCCATTGCTTCACTTGCGGGAAAGACAGCCGCGCCGCCGTGTACATCGCACGCGCCCTCTCGCGGGCTGGCATCGGCGTCTTGCGGTTCGACTTCGCCGGCACCGGGATCGAGAGTTCTGCGGATGAAGCGATAAGCTTCGCTTCCGACGTCGATGATCTTAAGGCCGCCGCGGAGGCCATGGCTGTCGCCGGTAAGGCCCCCTCCCTCCTTGTCGGACACAGCCTGGGCGGCACGGCTGCGATCGTAGCCGCCGCCGACTTGCCGGATATCGCAGCGGTAGTGACGATCGGCGCCCCGGCTGATCTTCAGCATATATTGCGCGTCTTTCAACCTGCCGACCTAGACGCGATAGCGAGCGAGGGCGAGGCATCGGTGGAGATTGCTGGCAGGCCCTTCCTGATCCGCCGCAGTTTCCTTGAAACGGTCGACGAAGTGGACATCGAGAGGTCTATCGCTGCCCTTCGACGTCCGGTGCTTGTGATGCATTCACCGGTGGATCAAGTCGTGGGTATCGAGCACGCCTCGCGCATCTTCGTCGCGTCGCGCCATCCCAAGAGCTTTGTTTCGCTCGACACGGCCGATCACCTTCTCACCGATGTCGAAGATGCGAACTACGCCTCAGCTATGGTCGCAGCGTGGGCAAGCCGCTTCCTGCCGCCGCTCGCGGCGGACCTTCCGCAAGTCGAGTTAGCGAATGGAGTCGTGGCGTCGGAAACGTTGGCGGGGAAGTTCCAACTCACGGTCCGTAGTGGCGAGCACACGCTGTTCGCCGATGAACCAGAATCGGTCGGAGGTCTCGGCAGCGGCCTGTCTCCTTACGAACTGGTGTCGGCCGGACTGGCCGCCTGCACGGTGATGACAATGCGTCTTTACGCGAACCGCAAAGGCTTCCCGCTGGAGCGAGCGACGACGACCGTGCGACACGAGAAAGTGGCGGACATGATGCCTCCCGACCGCTTCACGCGCACCGTCTCTCTCGATGGGCCGCTCAGCGATGAACAGCGGGCGCGCATTCTGGAAATCGCGGATCGGTGTCCGGTCGACCTGACACTCGTCCGAGGCTCGGATGTGCAGACCGAACTTTCGAGCGATGCGCAGCCTGCAGGTGCGGCGCCGGCGAACTGATGTGGTGCACAGAGCGGAGGTTGATCGAATGCAGAGTCTGCCCACTACTGACCAGACGCCGACGCGAACCGAGCGAGCGATACTTGCGGGTGGGTGTTTCTGGGGCCTCGAAGATTTACTTCGCCGCGCGAAGGGCGTCGTGACGACGCGTGTCGGCTACATCGGCGGCGAAATGCCGGACCCGACTTACACGAGACACCATGGTCATGCGGAAGCGGTGGAGGTCACGTTTGATCCTTCGATACTGACATATCGTGCTCTCCTGGAACTCTTCTTCCAAATCCACGATCCGACGACATACGAGCAACAAGGTAACGACGTCGGACCAAGCTATCGGTCCGCGATTTTCTACACGTCTGAGAAGCAGATGGACGTTGCTCTGGAGACAATCGCCGAGATCGAAGCGTCGGGGCGCTGGCCGGGACCTGTCGTATCCGAGATCAACCCGGAAGAGCCGTTCTGGGAGGCCGAGCCAGAGCATCAGAAGTACCTCCAGCGTCGACCCGGCGGCTATAGCTGCCACTTCGAGCGACCGGCCTGGCGATTGGACCGAGCGAAACGATGAGCACGCAGGGACGGTCATCAACGATACGGACGCTAAGGCGCTCGCCCCGCGTCGCTAGGTCAGCCGGGTTCTTGCGATGATACCCGAATACGTAATCGCCGGCTTGTGGGGGCTTTTGTCAGGAAGCGGACTTCTGGTGGGGGCGGTTCTTGCGGACGTGCTGTACGGGCGACTCACTCACCGCATGATCTCAGCGGTGATGGGCTTCGGTGGTGGTGTGTTGATTGCCGTGGTCGCTACCGAACTCATCGGTGATCGCGTGTCGGCTGGCCTGGGACCCTTAGCGATCTTTGCGCTGCTCGCAGGGGCCGCAATCTTCAGCGGCACAAACTGGTTTCTCTCTCGCAGGGGCGCGAAGCATCGAAAGCGATGCGGTGAATGCACCGAGCAGGCCACTGAACAGGAGCACCGCGGTAGCGGTGCTGCGATTGCGCTTGGCAGCGTCCTCGACGGCATTCCAGAGGCCCTCGTGATTGGGATGTCCGTGGCTGGTGGAGGCAGGATCAGCCTTGCAGTAGTGGCAGGCTTCTTTTTGGCTAATGTGCCACAGGGTCTATCGAGCACTTCCGGAATGAAGGTCGCGGGCCGATCGCGAAGCTATATCTACGCGGTCTGGATCGGTATTCCGCTACTTGTCTGCATCGCCGCCGGTACGGGAAACCTTCTGCTCGGCTCGGCGTCCACTCAAGCCCCTGCCATTCTGTCGTTCGCAGCCGGCGCGGTCATCGCGATGCTGGCGGAGGCTATGATTCCCGAAGCTTTCGAGAAGGCGCCGCCGTTCATAGGCCTGATCACGGTCGTGGGGTTTCTGGCGGCGTATCTCATCGCTCAACACTGAAACCTGCGACTTCCGGAGCTCTAAGCCTCGCCGCCGTTCTCGCGGTCTACGCCGCGCTCGTGCAACTCGGCATCGATCGGGCAATTCGTGCAGCCCTCGTAACAGCACAAGCGGCAGATGCGGTAGGAATGCTCGAGGTTTTCCAGGCGATCGCGCAGCACGCGTTCAGCAATGCTATAAAGAGCGTCCAACTCGGTAGGGGTGAGGATCGATAGTCCCTCAGCGATCACCTTGTCTCGCGAGGCCAGGACCGCATCGCTCGCGACCTTGCCAGCCTCTGTAAGATGGAGGGACCGCGTGCGCCCGTCAGTCGAATGCTCACGCCGCTCGACCAATCCCTCCGTCGACAAACGGTCCACCAAGCGGACGGTCGCGGCATGGGAAAGTCCCACCCCAACTGACAGCATGCGGATCGATAGCCCTGGCTTATGGGCAATCAACGCAAGCGCCGAGGCGGCGGGTCCAGCTTCTGGCGCCCGCGATGAACTAGCGCGAACGATGTCGTCGCTGATCATGAGTGCGAACGCCCCGAAGATATTTCGATCTCGAGGTCCATCCATTGCCCCATCTATATGTGCGCGAAGCATAGACAGCAAGCCATACCCCTGCGGCGCCGGGGGATTCTGGCAAGCCGAAAGGTGCGCCTTTACAGTGGCTTAGGATATGCTGCGGATGGCGCGGACGATTGGAATACAGGACTTCGATCGTCGGGACACACAAAATGGCGATACCTGGCGGCTATAGATCGGGGTGGGCTGTCGTGATTTTGGCTGCCCGACGGCCGAATCACATCACGCCTGCGCCAGGTGCCACCCCTCGTCGGCACCTAACGGAGGGATCCGGGGGCTTGCTCTCTGAGATGCACCTCGACCGTCTCACCGCGTCCGACCACCACAGTGTCAATCTCGCTGAGAAACAAGCCGTGCTCCATTACGCCGGGGATGGCATCGATCGCTCCGGCGATCTCGATCGGCCTAAGGGCCTTGCCGAAGGCTGCATCCAAGATGTGATTGCTCTGGTCTGTGATGAATGGTTCTCCGCCGACCGAGCGAAGCGTCACACTGGCTCCGAGGTTGGCAAGATGCGTTCGAACGAACTCGCTCGCGAAGGGCACGACTTCGACCGCCAAAGGAAACCCGCCGAGTCGTTGAACGACTTTGCTAGCGTCTACGATCACGATCATCCGGCTAGAAGCGGCGGCCACGACCTTCTCTCGGAGCAAGGCGCCGCCGCCGCCTTTGATCGCCTGAAAGTGGCAGTCGATCTCGTCAGCGCCGTCGATCGTGAGGTCTATCGAACTGAACTGCTCAAAAGGAACGAGCGGCACCGCGAGACGACGAGCCAACATTTCGGTCGCTCGGGAGGTGGCGACAGCGGTGATGCGAAGGCCCTGCCGAATGCGGTCGCTCAGGCTCTTAATGGCATAGGCTGTTGTGCTTCCGGTCCCAAGGCCAACGAACATGCCGTCTTCGATCTCGTCGACTGCTCTAGCCGCAGCCAGCCTCCTCTCTTCTTCTTGGGTAAACATCAACGCCACTTCATCTCGCCGGTATGCGTGCCTTCACCAGGTCGATTGTGAAACCGGGCGGCGCAAACCTAATCCTCCATGCCGACATTGCCTCGTTGACCTGCAGCCAACAGACGGATAGGTCTATGCGTGGCGCATACATAATGAGGATGGTCTGATCGGCAAGCTTTCGCTGCTGGAGACGACCACCGCGTGCCAGGCGGCACTGAGCGAAGTGCGTATGCCGTAGCCAGTTCGGCGAACCAGGGGACACAGGCATGACGGTCAAGGTCGCAATCAACGGTTTCGGTCGGATCGGACGACTGGCCTTACGGTCGATCGTCGAACTACGGCGTGATGACATCGAGGTGGTTGCGATCAACGACCTCGGGCCGGTTGCTACGTTGGCGCACCTCCTGAAGTACGATTCAGTTCACGGCCCCTTTCAAGGATCGATAGCCACCGGCGAAGACTGGATCGACATCGGGTCCGGTAAAATCAAAGTGTTTTCGGAGCGCGATCCATCAAAGCTTCCGCATAACGAGCTTGGAGTCGACGTGGCGCTCGAATGCACGGGTTTGTTCACCTCCAAGGAGAAGGCTGAATCGCACATCCGTGCAGGAGCAAAGCGCGTGCTCGTCTCCGCGCCCAGCGAGGGCGCAGACAAGACGATCGTCTTCAAGGTCAATCACGAAACGCTGACAACCGAAGATGTCGTCGTATCGAATGGCTCATGCACCACGAATGTCCTCGCGCCCGTCGCGAAGATACTGAACGATCTATGTGGCATTGAGCGGGGCTACATGACCACGGTTCACGCCTATACCGGTGACCAACCGACGCTGGATACGGTGCATAAGGATCTCTACCGCGCACGGGCAGCCGCGCTGTCGATGATCCCAACCTCGACCGGAGCCGCGAACGCAATCGGACGCGTGCTGCCAGAACTGAAAGGCAAGCTCCATGGCTCGTCAATCCGCGTGCCAACGCCGAACGTATCGGTCGTCGATCTCGCTATTTCCGCATCCCGGGAGGTGACGATCGACGAAGTGAACGACGCCATTCGTCAGGCTGCGAGTGGTCCGATGAGTGGGGTGCTCGCATTCACGACAGAGCCTCTGGTGTCTGTGGATCTGACCCACCGGACCGAATCCTCGATCGTCGCGCTCCCCCAGACCGATGTCGTCGATGGCCGGATGGTTCGCGTGCTTGCTTGGTACGACAACGAGTGGAGCTTCGCGACACGCATGGCGGATGTCGCCGTGGTGATGGCGAAGCTCATCTAGCGGATCGGTTGCGGGAAAGGTCGTATCTTGGCGACAGGATGCGTTCGCGAAACGGAGGCATTAAACATGAATGGGCCACTAGCACGTGCAGCGAGAGCGCTCATTCAGTGGCCGCGATCACATGTCGCCAAGATCGCAGGCTTGGAGGAAGAGGCGCTAGCTCAATTCGAAGCCGGCGCCAGCGTGTTTGCAGCCTCGGATTTGACGCGGCTGCGGGACGCGCTCGAACGCGGCGGCGCGGTTTTCATCAGCGAGGACAATAGCGGAGGGCTCGGCGTAAGGCTCAAGTTCAACGCCAAGGATGTGCGTGCGATCAATCGGATGGAGGGCGAAGGTGGGCCGGTAGGCACCGACGACGTCTAAGCCTTCCAGCGAACGCTTGTACTCCGGCACGAGGCTCGACACCGGCCCACAGATATTGTATGCGCGACGCATATATTGCGTGAGTCGCGGCGATGGATGACCCCTCGGATCGCTTGATCAACATCTTTGGCGCGCTGTCTCAAGCGGTGTCTGACCGCGTGCGCTTGGCGATCGCTGAAGCATTCAATGCGGGGGGCGAGACGGCCGCGGCTTTGATCGCGATCGGTCACGCGCCAGGAATGTCGATCGGCCAGGTACGGCAAACTCTCCGGCTTTCGCATGCAGGTGCAGTTCGCGTCGTCGAGAGGCTAGGCGAGCAAGGCCTGGTGGCGAAATCGCCGTCGCCCTCTGACCGCCGGGTAGTTCATGTCTCGCTGACCTCGCGTGGTCAGGTGGAGCGGACCAAGCTGCTAGGTCTGCGGAACGCGGCGGTGTCCGAGCTGCTGAGCAAAGTGTCGGCTGACGATCGCGTCGTGCTGGAGCGGGCCGCGGACAACATCCTGTCGTCGCTGTTCTCGGACCTCCACGGCGGCTTGGCAATCTGTCGTCTGTGCGATCAGGCCCGGTGTGCCGATTGCCCAGTCGGCCACCATCGTCCGTGACGCCCTGACGATCATCCCCTTTTGAGGAGTTCGATATGAGTATTTTCGATCGGTATGAATTGCTTGTGCCCGAGCGCAGTCGGAAGGAACTGGCGCTGTTGAGATGGGCGCTCGTGATCGTTTTCTCTTGGTTCGGCGCGATGAAATTCACGGCTTACGAGGCCGATGGCATCGCCCCTTTCATCGGCCATAGTCCGATCATGAGTTGGCTGGGTATGTTCGGGGTACAGGGCCAAAGTTACTTTGTCGGCGTCATCGAGCTGTCGACCGCAGTCGTGCTGGCCTTAGGGGCTTTCCGCCCATCCTTCTCAGCGCTTGGCGCGCTTATGTCGGCGGCGACCTACTTCATCACCCTGACCTTCTTTTTTACGACGCCTGGGGTCGGGGAGCCGACTGCCGGAGGCTTTCCTGCGATATCCGCCGCTCCTGGCCAGTTTTTGCTGAAGGACGCAGTTTTGCTTGCGGCATCACTTGTGCTGCTGTTTGCGTCGGTCCAACCCAAAAATGAGCGCCTTGGGCCGATGACCATCGATCGGTCGTGAACATAGGCACGATGGTCTTGGACACGCTCCGTGGAGAGTGGGCGCTTCGTCGCAACGTCGATCCGACGGGCGAACAACTGATTGGCGACGCGGATTTCGCTTCGACAGGTGAATCCGCGCTCACCTATCGAGAAAGCGGGATACTTCGGCTTCGGGATGGCCGCGAACTCTCAGCGTCTCGGCAATATCGGTACTGCGCGGTCGGCCACCGAGTAGACGTTCAGTTCGCAGACGGACCGAACACCGGGAAGCTGTTTCTCAACCTTGCATTCTCGCGCAAGAATTGGGGGTACGAGGCAACAGACACCCACTTCTGCGGTGACGACGCCTATCACGCTTTTTACCGAATTCTCGACGCAGGATCTTTCGAGACAGTTATCAGGGTCATTGGTCCACGAAAGGCGTACGACCTGCGGAGCCGGTACTCAAAGGTGTCACGAACGACGCCGGACCGTCTACTTTTTCCCCTGGCCTGACGCGCCGTTCCTGGCCAGTCTGTCACGCGCTTCGAATCCGAAAACGATCGTGGTCGTCATCACGAGGTAGGCGACTATGCCGCCCGGAGAAAGCGTAGGCATTGCGGCAAGGATTAAAGCGTCGTTGCCACCGGGTATCAGGCCGATGCCTATTCCCATCAACGCGCCGCCGGCGATCGACCGCAGGATGCCGGCGGCCGTCGGCCGCTGGAAACGCAAGCGACCCTGGCGCACGGATGCCGTGATGGCTCCCGCAACTGAGGCAATGACCGCAACCAGTGCGACCTCGCCTGTTGGCGACATTCGAAGAGGAAGGCCGCGTTGGATAAGGTCAGCGAATGTCCATGCTGGCGAAAGCGCGTAGAGAAGCCCACCAGTGATACCGAGGCCGATCATTGAAGCGCCAAATGCCCAGCTCTGCCTTCTTCGCGGTGGGGTCTTCCGCGATACGAAGATCACCGCCAGCGCGAGCACGACGGCTAAGGCAAGAAGCGTCGCGGCCCCAGGGACACTCGGCCTAGCGATGAAACTTGGCCATGTCGCGACGGCGCCAAACCGGCCGAAATCAGCGGCCAAGATGCCGATTGCCAGTCCGGCAGGAAGGGCAAGCAACCGCATCTCTCCATCCCCTAACCGTGCCAGTGAACCTAGCAGGCAGGTGTCATTTATGAGCGCGCCGAGGCCGAAGGCGATGGCGCCGATGATGAGGAGGCCGTTGACGCTCGTCGAGAGTGGGAGGGTCGCGTTCAGCGTCCCCGACCAAGCGAGCGGTATCGCAATAAGGCCAGCAGCCGCAGACGCCGCAACAAATCCGACGAACATTCTTGGTCGGCGCCGTTGCTGCAACTCATGAGCCGCTACGACCAAGCACGTGCCGCCTCGGTTCGCAGAATACCCGAACCAGAAGGCCAGTATGCATATGAGAAAGTCGAACGCGATCGATGCCAAAGATATCAAGCCTGCCTCGGTTTCTCGTCAGCCCTTGTGCGAAGGGCGCCGGCGCAGCTGGCGGGCGGGCTGAGATGCATTTTCAGCCGGTGTCTGTCCCCGGTAGCCAACCACGGGCCACATAGTTTCGACACCAGATTTCTCGTAACCGTTTGCGATAAGGAGCCGCTCGGACAATCGGCCTAGTTTGTTCAGGTCAGCCGGCGACAGCGGCGAGACACACGCTGCAATCACTTGTTCGCGCGCTCTGAGCAGAGCGCCGGTCATTTTCACACCTGCATTGGTCAAGTGGATAAAGCGCGCCCTCTTGTCCGCCGTGTGTCGCCGCCTTTCCACCAGGTGATCGGATTCGAGCCTATCGATCAATCGGACCGTTCCCGCATGCGAAAGCCGGATCCGGCTCGCAAGGACACTGATAGGTAATCCCGGCTCGAAGCTAAGGAAGACCATCAATGCAGCCGCGGGGCCGCTCGGCGAAAGCGAGGCTGATGCGCTCGCGATGCTGTCAGCTACCGCGAGCGCAAGTGCACCAAAATGATATTTGGCGGCCTCGGGCTCCATCCGGAAAGAATATATGCGTCACGCATAGACATCAAGCGCTCGAATATGTATGACCGGCGCATACATCTATCACGGATTCGGAGATGGTCATGCTCACTGATGGGCTCGGCTTGGATTCCCCATCTGAGATCGAAAAGCGGGGCCTCCAGCAAAGGCTTTGGAGCATCGCGCGCTGCTCGTGCGAACGGAAGCCGGGAACCGGGAATGCGCGTCATGCCTGATCTGACGCTCGATCTTCGATACCTTAAGTATGCTATCCATGTCGCCGAAGCGGGTAGTTTCCGCAGGGCGGCGGATCGCCTTTCGATATCGCAATCAACGGTCAGCCGCCGCGTTCAGATGCTCGAACGGCAGCTTGGCGTTTCCCTGTTCAAGCGCACGCGATCGGGCGCTGGATTGACGCCGGAAGGAGAGCGATTTCTGCAGCAAGCTGCGGTCGGGGCGAGGTATCTTCGCGAGGCCGCCACTGAGATGCGATCGGTCCGTAAACTTACGACTGGACTAGTCAGGTTCGGGATGCTCGAGGCGTTTCCGGCATGTCCCATAATCGACCTCTTGGCGACCTTTAGACAGCGACACCCGACGATCGAGGTGAAGCTCGAAGAAGGCACGTCAGAGCAGAACACCCTCGGCGTGGAGCGCGGGCTGCTAGACGCGGCGATCAGCCTGGCCGCAACGAAGGGCCCTCCGTTTCAGATTCGACGGTTGTGCGAACCCGACCTCTTCGTTGCCCTATCACCCATACACCAACTCGCGTCGCGACCGCGGCTCGCCTGGGAGGACGTTTGCGACGAAGTCTTTCTTGTCCGCTCCGATGGTGCCGGGCGCGAACTCGCAGCTATTCTCCGGCGGATGCTGGGCGCTGCCGAAGAGGCGATCCAACTGTCTATCCAGCAGGTCAGCAGGGAAACACTTCTGACCATGGTCGAGCAAGGCTTCGGGCTGACGATAACGAGCGTCGTGCATCGGCCTGATATTGCATTGGTTCCGCTCACACCCGCGCGGGCGCCGACGGCGGCTATGATTTCGTCGAGCGATAACGACAATCCGGCTCTGCCGCTGCTGCTGAAGTGCTTCGATGTCCTGCCAGCCTTCACGCGGAGCAGCGCCAGCTAATCGGAGGCGTTCTGGGTCTTCGTACGCCTAGCCTTCGAGAACCCTCGATCGGTTGCGATGAACCGCTGCAACATCGGTACGATCAACCGCGCGGGCTCGACAGCAGGCATACCTTGTTCGCGCCCTAACAAATCCGCGTAGTCGGAAAGGTCTTGGTGGAGAGCCGCCGGCAGCTCCACCTGAACCTTGATCGGCTTCTCGTCGGCGATGGGACCTAGCTTGAGCTTCGACATCATCAGCCCCCATAAGGTTCGAGAACGAGATCACGGGTCACGACGACACGGACAGGAAATCCCGGCCGGATCGTCAATGTTGGAGCCACGTTGAGCTGCCGTCTGACGATCTGCTGACCGGCATCGTTGATCGTGTCTTGACCGCCATTCCGGATCGCCTGGATGAGACGGTCGTCATTGTCGGCGGCGAGCTCGGCGCCGACTCCGAGAAGAGTCGACAGACCGGCGGCCTTGGCAAGATCCCACCAGTGGTAATCGACGCCATCCTGCAGGCCGGCATAGCCTTCGACGTCTGCGCCGGGCTGGCGCTCGAGCACTATCGAACGGCCATTTGGGAAGATCAGTCGATTCCAGACTAGCAGGACGCGGCTTTGACCGAATTGCACATTGTTATCGTACTGGCCGATAATGCGCGTGCCTTGTGGCACGAGCAGAATGCGCCCTGTCGGGCTGTCGTAGATGTTTTCGGTCACCTGAGCGGTGATCTGGCCCGGGAGGTCGGATCGGATGCCGGTTATAAGAGCTGCCGCGATAACTGCGCCGGCCTGAAGTACATTTGGCGACGCTGGAGCAACGACGCGATCGGGCGACACCGTCCGTCGATCGGTCGCTGCGTTCAGGAAAGCGTTCTGACGCTCCTGCGCGGAGGGTGTGGCCGGCGGAGGTGCGAGGCCGAGGCTCGCCAAATCCGGAGCGTGCGGGAGTGCTGGGGCAGCTCCCGCTGCAGCGGGAGCGCCCCGGCTGTCCGATCCGGAGAAGAGGCGGCTGGTCCGCGCGGTCTCGATCTCCTGAAGGCGGCGCTGCTCTTCCGCGCTGATACCGGGGTTGGGTGTGGCGATAACGGGAGCGGGCACCGGCTGTCCGCGATCCTGGGTGCTGAGGATCGGTCGGCCGAGGTCACCGGGAAGGGGCGGACCGAGTTGGGGCACGCCACTGTAATCTCGCGGCAGGCCGGCCAAGCCCTCAGCCGTCGAGCGATTCTCGGTCGAATAGAGTTCGTCGTTGGGCCGACCGGCGTCGCGCGTCTGGAGCGCGTAGAGCAGTGCACCACCAAGGCCGACGCTGGCGACAAGACCAAGGCCGGCGAGGACCTTGCGCGATAGTCGAGTGACGCGGGGCGGTTCGGCGCGCAGACGCATCGGCGCTGGCCCGACCGGCTCGCCGGTCAGGGGCTGTGCATCATCGTCTGGCACTTCCTCATTTGTGGGCGAGTTCGCGCTCACGAGGTGGGCCTCCCGTCTGTTCGGACGATCCTGACGCGCTTCTGCTCGCGACCGGAACCGAACCGCAGTTCCGCCGCCGCGAAGAGTCGATCGACGATCATGTGGTGGCCGCGAACGCGGTAGTTCACCAGTTCTGAGGTGTTGCCCTCGGGCCCGACGACGAAGAGCGGCGGCATCTCGCCCTGACCAATGCCTCGCGGAAACTCGATGAAGACCTGGCGACCGTCGTCGAAGGCGCGCAGTGGGCGCCAAGGAGCGCGGTCACCCTCGATGGCATAGCGGAAATTGACGTTCGCGAGATCGACACCGCTCGCAACCGGTTGAGCGGCCTGCGCGTCGGCATTCTGCCGGCGCAGCGCGATGAGTTGATCCTGCGGATACTGCCAGGACACTGAAGCCATGTAGGTTCGCTCTGTCGACCGCAACTCCATGTGATAGGTGCGCATGTTGGTGTTGATGACCAGGTTCGTCATCAGGTCGGCCCGTGTGGGCTTCACGAGGATGTGGATCTGGCGCGTCGCGCCCGATCCGCTCTCGGTGTCGCCGATGATCCAGCGCACCGTGTCCCCGGCCGCAACAGGGCCTGCGCCGACGAGCTGTTCGCCGGGCTGAAGCGCGATGTCGGTGATCTGACCGACAGCGGTATATACCTGATAGAGCGCGCCTTGCGTCCAGGGATAGACCTGCATGGAGTTGATGAAGCCGTCGCGCACCGGCTGGACGCGGGCCGCCTCATTAGCCTGGTTGACGCGCGCCGTTGGGTTGGCGGGCTCGGGCGCGCGTCGCGTCTCCGGCACACGCTGCAACTGGCCGGGTAGCGGCAGCGGCCGCGGCAGTTCGACCACGGTGACGGGCGCTGGCGGATCGACGGTCTGCACGGCGGGAGCCGCGTTGTCGTAGGAGATCTCGGGCGGTGGGTTCGTGGTGGCGCAGCCCGCGAGCGCAGTTGTCGCCAGCAGGACCATCGGGATTGCGGCTCGGCGGAGAGCCGGGATTACAAGTGCGTGTGAAGCCGGGTTTCCGGCTTTACGGAAAGACGGCTTCATTGCCCAAGCTCCCGTGACCAATTGATGGCGTTGACATAGATGCCGAGCGGATTTGCCCTCAGCCGATCGGCGTTGCGGGGGACCTGCACGACGATCGTCAGGATCGCGGTCCAGCGCGTGGTCTCGGCGAGCTGGCCGTTCTCATAGCGGCGCTCGACCCAGGCGACGCGGAAGCTGTCGGGCGAGGCGCGGATGACGCTTGAGACATCGACAGCAACCTGCTGTCGGCCGACCCGCGTGAACGGGTCGTTCGAGCGAGCATAGTCGTTGAGCGCCATGGCGCCGCGATCAGTTGTGAAGTCGTACGCCCGTAGCCAGTTCTGACGCACGATGATCGCGTCCGCCGGGATGCTGCGAACCTGTTCGATGAAGCGCGCGAGATGAAAGGCGATTTGTGGATCGGTGGGCCGGAAGTCGGCCTCGGCGGGTGCGACCGCCTGGGACTGACCCAGTCGATCGACCTGCACGACCCACGGCACGACGGTCCCGCGAGCTGATTGCACGACGAGGGCGGTGGCGAACCCCGCCGTAAGGATCAGCGAGCCGAAAGCCATCAGCCGCCAGTTTTTCGCCTGGATCCTGGAGGCCCCGATCCGATCGTCCCAGACTTGGGCAGCACGTTGATACGGCGTCTCCGGCTCGGGTGCCTTGCCGTAGTGAGTGGATGGTCGTTTGAACATTAGCGGTCGCCTTGAGTCAGATTTACCGAGGAACCGCCGCCATGGGCGTCGCCAGAGCGGACGGCATGAGCCGTGGCCTGGGCGGCGTGAGTCATTTGCTGGGACCGGCGCATTCTCTGCGCCCAAGCCGGCGGCCCGCCAGCGCTCGCAGGCGCCGCGCCATCGCTGGCGGCATCACCCCCTATTGAGCCCATGGTGGATGTTCCGCCTGTCGCTTCGAACGCCGCTTTGCCGCCTGCGTTGAAGCTTGACCTCATTGTGTCGGCAGCGCGCGATGCGGCACGGCGCAGAGGTGAGACAGCCGCGCTGCCGCCTGCACGCGCAACGCCTCCGAGGCCGGAGGCCACCCCGGCCGCGCCGGACTGTCCGGCTGCGCCAAGGCTGTAGGCTGTGGACGCTCCACCCGCGATGGCGGCGCCACCACGAGCTGCGGCTGCCGCACCGCCTGCCAAGGCCGCGCCGCCGGAGGCTGCTGCACCGACGGCGCCGGCGCCAAGAGCGACCACGCCGCCCGCTGCGAGGCCGGTTCCTATCGCCGCGCCTGCACTGAGCTGCGGGCCGCCAGAAACGAGCCCGGTGGCGATTCCGGGACCAAAAATGCCGAGGCCGAGAAGTGACAACGCGGCCAGCACGATCGCCATGGCTTCGTCGATCGACGGATTCTGCCCGCCAAAACCGGAAGTGAACTCTGAGAAGAGCGTTGACCCGATGCCGATGATGACAGCGAGGACCAGAACCTTGATGCCGGAGGAGATGACGTTGCCGAGCACGCGCTCGGCCATAAACGCGGATTTGCCGAACAGGCCGAACGGGATCAGGACGAAGCCGGCGAGCGTCGTCAGCTTGAATTCAATGAGGGTGACGAACAGCTGGATGGCGAGAATGAAGAAGGCGAGCAGGACCAGCGCCCAGGCAAGAAACATGCAGGCAATCTGGATGAAGTTCTCGAAGAACGACCAGTAGCCCATCAGGCTGGAGATGGAGTCGAGCAATGGTCGACCGGCGTCTAGGCCGGTCTGCGCGACTCTTCCCGGGCGCATGAGGTCCGCAGTTGAAAATCCGGTGCCACTCGCCTTCAGCCCGAGACCGGCGAAGCTCTCGAAGACGATACGTGCGAGGTTGTTCCAGTTGCCGATGATGTAGGCGAAGACGCCGACGAAGAGCGTTTTCTTCACCAGCCGCGCCATGATGTCGTCGTCGGCGCCCCAGCTCCAGAACAGTGCCGCGAGCGTCACGTCGATGACGATCAGGGTCGTGGCGATGAAGGCGACCTCTCCGCTAAGCAGGCCGAACCCGCTGTCGATGTAGCGAGTGAAGACCTCGAGGAAGTGGTCGATGACGCCGGTGTTGCCCATGATGCTATCGCGCTTCGTTGATCTGTGGCGTGCTCGGCGCGGTCGGCGCGTGATCTTGCGCGTCTGTCCCTCGTGGTTGAGGGCTGAAGACGTCACCGATGGGTGATGCTACGTCCGGCAAGCGCTCGACGGGACGAGAACCGGGCGCGAGAAAGCGGTGTCGGTTCTCGGCCCAGGCCCGGCGGCAGGCGGGGTCTCGCGGACCTTCTTCACCGAGTGCCTGGCAGCGGATGAGCGCGTCGCGCAGGGGATCCGCAGTTTCTTGAGGCGTTCGTCCGGACGACCAAGCCTCAGGCACTTCCTCTTTCCGGGACATCTCGATCGCGGTCGCGGTGACCGCAACCGCGACGAAAATCACGGCGCCCATCCGAGCGACCAATTTGCCGTCCACGGTCGGTCCTCTCAATTGCCGTTCGGGAACATGCGCGCATTGCCCGGCTGGTAGCCGCTGCCGGGCGTGAGAAAGCGACGGCGCTGCTCACGACCCTGTTCCGCCGCTGCGGCGCGCTCGGCTTCGGATAGGCTCTGAGCGCGCCCGTTAGCGGCGACGACGGCGGTGAGGTCGGCGAGCTGTTGGGCCTGCAGTGCGAGCAGTTGATTGCCGGCCTGCGTCGCCTGCAACGCCCCCGTCGCGCCCTGGCTTTGGCCGATAAGCGCTGACATCTCCGTACGGTTGGTGTCGATGTTGCCGACAACACCCGCCTGGACTCGCATAGCGTCCTGCAGACCACCGACAGTGTTCTGCCAGCGCTCCCGCGCCTGTGTGACGAGCGCCTGATCCGAGGCGGACATCGAGGCATTGCCATAGGTGGTCTGGAATGCTCGGTCGATCTGTTGGACGTTAAGGGCTATCCCCTGCGCCTCGCTCAGAAGCTGTTGCGTCCGCTGAACCGACTGTTGAAGCTGCTGAAGCGAAGAGTGCGGGAGGCTGGCAAGATTGCGCGCCTGATTGATCAGCATCTGAGCTTCGTTCTGAAGCTGAGTGATCTGCTGATTCACCTGCTGGAGGGTCCGCGCCGCAGTGAGGACGTTCTGGGCATAGTTCGTTGGGTCGTAGACGATCCACTGAGCGGCAGCCGGGGTGCTGAGGACCGGTGAAAGTGCGAGCGGGACCGCGAGGAGTGCGGCCGTCACGCGCAGTGCGCGACTGTGGGTTTGAATCAGACGTGTCATGGACGTGCCTCCGGGTCTTGTTGATTGACGTTGGTGAGGTCGGTGATCAGGTCGGCAGCCCAGTCGAGTCGGTTGGCCGCCAGCCACTCGGCGAGGAATCCCCCGGTGCCGCTTCGGGCGTGGACGTCGGCGATCATCGCTTGATGCTGTTTGGATGAGGCTGCGCACAGCGCCAGGGCCACATCCGACAGGCCCAGCTCGAACAGGCGATTGCCCCGTCGCGACTGGCAGTAATAGTCTCGCTTGGGCGTTGCCCGCGCGAGGATTTCGATCTGCCGGTCGTTGAGACCGAAGCGGCGGTAAATAGCGGTGATCTGCGGCTCGACCGCGCGCTCGTTCGGCAGGAGGATGCGCGT
Source organism: Brevundimonas sp. UYEF29 (assembly GCF_040546195.1). Classification (NCBI taxonomy): domain Bacteria; kingdom Pseudomonadati; phylum Pseudomonadota; class Alphaproteobacteria; order Caulobacterales; family Caulobacteraceae; genus Brevundimonas; species Brevundimonas sp. UYEF29. The sequence goes on along the minus strand of NZ_JBEPNH010000014.1, from coordinate 28,111 downwards.
TTGGCAGCTCTCGATAATCGCCGGCGCTATCGCAGAGCCGTCGATGTCGGAGAGCGACTGGGTGGCGAAGATGACGCTGGCGTTTTTCTTGCGCAGCGTCTTCAGCCATTCGCGGAGTTGTCCGGCGAAGCCGTCGTCGTCGAGGGCGAGCCAACCTTCATCCACGATCAGGAGTGTCGGCCGGCCGTCGAGGCGGTCCTCGATGCGATGGAAGAGATAGGCGAGCACCGCTGCCGCTGCACCGGTGCCGATCAGACCTTCGGTCTCGAAAGCCTGGACATGCGCCTCGCCGAGATGCTCGGCCTCAGCGTCCAACAGCCGGCCATAGGGGCCGCCGACGCAGTAGGGTCGCAGCGCCTGTTTCAGGTCATTGGACTGGAGAAGGACCGACAGCCCGGTCAACGTGCGCTCGGCGACCGGCGCTGACGCCAACGACGAAAGCGCCGACCACAGATGCTCCTTGACCTCGGGCGTGACCGGCACGCTCTCTCGGGAGAGGATCGCGATCAGCCAGTCGGAGGCCCAGGCGCGCTCGGCGACGTCGTCGATGCGGGCGAGCGGCTGGAGCGACACACTCTCCTCGGAACCCTCAGTCAAACCGCCGCCGAGATCATGCCAGTCGCCCTGCATGGCGAGCGCCGCGGCGCGGATCGATCCGCCGAAGTCGAAGGCGAAGACCTGAGATTGTTGATAGCGGCGGAACTGGAGCGCCATGAGTGCGAGAAGCACCGATTTACCGGCGCCGGTCGGCCCGACGATCAGCGTATGACCGACATCGCCGACGTGGATGGAAAGCCGGAACGGGGTCGAGCCCTCCGTTCTGCCGTAAAGCAGTGGGGGTGCATAGAAGTGCTCGTCCCGTTCCGGTCCCGCCCACACCGCTGACAGCGGGATCATGTGAGCGAGATTCAATGTGCTGATGGGCGGCTGGCGGACGTTGGCGTAGACATGCCCGGGGAGTGAGCCCAGCCAGGCGTCGACAGCATTGATGGTCTCAGTCATCGCCGTGAAGTCGCGGCCCTGAATGACCTTCTCCACCAGCCGGAGCTTCTCGGCCGCGACGCGGGGATCATCGTCCCAGACGGTGATGGTCGCGGTCACGTAGGCTTGGCCGGCATAGTCGGCGCCCAGTTCCTGTAGCGCCATATCAGCGTCAGCGGCCTTGTTGGCTGCGTCAGTGTCAACGAGCGCCGATGCCTCGTTGGTCATCACCTCCTTGAGAATGGCGGCGATCGACTTGCGCTTTGCGAACCACTGCCGCCGGATCTTTGTCAGCAGCTTGGTCGCGTCGGTCTTGTCGAGCAGGATCGCTCGGGTCGACCAGCGATAGGGAAAGGCAAGTCGGTTCAGCTCGTCGAGGATGCCGGGCGTCGTCGCGGTCGGGAAGCCGACGATAGTGAGGATGCGTACGTGCGCATCTCCAAGCCGGGGCTCCAGCCCGCCGGTGAGCGGCTGATCGGCGAGCAAAGCGTCGAGGTACATCGGCGTTTCGGGCACGCGGACGCGATGGCGCTTCGTCGAGATCGTCGAATGCAGGTAGGTGAGCGTTTCGGCGTCATCGAGCCATACGCACTCCGGCATGAAGGCGTCTATCAGGTTGAGGATACGGTCGGTGCGATCGACAAAACTTCGGAGCACTTCGCGCGCATCGACGCCGGCATGGTCCCGACCCTCGTAAAGCCAGGTCTCGGCACGGGCGGCATCCTCGGCCGGCGGTAGATAAAGGAATGTGAGAAAGTAGCTGGATTCGAAATGGGCGCCGGCTTCTTCAAAGTCTGCCTTGCGCTCGGCATCGACAAGCGCCGAAGCGCTGTCGGCAAATGTGCTTGCCGGATATGACACCGCGCCATGGCGCTGCGCTTCGACGAATATGGCCCAGCCGGAACCAAGGCGACGGAAGGCGTTGTTCAGCCGGCCAGCGACGGCGACGAGCTCGGCTGGCACTGCGCTGTCGAGGTCAGGACCGCGAAAGCGGGCCGAGCGCTGCAGGCTGCCGTCTTTGTTGAGGACGACGCCGTCGCCGGCGAGCGCCGCCCAGGGTAGGAAGTCGGCGAGCCGGGTATTCCGATTGCGGTATTCGGCTAGGTTCATCATTGCCCGGCTCCTCACGTTGCCAAGTGGCCGGGGATGCGCAGATGCTTGCGCACGACGTCGACAAATTGCGGATCACGTTTGGCCGCCCAGACGGCGGCGAAGTGGCCGACCGCCCATAGCGCCAGCCCGACCAGCCAAAGGCGAAGGCCCAAGCCAAGCGCGGCGGCCAGGGTGCCATTGAGGATCGCGAGCGAGCGCGGCGCACCGCCGAGCAGGATGTGCTCGGTCAGCGCACGATGAACCGGCACGGAAAAGCCCGGTACGTCCGCGCTATGATCCGCTCCAACGGCCATCAGACAAGCGCCCCGCCGCCGAACGAGAAGAACGAGAGGAAGAAGCTCGACGCGGCGAAGGCGATCGACAGGCCGAACACGATCTGGATCAGGCGGCGCGCTCCGCCCGACGTGTCGCCGAAGGCGAGAGTCAGGCCGGTGATGATGATGATCATCACCGCGATGATCTTTGCGACCGGGCCCTCGATCGATTCGAGGATCGACTGCAGAGGAGCTTCCCATGGCATCGACGAACCGGACGCATGAGCGGCAGGTGCGAGGGCTATGGAAATGAAAGTGACGGAAGCCGCCGTGGCGATGTGACGGCGGATGCGCAGGGCATGCTTGATCATTACCTGTCTCCTGAGATGGACGGAATTGTTGGAGTGACGCAGTAGTCGCCGTCGGGGCCCAGGCCTTCGACGCGGGCAAGCTCGGCAAGGCGGCGCGAGGAGCCGCGGCCGGAGAGCACCGCAACCAGATCAATGGTCTCGGCGATCAGCGCGCGCGGAACCGTGACGACGGCTTCCTGGATGAGTTGCTCCATCCGGCGAAGAGCGCCGATGGCGGTGCCGGCGTGGATCGTGCCGACGCCGCCGGGATGGCCGGTGCCCCAGGCCTTCAGCAGATCGAGCGCCTCTGCACCGCGCACTTCGCCGATCGGGATGCGGTCGGGACGAAGACGCAACGAGGAACGGACAAGATCGGAGAGAGAAGCGACGCCGTCCTTCGTGCGCATTGCGACCAGGTTTGGCGCGGCGCATTGCAGTTCACGGGTGTCCTCGATCAACACGACGCGATCGGATGTCTTCGATACCTCCGCTAACAGGGCGTTCGTGAGCGTGGTCTTACCGGTGGAGGTGCCGCCGGCGACGAGAATGTTCCGCCTATGAAGAACGGCCTGACGCAGTGTTTCGGCTTGGTCGGACAGCATGATGCCAGCCGCGACATAGTCATCGAGCGTGAACACGGCGACGGCTGGCTTCCGGATCGCGAAAGCCGGCGCGGACACCACCGGCGGCAGAAGGCCCTCAAACCGCTCCTCTGTTTCAGGCAGTTCGGCGGAGACGCGGGGCGCCCCGGCATGAACCTCGGCCCCGACGTGATGTGCGACAAGTCGAACTATGCGTTCGCCGTCGGCTGGAGATAGCCGTTCACCGGTGTCGGAGAGACCTTCCGACAACCGGTCGACCCAGAGCCGCCCGTCGGGGTTGAGCATCACCTCGACGATTGCGGGGTCTTCCAGAAACGTGGCGATCGCCGGGCCGAGCGCAGTGCGCAGCATCCGAGCCCCGCGAAGGATCGCCTCCGATTTCTGGTGAGCTGCCGTCACGCTGTCCCCGTTCTTTTGCGGGACCGCCGCGGGCGGCCCTGGATCGGGGATGAGTAGAAGAGGCAGAAATCATGGCGTGACAACAACCATCATGTGGCCGTCGTACTGTGGCGTACAAAGACAGGGAAACGGCGGAACGGTCGAATACTTGTGATACGTCAACCAGTGATTATTCCGCGTCGCGCGCGGGGATGTCTTCCGCGATTTCCTGCCTGAGCTTCGGACCTTGCGCGAGTCGTCTGCCGAGCGCGGTCACGAAGGCTTCGTAGCGCTCCGACGCTTTGGCGCGAGCCGCAACTTGCGCCGGCTCCGGCAACGGCGGGTTGGAGGTCAGCCAGAAGCGGATGAACACGGCGAGCGTCTCGACCGATATTCCCAGATCGCGCTCCATGCGCGCCATGCGTCGGTCGAGCTGGTCAAGCCGCTTCGTCGTCGCGGCCTCCTGACGCTCGGCAGCGTCCGGCGAGAGGAATGAAGCGATACCGGCCTCGGCTACCAGTGACAGGGACAGATCGCGCCGGGCAGCATGGGCTGCGAGCGCCTTCATGACGTCCGGGTCGAGATAGACCGACAGCCGCTGCTTCTTCAAAGGTTTGGTCACCCCCGCCTCCTATAGCTCGATGCCATCGCCAGGATCGAGCGATGCCTGCCGAGCGACTTGGCGCATGGTCTGCGTCATGCGGCTGAGGCGCGCAGCATCCTCATCGACGTCGTCGCGAGGATCGATCTCGAATTCGTTGTCGACGATCGCCTTGCGTTCGACTGTTTTGATGCGGCTCAGTTCAGGCTGATGCCGCTGCTCGGAGTCCGTCGGGTCGTCGTCGGCTAGGTTATCTGCCGGAGCTGGCGCACTCAGTACGGGAGGTTCCGGTATGGCGAGCGCGCTCCAATCGTCGGCTCGAGCGCTTGCGGGCTTCGTGAGTGCGGGGGGCGTAAGGATGCGCTCCTGAAGCCGACGATCCTCGTAATAGCGTGCCTTCTTTGCGCGGATAGGCGGGATGCCGGCGACCATGACGATCTCGTCTGACGGCGGGAGCTGCATGATCTCGCCCGGCGTGAGCAATTGCCGTGCAGTCTCCGAGCGCGACACCATCAGGTGGCCGAGCCAGGGCGATAGCCGGTGGCCGGCATAGTTCTTCATGGCCTTCATTTCGGTCGCGGTGCCAAGCGCATCCGAAACGCGCTTCGCAGTTCGCTCGTCGTTGGTGGCGAAGCTGACGCGCACATGGCAGTTATCGAGGATCGAGTTGTTCGGACCGTAAGCTTTCTCGATTTGGTTCAGCGATTGCGCGATGAGGAACGCCTTCAGACCGTAGCCTGCCATGAAGGCGAGCGCGCTCTCGAAAAAGTCCAGGCGCCCAAGGGCGGGAAATTCGTCGAGCATGAGCAGCAGCCGGTGTCGATTGCTCTTCGCCTGCAGGTCCTCGGTGAGGCGACGGCCGACCTGATTGAGGATCAGGCGGATCAGCGGCTTGGTCCGGTTGATGTCCGATGGCGGCACCACGAGGTAGAGCGTGGTCGGATACTTGCCTCCAACCATGTCGGCGATACGCCAGTCGCAGCGACGGGTGACCTCGGCCACGACGGGATCGCGATACAGGCCGAGGAACGACATCGCTGTCGACAGCACCCCGGAGCGCTCGTTATCGGACTTGTTGAGCAGTTCGCGGGCGGCGCTGGCGATCACCGGATGTGGACCGGCCTCGCCGAGATGGGCGGTCTTCATCATCGCCGCGAGGGTCGACTCGATCGGGCGCTTCGGATCGGAGAGAAAGGCGGCGACGCCGGCCAATGTCTTGTCGGCCTCTGCGTACAGGACATGCAGGATCGCGCCGACCAGAAGCGCGTGCGATGTCTTCTCCCAGTGGTTTCGCTTTTCGAGCGAGCCTTCCGGGTCGACGAGAATGTCGGCGATGTTCTGCACGTCGCGGACTTCCCATTCGCCGCGGCGCACTTCGAGCAGCGGGTTGTAGGCCGCCGACTTCGCGTTCGTCGGATCGAAGAGCAGCACGCGGCCATGCCGTGCGCGATAGCCGGCGGTGAGCGTCCAGTTCTCGCCCTTGATGTCGTGGACGATCGCCGACCCCGGCCACGTCAAGAGCGAAGGCACCACCAGGCCAACGCCCTTGCCGGAACGGGTCGGCGCGAAGCACAGCACATGCTCCGGACCGTCATGGCGGAGATACTCGCGCTCATGCCTGCCGAGTACGACTCCGTCGGGGCCGAGCAGTCCTGCCGCCTTCACCTCTTCCGGTCGTGCCCAGCGGGCCGAGCCATAGGTCTCGACGTTCTTGGCTTCACGCGCCCGCCATACCGACATGCCGATCGCGACGGCGATGGAGATGAAGCCACCCGACGCGGCGATATAGGCGCCCTCGACAAAGATCGGCGGCGCATAGGCGTCGTAGAAATACCACCACCAGAAGAAGGCCGGGGGATAATAGATCGGCCATCCGGCCAGTTCGAACCAAGGCTGACCGAGCTGGGGCTGGAAGCCGAGACGGTAGGCTGTCCATTGCGTGGCGCCCCAGGTCGTCATCAACACGATCAGGAAAACGGTGAGGATCTGCCCCCAGAGGATTTTCGTCGCCGACATGGCAGGTACTCCTTTCTTGGTGGGGCTACATGCCGAGGCCGCGATTGCGGCCGAAGCTCCAGTCGACGCCGCCGCCCCCGCGCGAGACCCCGGAGACGTGCTGGCCGAGTTGACGTTCGAGGGACGGCGACCAGGGCACGAGCTGGAAGCCGAGCCCGTCGTCGATCATGGCGAAGCGGCCGGAGGCGAGCGCGAAGCGCTGGCGATAGGTGCCCGCCACATACTCGCCCGTTCCGGCCTTCGAGAATGGCCGGCCGGTCTCGGCCGCGAGCTTCTCCCCGAGCGCTTCGACCTCGCGCTGGCGCAAAGTTTCGATCAGCCCCGGCGAGAAGCTGACGCCGCGGGTCTGACGCTCGGCGAGCCCTTGGTGGATAAGATGCTCGGCGCGTCGGTCCATTGCCTGCCGCACCTCCGCGCCAAAGCCGCCTCCACCGAGAGCCACCGGTTCGCGGGCGATAGCCTGCCGGTCGAGCCAGGTGGCGCCGGTCGCATGGACCTGCTGTTCGATATCGAGATCGGATCGAACAGCGAGTGCGACACGGCGGCGGCCCTGCACGTCGTCGAACTTGCGCAGCTCGACGATCGAACCCGGCGCGCTGTCGGCAGCCGCGTCGAGATCGGGGAGCTTAATATGATGGGTTCGCCCGTCGGTGCCGTCGACGACGGCGTAGGCCGTGCCCTTCAGTTCGTCGTCGAGACCGCGATCGACCAGACGCCCGATGACAGGGTCATCGATGCTTTCGCCCGCGAGCACATAGCTCGCGGCGCCACGCTCGATGCCGCGCTCGGTCAGGCCACGATGGATGCGCTTGATGATGTCGCCGCGTTCACCGAGGGCGCGTAGAGTCTTCTCCGCAGTCTCCGACACAACCCATTGACCGGGACCGACCTGATCGGCGAGACCAAGCGTCTCCAGCTTGCGCAGCCTGCCGACCTTCAACGCGTGGAACTCGTCAGGCTTCTGATCGGGACGTGGCGCGAGGTCGACGATGCCGCTGCGATAGCTGTCGCGGGAGATCTGCCGATCGAGATCGGTCCAGCGTTCCGCCTCGACCTGACGTCCGAGGTTACGACGGATCTCCTGCTCGGTGCGGGGCCCCAGTTCCTGGGTGACGAGGTCCTGCGCGCGGGCGCGCATGCCCTCCTTGATGTAGTCGCGGGAGATTACGAGGTCCTGGCTGTCGTCGGTACGTCCCCGCAGGATGATGTGGACATGGGGATTGTCGGTGTTCCAATGATCGACGCCGACCCAGTCGAGCTTGGTGCCGAGGTCCTTTTCCATCTGCCCCATCAGGTCGCGGGCGTATGTCCTGAGGTCGGACATCTCCGTTGCGTCCTCCGGTGAGACGATGAAGCGGAAATGATGGCGGTCGTCCTGGGTTCGCTCAGCGAAGGCCTTGGGATCGGCGTCTCCGGTCTCGGGACCGAACAGCTGGGCCTTCTCCCCGTCCCGGGTAACACCCTCGCGCCTGAGGTAGCTGAGGTGGGCGCTAAGCGGCGCGGCCTTGGCGGTGTGCCGCACGACGCGCGTCTTGAAAACCACGTTGCGCGACCGGCTGGTCAGGAGCCGGTTGGCCTGCACTGTCGCGCGCTGCCCGCGACCGAACCGCGAGCGATTGCTCTTGGTGATCTGGCCGGATCGCGAGACGCGGCCGCCAGCCCGCTGTGCGGCCGCAAGTGCCTGAGCGATGAAGGGCCGTGCCTGTTGCGCGCGGGTCGAGCGGATGCGGCCAGGCCGGATGCGGAAATCGTCCTCGCCGCTCATCGCCAAAGCTCCGCACATCGCGCAAAGCGAAGGAAACACTTGGAAAAATGGCGAATGCGCAGGCTGCGCCGGCAAGGTGCACCTCGCGCAAATGCGCCATAAGCCCCTGAAAACACACGACCGCACCAAGCCGCACATCGCCGGCTTTTATCTCGCCATCGTGCGGTTGTGCTGACTGCTCCTCCTGCCCGGACCGCCCTTTGTCCGCCAGAACACGCCACAGTGCGAGGAGGTGCGAACGCGATCATCGCGGGCCACCAGAGACGCTTCGGGCAACGAAAAGGCCATCGGTGCGCGAAGCCACCGGGCCTTGATCGCGCTCAGAGGCCGCCGCCGTGGTGTCACCGGGCGCGCTTTCGGACTGCACTGGCGCGGCAGCCCCACTGACAGCCGACTGCACGACGAAGAGCGGCGCACGCGTCCAGGCCAGCGGATCGGCGGCCGCGACCGTGACGGGGCCGGCGAGTTCACCGCCGCCGACAACGGAGGCGAGCGCCGCGACATAGGCGCGCGTTTCAGCCGGCAATGGGCGGCCTGCGAGATACTCTTCGTAGCGGCCCGGACCGGCGTTGTAGGCCGCCAGAAAGCCGGGCGAACCGTAACGGCCGTGCATCTCTCGCAGATACGCAGCGCCGGCCAGAATGTTGTCGCGCGGATCGTAGGGGTTGCCGCCGAGCCGATGCCGGACGCGCAGTTCGGCCCAGGTGGCGGGCATGATCTGCATCAGGCCCATTGCGCCAGCCGAAGAGATGGCGCGCACATCGCCTGCGCTTTCGACGCGCATGACGGCGCGTATCCACGCTTCTGGAACGCCGAACCGCTGCGACGCCTCGGCGATGTAAGCGCCATAGGGATCGCTGCGTGAGGGCCGCTCGACCTGCGCCTGCTGGGCGCTGGCAGTGCTCGCGGCCGGTGCGGCGAGGATCAGGCCGGAAAGGAAAAGGAGGGCTGCACGTCGGAGGGCGATCCTCCCTCCGACGGCAGGCTGATGGCGCGCAGCGGGCATCGTTCAGTCCCGCTCGCCGCGCTTCGGGGGTCGATTCCAGTGCAGTCCCCATGCGGACTTGTCGTCGGCCGACTGGAACAGGTTGGCGCGGATCGGATGGGTAAAGGCCGGATCGTCGAGTTGCAGCGAAACGTAGTCGCCGGCCTTCTCGCCGGTGCGCTTCCAGCCGGCGCCGATCTCCGCGCCGGTTTCGTTGCTCATGGTGTCAAGCACGTGGACGCGGAAGTCGGGCGCGTTCTCGGCATCGGACGGCTCGGCCGCCACGATGATGATGTCCTGATGCAGCGACAGCGTCGTCAGATGGCCGATGAAGCCATCATTCTCGCGCATGAATTGACCGATCACGGGCATGGGTCGTCTCCTTCAGAGTGCGGTGGAAAGGGGCATGGGCGCGCCGTCACCGCGTCGGCGCGCGCCAAACGAAGCGGCTATCGCCGTCCTCGTCGGTGTAGAGAGGGGTTGCCCGGCCGATCACGGCGGAGGCCGGGAGCGGGCCGAAATAGCGACCGTCGAGGCTGTCGCGGACTTGCCAGTTCATCAGGAACAGCTCGCCGTTCGCGACCAACCGGCAGCCCTGCCAGACGGGCAGCGGGCGCCCGCGACGATCGCGATCGAGCGCGTCGCCCATCGGCACGCCGTCGACCGTGATGGCGAGCCCGGTCCGGCAAACCCGTTGTCCCGGGACCGCGGCGGCAGCTCAGCGGCGAGGACCGCGCCGCTTCCGTGCGTATCATGAAGCGCTGGACGCCTGTCGCCGCGCTCATGTCCCGGCACACTCGATCGCTGCTTCGTCGCTATCAGGCCGAAGGCAAGCTCCAGGCGCGTATCGCTGTCCGCGACGTGCAGGACCGCTTTATCCACATGGAGCCGGCCGAGCGCGACATCTACGAGCGGGTCGAGAGCTTCATCCGTTCAGCCTACCAGAATGCGGACCAGTCGCAGCGCACCGCCATCGGCTTCGTGCTGACCATCTACCGCAAGCGTCTGTCGTCCAGCTTCGCTGCGCTGGCGCATAGCCTTCAGGGACGCCTCGACCGCCAAGTCGACGACGACCAGTTCGACCTCGAGGAGAGCGGCGAAGAAGTCGAGACGGACGAGATGAAGGAGAAGGAGGAGGTCGCCCGCCGCCTGCTCGAGAGCGCGGCTATCCGCGACATTCTCGCCGATCTCCAGCGCCTGCCGATCGACACCAAGGCACGCGCGCTCAAGGACGAGCTTACGCGGCTGGCGGCTGAGGGCTACCAGCAGACGATGGTGTTCACCGGCTACACCGACACCATGGACGGACTGCGTGACTGGTTGTCGGACCAGACCGGCCGCGAGGTCATCTGCTTCTCAGGCCGCGGCGGCGAGATCCGCACGCCCGACGGCAGCTGGCGGCCGGTGTCCCGGGCGGACATCAAGAAGCGGTTCCGCGAGGGTAAAGGCGACATCCTGCTCTGTACCGACGCCGCCGCCGAGGGCCTAAACTTCCAGTTCTGCGGCTCGCTTATCAACTACGACATGCCTTGGAACCCCATGCGCGTGGAGCAGCGGATCGGCCGCATCGACCGCCTCGGCCAGCGCTTCGACAGCATCCGGATCGTGAATCTTCACTACCATGACACCGTCGAGACCGAGGTGTACCTGGCGCTGTCCGGCCGCATCAAACTGTTCGAGGACATGGTGGGCGGGCTTCAGCCGATCCTTTCGGCGATCAGCAGGGAAATCGGATCGCTGGCTCTGGCTGGTGCGCATGTCGATGTCGACGCCATGGTCGCGTCCACGATCGAGAGCGTCGATACCCCCACGGTCGATATTGACGATGTGGACGATTGGGGTGACATGCCAGAGATGGGGCGTCCCGCGCTATCGCTCGAGGAATTGAAGGCGATCGTCCACCAACCTCGACTATTGCCATTGGGGTATGAACTCGCTGCCCTCGATGGCGACGACTTCGCCGTGGAAGAGCCCATCTCGCGTCGTCGCCGTCGCGCGACGCTTTCCCGATCCTTCTATGCCAGCCACTTCGAGCACACAGACTTCTGGACCCCGGGCAGCCTAGCCTTCCCAATTGAAGGCTCTCCGGCCAACCTGTCGGATTTGGCGATGGCGGGACGGGCATGAGCGAATCGACATCCCGCGGCACCGCACGTCTTCGAATGCTGCTGGCCAGCATCATCGCGGATCATTTCAAGGCGTACGAGCTGCCCCCGCTAGGCCAGCGTCTTGGCTTGGCGCCCGGGACGGATTCCGAGGCGATGAGCAGCAAGCGCCTCTACGTCACAAAGCGATTGCAGAGCCTGCAGGATCACGAGGTGCGGCGTATCGCTGGAGAACTCGCTCGCGACGTGCAGAACGACGAACTCGATGCGTTGCTCGTTGAGTCGAGCCCCGGTGACGCTGGCATCTCCAGCGCGCTGATCCGCTTCGATCGCGAGGTTGTTCATCGTCGGTGGACGGACGCATTGGAACGACGCGCCACTGATCCGGAGGGCGCGATCACGTTGGCCCGGACGTTGCTCGAAGACGTGATAAAGTGGCTGCTGTCGAAGCAGGGCATCGGATATGATGACAAGGCCGACCTTCCAGTTCTCTATCGCCTTATCGCAAATGCCCTGAAACTGGCCCCTGACGCTTACACCGAGGACGTATTCAAACGCATCCTAGGCAGCTGCCAGTCGGTGGTCGAGTCTCTCGGCACGCTACGCAATAGGCTGAGCGATGCTCACAGCGAAGGTCCACTAAGAGCCAAGCCCCATGGGCGCCATGCCGAACTGGCCGTCAACCTCGCCGGTACGATGGCCACTTTCCTTGTCTCCACCTGGGAGCACTCGATGACTGACACCCAGGCGCGGAGGTAGCAACACGAAATAAATACGCCACACGGAAGCCGCGCTAGCTGAGCGCCTCAGGAACGGCGAGAACCAAAACAAGCTGACGTCCAGCCGCTTGTTTGGGGACGACCGTTTCGTCCCACGACGCTGCATTCCGTTTTTGTCGGCACCCGACGAACTTACACCGTTCGTCGATCGGGCGCAGAACGGCAGCTTCCGGCACAACCTTCCATTCGCTTAGAGGAAAGTAAGCGGGCTCTGGCGGCCGCCTTGCGCAGCGCCCATTCGCCGGGATGATTGCCGCTCTTTGAGCGGGGTGGCCGGTGTCGGACGAGATTGAGGATTCAGCGAGCGGCGCAGCGACTACTCATACGAGCGGTCGTATGAGTAGTCGGATAGAGATCGTCAGCCGGGTATCGGGCCGGAGTAAGCGGGCTCTGGCGGCCGCCTTGCGCAGCGCCCATTCGCCGGGATGATTGCCGCTCTTTGAGCGGGGTGGCCGGTGTCGGACGAGATTGAGGATTCAGCGAGCGGCGCAGCGACTACTCATACGAGCGGTCGTATGAGTAGTCGGATAGAGATCGTCAGCCGGGTATCGGGCCGGAGGCGTTGGACGGTAGAGCAGAAGCTCGCCGTGCTGCGGGATGCATTTGGCCCCGAGGGGTGCGTGCGCTCGGCCTGCGAGCGCCATGATGTCGGCAGCGGCTCGATTTACACATGGCGGCGCCAGGCGATGTCCGGTGAGCTTGGCGGGGTGCGCAAGCCGATCGGGACTGCATTTGCGGAGGTGCAGGTCAGCGAGCAGTTGGCTTTGCCCGCGCCGGCGGTTGCCGCGCGCAGCGATGGAGTGATCGGCATCGAACTGCCGTCGGGCATCAGGGTGAGCGTGGACGCCACGGTCGACGCCGATGCCCTGTCGCGGGTGATCGGTATCCTGACGCGATGATCGCGCTGCCGCCCTCCACGCGGATATTCCTGGCCTGCGGGGCGACGGACATGCGCAAAGGTTTTGACGGCCTTGCCGTGATGACGCAGCAGGTTCTGGAGCAAAGTCCCCATTCCGGCGCGCTGTTTGCCTTTCGCGGCAAGCGCGGCGATCTAGTGAAGCTGCTCTGGTATGACGGTCAGGGCATGTGCCTTTTCTCCAAGCGGATGGACCGGGGCCGGTTCGTGTGGCCATCGACGAAGACTGGATCGGTGGTGATGACGGCGGCTCAGCTTTCTATGCTGTTGGAAGGCATAGATTGGCGGCGGCCGGAACGCACTTTCACCCCGTCACTCGCGGGTTAAAAACACCCATTTTCTGGCGCTTTTTCTGGCATCGTGGCGGGTATTTCGCTATAGGATCGCGGTGTCGGACGCAGGCCTTTCCACCGTTGATAAAGACGCTCGGATCGCCGAGCTTGAAGCGGCATTGGCGGCCGCCCGCGCCGATATTTCTGCTCGCGACATCCTGATCGACACGCTGCGCGTGCAGATCGCGCGCCTCAAGCGGATGCAGTTCGGCAAGTCGTCCGAGAAGCTCGATACCCAGATCGCACAGCTTGAGCTGGCCCTCGAAGAACTCGAAGGCGAGGCCATCGTCGCTGCCGCGCGGCGGGCGGATCCGGCAGATGGCGGTCGGTCAGTGCCTGTTCGCGCGCTGCCCGCCCATCTGCCGCGGGAGGAACAGCGGATCGAGCCTGAGCAAGGCACCTGCACCTGTCCCGACTGCGGCGGGAGGCTGCGGCCGCTGGGACAGGATAGCGACGAGATGCTCGATGCCGTGCCGGTGCAGTGGCGTGTCGTGCGGACCATACGGCCCAAGTATAGCTGCCGGTCCTGCGAGAAGATCATCCAGGCGCACGCGCCGGTAAAAGCCATTGCCCGTGGCAAAGCGACCTTTGGCACGCTGGCCCATGTCGTTGTTTCCAAATTCGACCATCATCTGCCGCTTTACCGCCAGGCCCAGATCATGGCGGCGCAGGGCATCGAGATCGATCGCTCAACGCTGGCAGGCTGGGTCGGGCAGGCATCAGTGCTGCTCGATCCGATCGTCAGTCGCATTCGGGAGGTCGGCCTGACCGCCTCGAAGATCCATACCGACGATACGCCGGTTCCCATGCTTGATCCGGGCCGCGGCAAAACGGCCACCGGCAGGCTTTGGGCTTACGCCGTCGATGATCGCGGCTCCGGCGCCACGACCCCCTCGCTGGTCTGGTATGAGTTCACCACCGATCGCACAGGCACGCATCCCCAGCGCCAGCTGGCCAACTTCACCGGCTATCTCCAGGCCGACGGCTATGCCGGTTATGACAAGCTTTACGACACGAACCGCGTCACCGAGGTTGCTTGCTGGGCGCATTTCCGGCGGAAGATATTCGACATCCACGCCACCAAGCCGACGCCGCTCACCACTGAGCTGCTGGAACGCATCGGCGAGTTCTATGAGATCGAGGCAGAGGTTCGTGGCCATCAGCCGGAGATCCGACGACGAAGCCGGCAGGACCGCACCCAGCCATTGATCGACGATCTCCGCCAGGCACTCGACCATGCCCTGCGCCGCCTCTCGCCCAAGTCCGAGATGGCCAAGGCGATCGCCTATGGCCGCAAGCGCTGGGTGGCGCTCACGCGCTTCCTCGATGATGGGCGTCTGGAGATCGATAACAACATTGCGGAGCGCGCCATGCGCTGCGTTGCCCTAGGCCGTAAAAACTGGCTGTTCGCTGGCTCAAAGGCGGGCGGCGATCGCGCCGCTGCTGTCTACTCCGTCATCGAGAGCGCCAAACTCAATGGCCTCGAACCGCAGGCCTATATTGCCGATGTCATCGCCAAGATCGCTGGTGACTGGCCTGCTGCCCGCTGGGATGAACTCATGCCCTGGAACTGGCGGCCAGATCAGCAACCGATCGCCCAAGCCGCCTGATCTGCGGTCTCCAGCCCACGCTCACAGAGGAAAGCCGTCCAGCAGTTAAGCGCCCTAGTTTTAGCCGTTCAAGTGGGGGTCGGAGCGATCCCGAAAGCGGTCGTAAGGTCATTGACCGGAAGAGCTGATCGCACTTAACGTTGCGGCCTCTCAGCCGCGTCAGGCGCTGCTTACGGTTGGCGGCTGCGCGTCCCGCCTCAAAATCCGTGCCGCGGCTTGGTTATACTCTGGCGCGTTCCAAACCACGCCCTTATCCGACGGTGCCGTCAACAAGACTGTGGCGCAGGGAAGGCCGGCCGCATCGAATTTGCGAGTAATGAACTCGCTCTCGCCGCGATCATGGCTCGACATGATCAGCTGATAGCCGCTCAGTTCAACCATATTGCGCATTACATCGACAAAGGCGGCCGTATGGATGATATCGTTGTGCTGCAGCGGGTCGTCGAGAAGCAGCGCACGCCAGCGTGACCATTGATAGGCCGTGCTCGCCGCGCACAGGATGCTGAAACCGTTTGCGGCTAGCTGGCCCTCGCTCAGCACGACCTGGGGAGGCAGATCCTTCTTCGTCTCGATGGCATTGTCGACCTTCTCGCGGTAGCGCAGCGCCATCCCGAAGCTGGTCGCATCGACCCTCGTATCGGCCTTGAACTGAATGCTTTCACCCGGCGTGCTCAGCATCGCCTCGTTGAAGTCGTCGATCACCGTATTGAGCGGATCGAGCACTCGTGCCGAAAAATCGTCGGCCTGCTTCTGAAGATCCTCCGAATAGCGCTTCACCGCATTGCGCGCCGCAGTCGTGAGTTTGACCGCCGCCCGCGCTGCCTCTACTTTCATTTTGAGCGCTGCCAGATACGCCGTCGGATCCTTGACACCATCGTCGCCTCCGGTCGCCCGCATCGACGCGAGAATCTCGTCGATTTCGCCCTGCAGCAGCGCATCTTCATTGTCGCGGGCAAGCACGAGTTGGCGTTCGGCGAGGGACCGCAACCCCGTCAGCACCGCATCGATCGCCGACAGACCGCGATCGTGTTCCGCCTGGCTCGGGATGTCGTTGAGGCCAGCGCGCGTCCAGCGCTGCTGCATCTGCCGCGCCGCCTGTTCAGAGGTCCCGCGCGTCACCTCGGCCGCAGCAAGTTCGCGCTGCGCAAGGTCGAGTGCCGCCTGTTCGCGCTGCACATCTGCGGTGGCGGTGCTCGCCGCTTCGGTCAGTTGTGCCAGACGACTCCGCGCGTCTTCGCCACGCTCGCGCTCCGCCGTCAATCTGGCCTCGATCTCACCGATCGTGGCGTTCGACAGATTGCGCGCCGCGATGCGATCGGCGCACGCCTTGTCCTCCGCCTGATACTGCGCCAATCGTGTTCCGGACTGACTGTCGCGCGCGATCAGATCCTCAAGATCGGCCGCAACGCTCGACCGCTGTTCGGTCGCCGCCGCCGCGCTCGCCGACAAAGGTTCGAGCGCAACCTCTGCGGCTCCAAGCGCAATATCCGCATCGCGCGATCGGGCCGCGGCCAGCGCGGCAAGGTTGCTTTCGGGCGTCGTCGCGAGCGTCTGGCCGATGCTGGCGCGCGCATTCGTGACGGCATCAGCCGCTGCTCTCGCGCTCCGTTCGAGTCCATCGACCGCCGCCACGATTCCGCGAAGGCGACGGATCTCATCGCTGAGCGCGGGGCGTGTGCTCCGCAAAGCCTCGAGCGCATCATCGGCGTGCGCGAGGCGACGGTCGCTCCCCGACGCCGCGGCATCGGCAAGCGCCTTCAGGGCACCCGGTTCGAACTGCGTGCGGCACACCGGACAGTCGGTGTCGTCCTCATGGATGTGACTGGCAAGCTGTGACAAGGCTGCGCTGATCGCCGACGCATGTCGGTCGGCCTCGGCGCGCTCGCGCTGAGCGTCCGCAATCTTGTCGTCGAGTTCTGCCAGCTGCGTGTCGAGTGGCGTCAGTTCCGCCGAAGCACGCGCGGCGGCTTCACGCCCCTGCGCCAATGCGGCCTCGGCGGCGCCGGACTGGCCTTCCAGGTCAAGACAATCCGCCATTGCCTCATTGAGCGCCCGGGCTGACGCGGCAAGGCTCCGTAGCCGTGCAACTTCGGCACTGGCCCCGCTATGCTGGCTGATCGTTGCGTCGGCCTCCGCAATCATCGTGCGGTGCGCCGCGATTGCGTCGGCAAGCGTCGTTCGATCCTCCTGCTCGGTCGACACCAATGCGGCAAGTTGGGCGCGGCGAGCGAGATCGGTTCGTGCCGCATCGAGCACCACAATATTCTGGTCGATCGTGGCGATTGCGGCATTCTGCGCGATCACCGCGTCATTGGCGGAACCCACGAGCGGCGATGCCCGATCAAGCCGCGCCTGCGCGTCGCTGACGACGCTGCGCAACCGGACGAGCGTCGGATGGTCAAGCCGTCCCTCCGACTGGCTGACCGCGAACTGCGCGGGCATGTCGGAAAGCGCCTCCAGGGCTGTCTTGCGCTCGCCGGCCGTCCGCAGTGCGTCACCAATCCGCTCCCCGAGCGCCGCGAGGCGTGCCGCGACGCCTTCGCCGGTGACGGCAAGCGGCTGACCTGCCGCAAGCTGCTGCAGGTCGCGCTCGAGCTGGTCGATCCGCACAGCAACTTCGTCGGCCGTCAACACGCCCGTGGCGCGTGCGGCCGCGCGGAGCCGGTCGAGCCGCGTCATCCATCCTTGCCAGTCTGCGATCTCCCGATCGAGCGTGGCAACCACGGCCTGTTCGGCGTCGTGCCGCCGCGTGAAGGCGGCGATGGTCGGCCGCCCCCTCAGCCCAGCGCGAATCCGTTCGAGCCGGTCGATGCCGCTTGGCCCTTTGAGCGCCTGCCATTGGTCCTGCGGGTCGCGACTGGTGAACCGCTGCTGCGCCGCCTGGCCAAGGAAATGAGTGAGGGCGAGATAGGTCCCAAGATCGTTGATTGTGCGGCGATCAGGCCGCGCAAGCTGCGCGACGATATCCGCCATGATAGTACCCCTGGTGGCGCTGCGCTCGACGACGTCGCCGTCCGAGAAGGTCAGCGCGACGCTATGCGATCCGGGCTCGGCGCCCCGGCGCGTGAGATAGTCCTTCTCGACAAGCTTCTTGCGACCCTTGTTGATATAGGGTTCGAACCGCCGGATCTTGTTGGTCAGTCCCCATTCGATTGCATCGAAGAAACTGCTTTTGCCAAGGCCGTTGGTCCCGGTGAGCAGAACAAGACCGGGTGCTGCTGGAATGTCGATCGCGAAGTCGCCGAAGGTCCGGAAGTCTCTGATCGCAATGCGGGAGAGGAAAATCTCGCTCATGCCTGTCCCCTCCGCTCCCAGGATTTGACCAACGCCGCGACAATATCATCCGGCGTCTTCTTCTCGTCGAGCGCGATCCGCTCCCATTCGTCCGCCGTCGTCCGCGGCAGACCCGGCGCGGTCGCACCGGTCCCGCTCAGCGCGTCGAGCGCCACGTCCTCAAATTGGCCTTCGGCATGGACCCACGGCCGGGCAAGGAAAGTGCGCTTGAGGAATTCGGCGAAACTCTCGGCGTCATTTAGCGGATCTTCGGGTCGCAGCCATGCGAGCTTGCGCGCGACCCGGTCGTCGCGCTCGACCATCAACGCCATTGCGCGCCAGGCTTCCTGCCGCTCGCTCGCGCGGGGACCAAGCAGCATCAGCTGAAGATCCAGCGTCTCGTTGGTCCCGAGGAACGAGCGTGCGACGACGCACTGGTTGCGGCAGCGCCGCAAGGTCTCAAGCACCGCTTCCATCGCAGCAACCTCGGGGAGAATGCCCAGCACGATGTTGAAGCGGTCGATCCGGATCGCATGGCTCTCTGCCGGCAGATCGGTCGGGCTGAGCGTCGTCGACTTGGTCGATCCGCCATTGAACGTCGCGCTCGCCAGCTCGGGCCGATCCTCCACCTCGAGGTCGAGCGCCAGCGCGGCTTTGCGTAGCCGCTCCGCGAAGTCCGCCAGTCCGGGTGACAGCGTCGCACTCTCCGTCATGCCGCGCCTTTCATGATCGTCTTCTCGAGCGCCTCGAAATGCCGCGCCTCGACTACTGCCAGCAGAGTGCGCAGCTCGGCCAGGCCCGCCGCGGCCGCGTCGATGAAATCGCGACTGATCGACATGATCACCGGACCAGACCCGTCCGTATCGCTAAGCCCCGGCTGGTCGGTGTCGATCTGAGCGAAAGGCCGCTCGGCGATTCGGCTGACCTCGATCGCAGTTTTGACGACGAGGATGACGAACTGGGTCTGCCACATGAACGATGCGGCGCACAGTGACATCTCGTCACCATTGATCATATCGGCCGCGCAGCCATGACCGGCCCATTCGCTGTCGCCGTCACGCAGGCGCACCAGATTGCCCGGTCTGGCGCTCTTCGGCGACGTAGCATCCCAGGCTGCGGCGATGGCAAGCGCGACCGCGGTGCCGCGCAGGATCACCGGCCATTTGCTGGGACCGACCAGGATCTGTGCCGCGTCGCGATGGTCGTCCTCGTCGACTGCGCAGATCATCAGGCGCAGGAAGTGATTGAGCAGGGCCGGGTCGTCGGTGAACGATGCATGCCAGATCGCCCATGTCGCGGCCATGGCGTCGCGAAGATCCTGCGCGATCTTCACGTTGATCGGGCGGCCGGGATCGGCGTTGCTCGCGAAGAACGGCTGGAGATGCGCGTCCAGTCGCTCGAGCAGCCAGGCATCGAGCACCCGGTGAATCCGGCGCGCCAGAATGTCGGGCGGCAACGGCACTGGATCCTGGGCGGCGCCGCCGGGATTACCGGCGACGATCGTCGGCATCGCCATCCCTTCGGCATGCGGCGATTCCAGGCTGAGCTCGCGGACGAGCTGGCTCCACAGTCCGGGCGCGGCATGGAGCCGGCAATTGCCGCTATGGCAGGCGACCCGCAGCACCGCGCCCGCAACCGCGCCCAGCGCGTCGGGAGCATCGGACAGGATGATTTCGAAGGGCTGTTGCTCGCTCCACGATCGGATGAGCTGGTCCGCCGGAACCGCGCCGGACCAGCGGATGTTCGCGCCTTCGCGCAGCAGTTGCACCGATATGGGAAGCTGGTTGGCGGCAAGTCGCTGAAGCCGCGGCGCGAGGATATCCGCACTGCGTGCCGCTTCCCTGAACAAGGACCGCGCTGGTGCCGACAATTTCGGGACGAGCGTCGCCTCGCCGTGGCGGGCAAGCCATTCCTTATGGGTCACGTCGAAAGTCGCCAGGTGCTCGGCAAAGGGCGCTCGCACCACATCGCGCTGCGGCCCGCGCCGAACGATCACTGCATCCGCCGCGACGGTCTCCCCGGCGCAATCAAGCCAGAACGGGGCAACGACCGGAGCTGGATTGGGGGCGTCGATCCGCGCAACGACACCGCAATGCAGATGCCGGAACGACCGCTGGGCGTCACCGGCGCACGCCTTGATGGTGAGATAGGCAGCGAGCCGATTGAGCGTTGCCGTGGAGACGTCGAACAGCTCGGCATGCTGGGTCTGGAACGTCAGCTGCACGCCAGGTCGCAGTTGCTGGGCGACCGCGGCAACGAGGCCGATATCAGTGAGCGGCTGTAGCAGCTCAGCGTTATAGGCCGCCATGAAATCGAAGCGGGCGCCATTGGCATCCTCGGCGCGGGCGCGCACATCGATTGCGGCAAGGGCCGGTTTCAGCGCCGCGATGCCGGGATGTTCGGAGATCAGCCGGATCATCCCGGCATGATCGAAATCGCGCGCTCCCGCGGCCACGAAATCGATCAGGCCGCCATCGCCCGCACCGCTGACGAAGAACCGCGGCGTCGGCCGGCCTGCGAACTCGGCGACCGGAACGCCGGCATCGGTCCAGTAGCTGGCGCTTTGTATTGCCGGTAGCGGCTCGCCGGGCTCAAGCCCGAACCCGACAGCAAGAAACACCATGTGAAATTGTTCGTGCAGCTCCGCGCCTGGCGCCGGGGCATTGAGCTCGGTGACATCGAGCTGATAGCCGTCCGCCGTCCGCGTCAGCCCGGTGACCCGATGGCGCAGCCGTCGCTCGAGGCGCGGCGCCAGCCTGACGACAATGTCTTCGAACCCTAGCAGGACATCGTCGCGCACGGCGCGGCACGTCCCGGACTCCCAGTCCAGGATCGGCAAGTCAGCGATGGGGTCGGTCGTGTAGTGCGCTGGCCAATCGTAGATATGCGGATCGAGCCGCCGGCGATCGGTCGTCGACTGCAGGGGCAGCAGTGCATCAGCGGACTCGAAAAGGACGACCTGCGACCCGGTGACGAGCGCCGCGGCAGCTGCAGCGGTTACACCGGCCGCACCGCCGCCAATGACGGCGATCCGCGGATTAGCGTGGAGATAGCCGAGTTCCTTTAGCGCGTGGACCAGCGACAGCGCCCGCACTTGCTGGGAGTAAAAGGTGATACGCCGGTCGAAACTGCCGATCACGAACAGGTTCGGCCGGTCGCGCACCGTCGCGCCGTCTACAATGTCTTGGGCAAGCAGAGCGTCAGCCAACGCAGCGCGCTCCCGCAGACATGCGCGCCTGCCGTACCGGCACCAAGATAATGGCGTGAGTTCCCGCACACATGGTCGACAATCCGCTCCCCCCTCCGGCCGCGTCGCTGCGACAGTCGGCGCACTCACTTATGAGGAGGAACCCCGGAGGTCGCAAGATTCTGATGAGTCTCACGAAGTCACTGTAACCGGCTTGGCGCCTACCGCCCAACTTTACTCATTCCTGCTTATACCGAGCATCTGGACCTATACCGTAACGGCCAGTTATCAGCGGCAGACCATAATGCCGACCTTGTCACATGAATGCCGCCTCAAGTTGAACAGAGTGTCACTGGCAGTTTTGGTCCTTGTCACTCTTGATAGAGATACAAGTTCGTATTCAAACCGTCGAAGGCTGCCTGCCGGCAGCTTTTCCCTACGCATCTTCTTTACATTGGGCATAAGTTGGTAATGTAAGGCTCTGAAACTGGCGGGCCTGCGGACAGCCTTGAGCTAGCTGTTGATCGTTTCTTCAAGCGCGGCAACTTTCGCGAGTATCTCATCGAATGACGGCGGTGTCTGGTCAAACATCATCGGCGCCATAGCCCGATAGTCGGCTCGGAGGTCTTTAACCCGTGCGTCGTCCGGCATCAGCCGGAGCGTGCCTGGCCGAGCTGTTTCGTAGCTGGCCCAGCCTGAACGGAAGAAGGTGGCTTTGTGCTGCGCCACCTGCGCTAGCAGGTCGAGATCGGCAACGGCGGCTTGGCCCTCGTCCGTGTGGAGGAGCATGGCGAGATCGTAATAGTGCCGCGAGAAATACGGCGGCGTCGGTGACTGGGCGGGGCGGTGCGCCTCCGCATGGAGCGCGGTCGCCTTTTCCCAGAAGGTCCGCCGCGCTGACAGCACGGTCACGCTGGCGTCGGGATCGGTGAAGAAGTCCGGATAGTCGTCGGCCGCATAGGGGCGGATGACTTTCTCCTCGGTCGGCCAGGGATCGCCCCGCGCGCCGAGCTCGAATTTTACCCGCGGGGTGATGTAAGCCATGCCGTCGTATTCGGCAGCAGGCAGCGCGGTCGGATAATGGAAGTTGACGGTTTGGGCGTCGTTGGCGTCTACCTCCAGCGACCACTCGCCGTTGGTTGGCTCGCCGAGTTGTTCGACGATCGCGGCACGAAGCGCCGGGAGAAATTTCTCGGCGATGTGCCGCTCGACGTCGCCCACCAGGTCGTCGATAAGTCGGGCCGCCTGCTTCCTGCTGATCCCCTCCTTCTCGGGGTCGCGCTCGCCGGTGTATCCGAGTTCGGCCCGGTCGAACGATAGGTCGATGTCCTCGGAGAACCGACGGATGGCGTTGAACGCCTTGGAGAGCGATGTGCCGCCCTTGAAGACGAGGCTTGCCGTGGTGCCCTTCGGCATGCCGAACAGGCGCTTCAGGCTCCAGCAGACCCAGAAGTCCTTTTCGATGATCGTGTCGGCGACGCCTCGGCCGGCGCCGGTCTCCCCGAAGAGAGCTGCGCGATCGGCGCTGGGAAGGCGGGCGACATCATCCATCGATATTGGCCATCGATGCGTTGGCGATCGATACGAGCGTTGGCCTCATCCAGGCAGGGGCTTGAAGGGCGGTTGAGGCCAGAGTCTTCTTGTCGCTGGCCGACAGCTGGCGCGCCGCAACCTGCGCGACATCAGCCGCCCGAACGGGGCCAACATGGCGAAGCGCTTGAACCACCGTCCCGGCGGGGCTGCCCGGTGCGATCAGATGCTTGGGCGAGGCGTGGCGAAGATCTACGACGCGCTTTCCCAGCACGACACGACGCGACGGACCATCGGTCAGATAAGTGCTTTGTGCCGGGACTTGCGCCGACAGGCCGAGCGCGTTTGCTGCCCGCGCGCCGGCGATCTGCACCTGGGAGCCGGTCTCCCTAGCAAGCGCATGTGCTACATCGTCCGGCGCAGGCGACAGTGGCCCGAGCTTCGGATGCAGCTTTGGGAAGTCGTAGAGCCCGCGCGCAAGCCGACGGAGCTGTCCGCCCTTTACCAACCGCGAAAGGGCCTGATCGACCGAGGAGCGAGTGGCGACAGAGAGAAAGTCGCTGGGCGTGAAGACACTGCCACGTCCGCTAGCGCGAACGCGTGTCATGACCCGATCCGGAACGGAGGCGCTTACCGTCTTCATATGTCAGAAAATAAGACATGTTTTTCTGACTTGCAAGTAGCGGCGTGCCTAGGTTGGCAGCGCCGCCACCTTGCCTGCTACGCAGCGGCGCGTGGCCGCTCGTTTTGCGCCTCGCCGGCATCCGGCGCCGAGGCTTGTTGAAGGAAACGAGCGAGTGCAGCGCGGCGAGAGTCGCGGTCCACGGCGTAGGCCGTTTGCTTGAACTCGATGCCGTCGAGCAAGCCCTGGATGTAACCGGCGATCGTGTCGGCGGCCATGATAAGCGCTGTATCGAGCGTGTGTATGTAGTTGCTGGTGACCGAGCCCTTTGAGTGTCCAACGAGAGCGGCGATCGTCACCTCCGTGAAGCCGAGATCGTTTGCGATGCTGGCAAAGCTGTGCCGCAAGACATGCGGGGTGATGTCGGCCAGCGGCGTATCTCTGAATATCTGCTCCCAATGGTTCGGAAGGCTTCCGAACGCGTTGTCGTCTCCGTGTCCGGGAAACACGTACGTGCCTGTGCGAGCCCTCCGACTTGCTTCGAGATACTCGACGACAGGGAGTCCGATCGGGCGGATGGAGCTTCCCTCCTTACTGTCAACCAGACGCAAGCAACTCGCGCTCGTGTCCGCCTCCGCCCACGCGAGCGTCACCATCTCAGTCCGCCGGCATCCGGTGAGCGCGAGCTGGCGTATGATCTCAACTGATAGCTCGTATTTCTCTGTCTTGGCCGCCTTATGCAATATCTCGCCGAGCAGCCGATATTCTGCTTCGGTCAGACGCCGCGCCCGGACGTTGTCCTTCGGCCGCCTGACACCGTGCGCCGGATTCAGATCGATGATGCCAGCCTCGACTGCGTAGGTCAGTATCCCGCCAAAGAGCCCTATCGTGCGCGTCGCCGTACCCGCTCCACCACGCACGATGGCACGGCCGCGAAGCTTCTTCGTCTTGACGCTGCAGCGAGTCTTGCCGGCCATGATGTCCTTCAGGGCCTTCGTAATATCCGCCTTCACCAAATCCTTGACCCTGCGTGTTCCAAGCAAGGGAATGATGTGACGCTCGATGCGCCCCGTGTCGGACAGGATGGTGCTGGCTTTCTTGGGGCGGCCTCCCTTGCCGAGGATGAGGCCGGCTTTCAGATCGCCAACGTAGAGCTCACACAGCTCCTTGACGGTGATCGCCTTGCTGTCGAGCTGCTTCTCTTCAGCCGGATCTTCGCCCTGCGCGATCCGTCCCAACTGCACCTTTGCCTCCTGGCGCGCGCGCTCAGGCGTCCAGACTCCGTGCAATCCGATTGTGAAGCGCCGCGACCGCTTGCCGAGCCGATACTGGATCACGTAGCTGCGCTTGCCGGACGCGAACACGCGGAGGCCGAAGCCGGGCAGTTCATCGTCCCATATGACGTAATCTTTTGCGCGACTTTCTGCGGCGTCTACGACGCGTTTTGTGAGCTTAGACATGGGCTTCCTCCGACCCTACTGCTTCCTCTCGCGTAAGCACCACGTAAGCACGCGGGCGAAAACTGTGGCGAACAGAAGAGTAGGTTCGGCGGAGGCAAAATGCAAATTGTTTAGGTTTTACAGTAGGATAGGCGGTCATCGGCGGCTCCTTGCGCTTTTTGGCGGAGCCAGCGATATTCCCTCCGAAGGCAGAGGTCACAGGTTCGAATCCTGTCGGGTGCGCCATCTCCCCTCTAAAGTAGTCCACGACTCTTCTCCCGCAGGCGGCGCCTCTGGAGACACGCCCGACACAAAATCGTCGTCGGGTTCTTGATTGCGTAAAGCCTATGTGACGTTATCTCGTAACAAATTACTTCCTCCCCCGGCTGAGAGTTTTTCCATGCGTCCCTCAAGCGTCTCGCGATCCCTGCTTATGGCGGCGGCAGGCTCCACGATTCTGGCCGGCGCCGCCGCCGCGCAGTCGGCCCCGCAAGCCCCGACGGAGTTGGGCGATATCATCGTGACGGGCGCGCCCTATGGCATCAGCCAGCGAGCCTCGGTGATCGCGACGGACGTGATGGACGAACAGACCCTGGCCACGGCACCGGCGGCCTCGCTTGGCGATATGCTGAGCGGGCGTCCGGGCATTCGTTCGACCGACTTTGCGCCGGGCGCCAGCCGACCCGTCATTCGCGGCCTCAGCGGCCCGCGTGTCCAGGTGCTGACCAACGGCATCGGCCTGATCGACGCCAGTTCGGTATCACCCGACCATGCCGTGGCCACCGATCCGGCCGAGGCCAATCGTATCGAGATCATTCGCGGGCCCGCGACGCTGGTCTATGGCGGCTCGGCCATTGGCGGCGTGGTCAATGTTCTGGACGACCGCATCCCTACCGAAATCCCCGAGGGGGGCGTGTCCGGCGTGGTCTCCACCCAGGCGTCCAGCGTCGATGACGGCCGCAGCGCCTTTGGTCGCGTGACCGTCGGCAGTGGAAACTTCGCCTTCAACGTCGATGGGGTGAAGCGCAAGACCGACGACTATGACATCCCCGCCCCGGCCATTTCCGCCAGGCGCGCCGCCGCCGAAGGCCTTGCGCGCGAGGACACCGGAACCCAGCCCAACAGCTATACCGATCTGGAAGCCTGGGGCCTCGGCGGTTCCTACATCGGCGACAAGGGCTTCGCCGGCGTCTCCTACAAGAACACCGACAGTGAATACGGCACGGTCGCCGAGGAATCGGTCTTCATCAAGCTGAACCAGAAGCGGTGGGACGCGCGCGGCGAATACCGTTTCGACAGCGGCCCCTTCTCGGTCCTGCGCGGCTCCTATGGCCATGCCGACTACACCCACACCGAGTTCGAGGCCGTGGGCGAACCGGGCACCATCTTCAACTCCGACGGCTGGGAAGGCCGTGCGGACCTGGTCCAGCGCGAACGCAACGGCTGGAACGGCGCCGTCGGGGTTCAGGCACTGTCGCGCAACTTCGAGGCCATCGGCGAGGAAGCCTTCGTGCCCAGCGTCAAGATCGACGAACTGGGCCTCTATACGGTGCAGCGCCTGGACCTCGGCAACCATGGTTTTGAGGGCGGCCTGCGCTATGACCGGCGCGAACTCAGCGGCACGCCCATCGGCGGCACCAGCGAAGTCACGCGCGAGGTCGACAACTGGTCGGCGTCCGCCGCCGCCTTCATCCGCCCGACCGCCGGCCTGTTCCTGGGCCTCAGCCTGGCCCGCAACGAGCGCGCGCCCAGCGAGGTCGAGCTGTTCGCCGATGGCGTTCACATCGCCACCGCCGCCTACGAGACCGGCGACCTGACGCTGAACTCCGAAAAGGTGACGACGCTGGAGGGCACCGCCCACTATGATCGCGGCCGGTTCACCGGCGATCTGCACGTCTATCACTCCTGGTATAACGGCTTCATCGACGAACGGCCGACGGGCGACCAGTTCTATTTCGAGGAAGAGGACGAGTTCTTCCCCATCTATCGGTTCGTCCAGACCGACGCGAAGTTCTATGGCTTCGAGCTGGAAGGCGCCTACGCGCTCTGGCAGGACGGCGATCGCAAACTGTCGCTGGAAGGCGCGGCCGACTATGTCCACGCCCAGACGGACTTCGGACCCGCCGCGCGGATCCCGCCCTACTCCGTCACCGGACGTCTGGCTTGGACCTCGACCAGGTTCGACGCCAGCGCCGAGGTTCGCCACGTCGGCGAACAGGACCGGGTCGCCAACGCATTCGAACTGCCGACCGACGACTACACGCTGGTCAACGCCTCGGTTGCGGTCCGCCCCTTCGCCCAGCAGAACGTCACCCTGTTCGCCGAGGCGCGGAACCTGACCGACGAGGAAGCCCGTGAACACGTGTCCTTCCTCAAGGACATCGCCCCCCTGCCGGGCCGCAATCTGCGGGTCGGCGTCGCCTACCGCTTCTGACGAAAATTCGAGACCCTTCGGCGCAGCCTTGGTTGCGCCGAAGGACGACACGCGTCGGCGAACGCGAACCGCCTCCGTGCGTTGATTGCCCATGACCGACAAAGAACCTCGCAAAGTCCCGATCGGCTACGAAGACCGGCCCGACAAGCCTACACGCGGCGCCTTTCGCATCACGGCCCTCGCCATAGCGGCCGCAGCCGTCGTCTTTCTGACGCTGATCGTGGTCGTCGTCATGCGACGCGGCGGGATCTAGTCGCGCTCCAGCAGCGTGCCGACTTTCTGTTAAGCCCGGCTTGCTCATCGTCCTTCTGAAGCACTTGAGCTTTTTCGCCAACGGGCCCGTCGCCGACCCACGCATCACTTCGCCCAGCGCGCTGTTTGATTCTCGTCGTGATGCGGATTTAACCCGGTGGCTTGAGCCCTTGTGACTGCGGGCTTCAGCTTGCGGCGTCCGCTGGGTGAGCGTTTGGACGTGGTGGCCGACGGCGGCCTTTCGTACGTCGACGCGTCGCGCCTGACCTTCGACGGCCGTGAGCGATATCACATGCGCACTTACGGCACGGGAAGACTGGCCTTGAGCGTCCAAGCGTCAGCTCGGACCGCGACCGTCTTCGTGGACACTCTATTCGACACGGAAGCCAACAGTTTCGCCTACAGCGACATTTAGCTTTAGCGGGCGACTACGGCGAAGGGGTCCGCGCGGAGATCCGCAAGCTATCGACCGCATGGATTTCTATCTGTTCGAAGTGACGTGACCCCCATTTCTCATCCAGCCATAACGAGAGTCCTTTGGTGATCTGAGCTGGGGTTGTCGGGGTTGGCAAGAGGCCGGTCAGCGC
>NZ_JBEPNH010000013.1:0-66523 GCF_040546195.1 Brevundimonas sp. UYEF29 | reverse complement strand
TTGCTCTTCCGTGAACCTTGATCGCTTCATTCTGTCCGTCCTTCGTTGGGCGGACTCTAGCTATTCCTGGAGGAGTTTCAGGGGGTCACGTCAGAGCGATGCGCGGTCCTAATCCAGTGCGCCGATGACGCTCTAGCCGCGCTTCCCGCCGCCCCGACAGGTGAACCGAAATGAGCGACTTTCACTCCCGCCTTTCATCCATGCTGGCAAAAGAAGCTGCTGACGCAGGGAAAGCCGCCGACAGACCAGAGCGCATGGGCGATATGATCGAAGCTCTAGCGCGCGGTCTAGGATTCACTGTGGCTATTGCGGCAAACGGCAATGCGGAGGGGATCGACACAATGATCGCAGCCGCTGAGCGATACGCTTTGGAAGAAGCCGCCGACAAGGCTGACTTCGCCAAGTTCATGGCTGTTGCACGAGGTCAGTCATGACCAGCACTGCCCGCGCCTTCCTCGCCCGCAATGGGGAAAGCCAATGACCCCCGGATCAGCCGAAGCCATCAAAGCGGGCTGCAAATGCCCTCGCATGGACAACGCCAACGGCCTCGGAATCCCCGGCCCTGACGGGGCTCTGTTCTACTACGCCAGTGACTGCCCTCTTCACCACCACGGCGATTTCCCAGGCGGAAAGACCCCGCTCGGCCGGAATGGGAAGGGGGAGGGATGAGCGCCGCAAACGACAACAGGGCATACACTCCCGAGACCCTGGCAGCGCACTGGGAGGTTTCTTCCGCCACGGTTCGCAACCTGGTCAACCGCGGCGAGCTGCGGGCCTTCCGCATCGGCCGTCAGATACGCATCCGGCCCGAGGCCGCTTCAGAATACGAGGATCGTCAGTGTCAGAGTGGAGGCTCAAGCTCTATCGAGGCAAATACGCCGCCGTCCGCAGCGTCGGAGGGCAGACCGAGCGCTTCTCACTCCGCACGGCCGATCTATCAGAGGCGAAACGGCGGCTAGCTGACCATTCCACTCAGCCGACCGGCGAGACCGTTGGCGAGATCGTGGAGCCCTACCTCGACGACAAGGACAAGACGGCGATCCGGGCGGTCGATTTGCGCGGATCTTGGAAGCAGGCCAAAGGGACCTTTGCGCACCTGAGGCCCGATCAGGTCACACGCGATGTGTGCCGAGCCTACCGCGACATGAGATACGCGGCCGGTCGTAAGCCGGCGACGGTGCGCAAGGAACTGGAGGTCGTCAGGGCTGGACTTAACTTCTTCAAGAAGGGCGCCGCTGCCGTATTTGAGCTGCCGCCGCAACCGCCCGCAAAGGATCGGTTTCTGGATAAGGCAGAGGCTCGTGCCTTGCTCAGAGCCGCGCGGCGCTTCTCCCATGTCCGAGCCTTCATCGCCCTGTCACTGGCGACAGGAGCGCGTCAAAGCGCCCTATTGGAGCTGACGTGGGATCGCGTGGATTTCCGGCGTCGCACGATCTCCCTGGCGCTGAACGATGCCCAGGATGAGCAGCGCAAGAAGCGCGCGACCGTGCCTATGACGGGTCGGGCCTATCGCTATCTCCGCGTCCTGCACGCCGGCCGAACCTGCAACCACGTAATTGAGTGGGGCGGCCATAGGGTGCTGTCGATCAAGAAAGGATTCGCTGCTGCGGCTAAGCGCGCGAACTTGGATGGGATCACGCCGCACATCCTGCGCCATACCGCCGCGTCGTGGATGGCCGAGGCCGACGTACCCATGTTCGACATAAGCCGATACCTCGGCCACTCCGACACCAGGGTCACAGAGAGGCGATACGCGAAGCTGTCACCTAGCCATTTGCGGCGAGCGGCGAAGGCTTTGGACTGGTGACCGCTCGCGCCCGCTTTTCACGACGAGCTGCGTTCATCTGCCGGCGCTCAAGCAGCGTCATGCGGGGCTTCGCTGGGACGGGATGAGCATGTGCTTTAATAAAGTCCAAGAGCGCGGCGTCCTCCCTGAACCATTCGCCCCGCTCTCTCAGATGCCGAAATTTCCCATGCAGCATCTGCTCAAGAATGGACTGTCGCCCGCAGGGTATGATGCCAAGCACGTCCAGATCGACCGGTATGATCTGACCGAAGTCAGCAAGGCGTCGATGGATGCAGTTGGCCACGCCAATCTTGATGAGACCGAGTTGCGGCGCCCGGATAAAATAGACGACGCGTCTCTCTGTAGCTCTATGGTG
Organism: Brevundimonas sp. UYEF29; assembly: GCF_040546195.1. NCBI lineage: Bacteria > Pseudomonadati > Pseudomonadota > Alphaproteobacteria > Caulobacterales > Caulobacteraceae > Brevundimonas > Brevundimonas sp. UYEF29. The sequence continues at coordinate 64,361 of NZ_JBEPNH010000013.1, read as the reverse complement.
CATGCGCCACGATACCATAGCTTGAGAACGCCTCAAGAACATGGACACGATGTGCTCTCTAGTGCAATCGGTCCGGCTGAACCGGATGTTCCTATCTTGTTCATGGTTAGATTGCGGAGAATAATCCAGTGACAGCCAATGATATCGCCTTTTGCGGGGTCGCCAACCTCGTTCACACCGAGGGGGTCACAGGTTCAATCCCTGTCGCGTCCACCATCTCCACTTCGATCTAATCCCGGCCTTGCGTGCGCCAGTCCTTGGGCCACGCGCCCGTGATGGAACGGTAGGCGAGGGCCAATGCGCCGATCAGGCCGGCGGACACGCCCGCGCTCGGCGCCGCGATGTAGGTCTGCATGTCCAGACCTTTCAGGCTGGCGTCATAGCCGCCGAGCTGTCTCACCAACGCCTGTCTGACCAGATCGTACATGTGCGGCTGCATCACGCCGCCGCCGATGATGATTCGCTCGGGCCGCAGCGTGTAGGTCAGGTTGGCGCACAGACCGGCGATATACTCCGCTGCCATCGGCCAGGCCGGATGATCGTGGGAAAACGTTTCGGCGGCCGCGCTCCAGCGCGCCTTCAGCGCCGGCCCGCTCGCCAGGCCTTCCAGGCAGTCGCCGTGGAAGGGACAAACGCCCGAGAACGTCTCGTCGCCCTTGGCGCGGGGCAGCCGGATATGACCGGCTTCGGGATGGTTCGCCCCGCCATGCGGTGCGCCGTCGATCATCACCCCGATACCCACGCCCGTGCCGACCGTGACGTAGCAGAAGCTCTCCAGTCCTTGCCCGCTGCCGAACAGGCGTTCGCCCACGGCCGCGCCGTTCACATCGGTGTCCAGCGTCATGGGAACATCGAGGCGCCGGCGCAGACGGGCCAACAGGTTGATGTCGCTCCAGCCGGGCTTGGGCGTGCTGGTGATGGCGCCGAAATCCGGCGCGTCGGGCTTCAACGACAGAGGGCCGAAACTGACGATCGCCAAAGCCGAAAGCCGGTCGTGTTTCGACTGTGCGTCGACGAAGAAGGCCGCGACCGCATCCAGCGTCTCGTCGGGCGACGTCGTCGGGATGCGGATCTGGTCGATGATCACGCCGTCGGCGGCGGCGACGCCGCAGATGAACTTGGTGCCGCCGGCTTCGACACCGCCGAGGAGGATGGATTGGGTCGACATGGGCGCCTGCCTTTCGGGTGCGACGAAGGTTCGCGGGACTGAACATCGAACAGGGCCAAGCGTTCAGAGCCCATGACCCTTCTAGCCCGTCTGTTCATCGCCTTCGACGCCGCCGCCAAGATTTTGACGCGCAAGGAAAGACTGCTGTGAGCCGATTTTGCAGAGTGCTGGATTTGGCGATTGCGTCCGGCTCCCTGCATCGCCACCTTCACCGCCAGGACACGAGATAAGACGAGGACGCCGATGGCTCGCAAACCCAACTACAGCTTCGAGCGTCAGGAACGCGAGCGCGCCGCGGCGCTGAAGGCGGCCGAGAAGGCGGCGGCCAAGGCTGAACGCAAGGCCGAAGCTGCGGCGGAAAAGTCGCCTTCTTCGGAAGACTGACATTTCGCGGCAAAATCCGCCTGTCTTTTCGTTGTTTGAATAGGCGTGAAGTCCTATTCTTGCGCGATGACACGCTGGACCCCCGAAAGCTGGAGAACAAAGACCGCCCTGCACATGCCGGCGGACTATCCGGATCCTGCCGCCCTCGCGCGGGTGGAAGACGAGTTGCGCGCCTTGCCGCCGCTGGTCTTCGCCGGCGAAGCGCGGCGCCTGACGTCGAAGCTGGCGCAGGTCGAGCGGGGCGACGCCTTCCTGCTCCAGGGCGGCGACTGCGCCGAAAGCTTCAAGGAGTTCTCGACCGACAATATCCGCGACACCTTCCGCCTGATCCTTCAAATGGCGGTCGTCCTGACCTTCGCCGGACGCAAGCCGGTGGTGAAGGTGGGACGGATCGCGGGCCAGTTCGCCAAGCCTCGCTCGTCGCCGCTGGAAGAGATCGACGGCGTCGAACTGCCCAGCTATCGCGGCGACATCATCAACGGCATGGGCTTCACGCCGGAAGAGCGCGCGCCTGATCCGCAGCGTCTGATCCGCGCCTACAACCAGTCGGCCTCGACGCTGAACCTGCTGCGCGCCTTTGCCGGCGGCGGCTATGCGGATCTGTACAACATCCATCGCTGGACCCTGGGCTTCGCGGGCGACAACGCCGCCGGCGCCCAGTACCGCGAGCTGGCCGACAAGATCACCGAGGCCCTAGCCTTCATGGAGGCGGTCGGCGTTACGCCCGAGACCCATCCGGACCTCAGCCGGGTCGAGGTCTTCACCAGCCACGAGGCCCTGCTGCTGAACGTCGAAAGCGCCCTGACGCGTCTGGACGGCGGTTCCGGCGAATGGTTCGACACCTCAGCCCATATGCTGTGGATCGGCGAGCGCACCCGTCAGCTGGACGGCGCCCACGTCGAGTTCATGAAGGGGATCAAGAATCCCATCGGCGTAAAGTGCGGGCCGACCATGACGGCCGACGATCTGCTGCCCCTGATCGACGCCCTGAACCCGGACAATGTCTCGGGTCGTCTGACGCTGATCGGACGCTTCGGTCACGACAAGGTCGGCGAGCGCCTGCCCAGGCTGATGCGCGAAGTGAAGGCCTCGGGCCGCAAGGTCATCTGGTCCATCGACCCGATGCACGGCAATACGCTGAAGGCCGGCAACGGCTACAAGACCCGGCCGTTCGACCGCATCCTTGGCGAAGTTCGGACCTTCATCGACGTGGCCGAGGCGGAAGGCGTCCACCCCGGCGGCGTCCATCTGGAAATGACCGGCCAGAACGTCACCGAATGCATCGGCGGCGCCCAGGCGGTTACAGAGGACGATCTGTCCAATCGCTACCACACCCACTGCGATCCGCGCCTAAACGCCGACCAGGCGCTGGAGCTGGCCTTCCTGGTCGCGGAGCGGCTGAAGGCCGGACGGGTGGCGCAGTCGGCGGCGGCCTAGCCGTCGTCAGCGCCCCAAATGCGGGCCGATCCGGTCATGGTGACGCCACCGAGGCAGCGCCAGATCGATCTGAGACCGAGGGAGTGATCGATGCAAGTAACGGCTCCAACTGAGGAAAAGCCCGGCCGGGTCGCCTATCAGGGCGCGCCCGGATCGTTCAGCCATGAGGCTTGTCTGGCCCTGCGTCCGTGGGACGAGGCTGTGGCGTTCGAAACCTTCGACCAGGCCCTGGATGCGCTGCGCGCCGGCGACTGCGGTTGCGCCCTGATCCCGGTCGAGAACTCCACCATCGGCGTGGTCGAGCCGGCGGCGACGCTGGTCGGTGCGCTTGGCGTGGAGCCGGTCGCTCAGGTCTGGCGGCCGATCCGTCATGCGCTGATGGCGATCGACGGCGCGCGTCTGTCCGATATCCGAACCGTCGAGAGCCATCCCATCGCCCTGGCCCAGTGCAAGGACACGCTGGCCGGTTTGAATGTCGAGGTGGTCGAGCATTTCGATACCGCAGGCGCGGCGCGCGATGTCGCCGAAGCGGGCGACCCGACACGGGCGGCCATCGCCCCAGTCGGCGCCGCCGAGGTGTACGGCCTGTCGATCCTGCGCAACGACTTGCAGGATTCCGGCGATAATCAGACGCGTTTTGTCCTGTTGAGCTTTCCAGAGGGTTGACGGCGCACGGTCTTTGCGTCCTTAAGACATCCACGGATCGCAACACGATCCGCATAAACCGGAACCGGACCATGTCCCGCCTGCGCGCTCTCTCTGTTTCTTTCGACCGTTCGCGCGCGGTTTCCGGCCTCTATTTCGGCTACGGCTTTTACGGCTTTCGATACGCCGGCTGAGGCGTCGGGCGCACTCCGTCCCTGACTGCTTCACCGGCGACCGCTCTGGATCAGAGCGGCTGTTCGCTCCTGCACATATCGAATCCCAGAATGCCGAAAGCCCTTTTCCATGCCCCATTCCAATCTTCAGCAAGTCTGGCCTGACGTGGCCGACCTGACCCCCGAACAGCAGGCGCTGGCCGCCCTTCGCGCCGAGATCGACGGCATCGACGACCAGATCCTGGCGCTCTTCGAGCAGCGCCTGGCCATCGCCGCCACCGTCGGCCGAGCCAAGGACGCGCCCACCGGCCCGCACACCAAGCTGCGTCCCGATCGCGAGCAGACCGTCCTCTCGCGCATGCTGAAGCAGGCCAAGCCTGAGAACGCCGAGGCGGTCGAACATCTGTGGCGCGAGATTGTCGGCTGGGGCTTGGCGCGCCAGGGCCGGCTTCAGGTCCAGGTCTGGGCTCCCATCGAACCGACCCGCGCCTATGACGGCGCGCGCCTTCGTTTCGGGGCCGCCGCCGACATCAAGATGGTGCGCGATCCGCAAAAGGCCCTGGCCTTCGCCGCCGAATGCCACGGGATCGCCGTGCTGGCGATCAATACAGAAGACGCCTGGTGGATGGGCCTGCGTCGCGAATGGTCGATGCTGAGCGTGTTCGACGGTTACGGCGGCGAGACGCCGACGTCCCTGGCGGTGGGCAAGATCGATCCGCCGGCTCTGCCCAAGGGCCGACGCGTGGTGGTCACCGCCGGTGGGGACGCGGGCGATGGCGGCGGCGCAAGGCGCTGGGGCCTGAACACGCATCACGGCTGGACCATCGCCCTGACCGACGCCGATCTGGCGCCTGGCGACGCAGAGGGTTGTGTGGGCGCGATCGGTTAGCTCCGTCCGCGTTTGAGGCAAAACCCGAGGTCTTGACTGGCGGCTGCTATGCAATCGCCGCCAGCCATGCATTTCGTCTGAGCGAAATCGCATCTTTTCAACGGCTTGACGGACGGTATCGGCTTTTTCCTGAGCCCGACGTCAAACGCGGTTATGATGCCGGCTCGGTCTTAGACAGCGCCATCCCTCGACGACACTCCGGCTCGTTCGACTGTAGTCCAGCTTTCAGGCCCGAACTGCACTTCGTTGCACTGTGCAATTCGGGCTCTGTTGTTTTCCTCAACGAAAACAACGATGCGCCGCGTCAGATTGCACGCCATTGCACCACTTGTCACACGTGCAATTCGCCGGCCTATGTCCAGAAACGGATGCGGCCCTTCTTTTCAGACCGCCATATTGTCGATCAGTCGCGTCTTGCCCAGCCAGGCGGCGGCCAGGATGCGGGCGGGGGCGTCGACGATGTCGTTGCGGAACGGCGTCAGGTCCTCGGCGTGGCGAATGGCGACGTAATCGACCCGATCAAACCCGGCTTTCAGCAGGGCGGCATAGGCTTCACGCTCGACACCGGGCAGGGGGCGGCCGCTCGAGGCATGGACGCCGGCCTCCGCCAGAATGCCGTTCAACCGGCGGGCGGTCTCAAGCTCAGCCTCCGACAGATAGGCGTTGCGTGACGACAGGGCCAGGCCCCAACCGTCCCGCTCCGTCGGCGCCCCGACGATCTCGACCGGCAGGTCCAGATCGCGCACGAACCGCCGTACGACCATCAGCTGCTGATAGTCCTTCTCGCCAAAGACCGCGACATCAGGCTGCACCTGGTTGAACAGCTTGGTGACGACCAGGGCGACTCCGCCGAACATCTGCGGCCGGAAGTCGCCTTCCAGACCCAGCGCCGGCCCGGCGACGGCGACGGTTGTCGCAAGGCCTTCCGGGTACATGGCGTCGGCTGAGGGCGCGAACATCAGATGGCAGCCGGCGCCGGACAGCAGACGGGCGTCTTCTTCCAGCTGGCGAGGGTATTTGCCCAGATCCTCGTGCGCCGCGAACTGGGTCGGATTGACGAAGTTGGAGGCGACGACGCGGTCGGCGCGGCGCGCGGCCTCGCGAACCAGGGTCAGGTGGCCTTCATGCAGGGCCCCCATGGTCGGAACCATGCCGACGCTCAGGCCTTGACGTTTCCAGTCCCGGACGACCGCGCGCAGATCGGCGACGGTGCGGACGACGTCCAAAGGGGTAAACGGGGGTGCGGCGTCTATCATGATGAAGCGATTAACCTTTCCGCTTAAGCCTGTTGATGCACCAGACCGCAAATTCTGGGCTCTAGGGTCGTGCTTATGACGCCCGCAGCAGCGACCCGTCCAGCTTTGATCGCCCTGGCCTTCGCCAGCAGCCTCGCCGTCGCCGGCTGCGGCGCAGTGGACAGCGATCCCCATCGATTCAGCACGATGGCCGAGAACGTCGCGGCGATCGACATTCCGCTCTCGGCGCGCGATCGCGAGACCCGGGATGCCGTTGCTGAAAAGGCCGGACTGCGGCCCGTGCGCTTCACGCCGGTCAAGGTGGCGGTCATGGATCCGCACGCCATGTGGGACGCCCGAGACGTCCAGGCAGGCCTTCGCCCCGTCGGTGAAGATGCAGGCCTGCGGGACGCGGTTGTCCGGGCTGCCTCGCCCGCGGTTGTCAAAGCCGTGGCGGATGAGGCGATCTCGCGGGTGCAGGCCCCCGTCTTGCGTCCCGCCAGTCTCACGGCGGCGCCGGAAACCGGGCGAACGATCCAACTGGGCGCCTATTCCAGTGCTGCCGGCGCGCGTCAGGCCTGGGATCGGATGAAGGCCACGTCAGACCTGTCGGGATTATCGCCGATCTATCAGGAGGTCGAGGTGGGCGGCCGTCGGCTGACGCGGCTGAAGGTCGGGCCGGTCTCCACCGAAACCGCCGCTGCGGTCTGCCGCTCCGCCGCTGTCGGCGACGCCTGGTGCGCGCGTAACAGCTGACCGACCCCGGTTCGCCGTCCACAGGTCTGCATTAAGGTTCCGTTGACGTTTGGCGCTTTGAGGCCGAGTCTCTGTGGACCTAGGACCGCGCAGCCTGAGTCGCGCGGTCGGCACAGAGGATTCCCTCGAATGACGCAGCCGCATGTGATCGTCCTCGGCAACGAAAAGGGCGGGGCGGGCAAGTCCACCCTGGCCATCCACATCGTGACCGGCCTGCTGCACGCGGGGCGCTCGGTGGCGATCATCGATCTGGACCTGCGCCAGCGCTCGATGCAGCGCTTCTTCCAGAACCGCGCCGCCTGGCTGGCCGCGAACGGTCACGAGCTTCCCCAACCCTTCGTGCCCGATATGGGCGACGGCAAGGCCCTGGCCAAGGCGGACGTGGCCGAACAGATCGCCACCTTCGAGCGCGCCTTCGATGAGGCGGCGGCGCGGGGCGTCGATTGCATCCTGATCGACACGCCCGGGGGGGACACGGCCGTTTCGAGCGCCGCCCACGCCCGCGCCGATCAGATCGTGACGCCGATGAACGACAGCTTCGTCGATTTCGACCTGCTGGGCGACGTCGATCCGGTCACCCTGGAGCTACTGAAGCCCTCCATCTATTCCGAGAGCGTCTGGGAGGCGCGCAAGCAGCGCGCCATCGCCCAGGGGCGTCACGCGACGATCGACTGGCTGGTGGTCACCAATCGCCTCGCCGTCGCGGAGGCGCGCAACCGCAAACGTCTGGAAGAACGGATGACCAAGCTGGCCAAACGCGTCGGCTTCCGCGTCGGCCCGGGCCTGCGCGACCGGGTCATCTATCGCGAGCTGTTCCCGTTCGGCCTGACGGTGGCGGACCTGTCGAACGACATCCGGCCGGTCGCGGTGTCACTGGCCCACGTCGCTGCGCGCCAGGAGATGCGCAATCTGATGATGGCCATGGGTCTGGAGCAGGTCCTCAGCCCTTTGGACGTGGCGGCCTGATCGCCTGATGGGTTTGATCTGGCTGGCCCTGGCGGCGATCGCCGTCTGGGCGCTGGTGCGGCTGGGCCGACAGACCGAGCGACGTGGGCGCGCTCCCTGGCGCGTGACGGCGACCCTGCTGGGTGCGGTTCTGTTGGCCGGCGGTGCGCTGGCGGCGTTTCGGGGATCATGGCTGACGGCGGCGGCTCTGGCCGGGTCAGGGCTCTATCTGGCCTGGTCGTCCCGGCAGCGACCGATCATCCGATCCGAACCCATCAGCGAAGCGGACGCCCGCGCCGTGCTGGGTGTCGGGCCAGCCGCGACCCAGGCCGAAATCCGCGCAGCCTGGAAACGCGCCATGGCCCGCGCCCACCCCGATCAGGGCGGCACGGAGGGGCTGGCGACGCGCGTCAACGCCGCGCGCGATCGACTGCTGGGGAAATCCGGGCGCCGCTAGGCGCTCTCATCGCAGCATGCCTGCGGTCGTGGAGTTGGTCCGACGCACAGCACCCACCACCTCCGCTTGCCCTCGGGTAAGTCTGGGCTTACGGGTCGGCGCTCTTGATCAATGATTCAGGGAGCGGTCGATGACCCTCGCACTTCTGTTTCCGGGACAGGGCAGCCAGGCCGTCGGCATGGGCGCGCAACTGGCCGACGCCTTCCAATCCGCCCGCGACGTCTTCGCCGAGGTGGACGAGGCGCTGGGCCAGAAACTGTCGGTGCTGATGCGCGATGGCCCCGAGGACCAGCTGACCCTGACCGAGAACGCCCAGCCCGCGCTCATGGCGGTTTCCGTGGCGGCGATCCGGGCGTTGAAGGCCGAGTTCGGCTTTGATGTGGCGAGCGCGGCCTATGTGGCCGGTCACTCGCTGGGCGAATATTCGGCGCTGGCGGCGGCGGGCGCGATCTCGCTGTCGGATACGGCGCGGCTGCTGAAGCTGCGCGGCCAAGCCATGCAGCGCGCCGTGCCGGTGGGGCAGGGGGCGATGGCCTCGCTGATCGGACCCAAGACGGATCTCGCGCTGGCGGAAGCGGCTGCAGCGGCCGGTTCGGAAGTCGGCGTCTGCGTGGTCGCCAATGACAACAACAACGGCAACATCGTCATCTCGGGCGAGAAGGCCGCTGTGGACCGGGCCATCGAGAAGGCCAAGGAACTGGGCGCGCGAGCGATTCCGCTGAACGTCTCGGCGCCCTTCCACTGTCCGCTGATGCAGCCGGCCGCCGACGAGATGGCCGCCGCCCTGGCCGAGGCGAAGATCGTCGCGCCGGTCGTGCCGGTGGTGGCGAACGTCCTAGCGCGGCCGGAGAGCGATCCAGAGGTCATCCGCCGCCTGCTGGTCGAGCAACTCACCGGCCGGGTGCGCTGGCGTGAGAGCATGGAGTGGATGTCGACCGAAGGCGGCGTGACCCGCTTCGTCGAGATCGGCTCAGGCAAGGTGCTGACCGGCATGGCCAAGCGGATCGCGCCGGACGCCGAGGCCCTGCCGCTAAATACGCCGGAAGAGCTCGAAGCCTTCGCCAGGGGGTGACGCGGGGCGCGTGGCGACGGCTTCGTCACGCGACTTTGCTTTTCCTCGTCACTCGACACTCATCACTCGCCACTTCGGAGAGACACAAATGTTCAATCTTGCAGGCAAGACCGCGCTGGTGACCGGCGCGACGGGCGGGATCGGCGGGGCGGTGGCGCGGGCGCTGCATGCTCAGGGCGCGACCGTGGTGTTGTCAGGCACGCGCGAGGCGGTGCTGGCGGATCTGGCCAAGGAACTGGGAGAGCGGGCGCATTTCGCCACGGCGAACCTGTCGGATCCCGAGTCGGTCGACAATCTGGTCGCTGCCGCCGAGACGGTGGCGGGCGCGCCGTTGGACATCCTGGTCGCCAACGCCGGTATCACCAAGGACGGCCTGCTGATGCGGATGAAGGACGAGAACTTTCAGTCCGTCCTGACCGTCAATCTGGAAAGCTATTTCCGCCTGACCCGCGCGGCGGTGAAAGGCATGATGAAGCGCCGTTCGGGCCGAATCATCGGCGTCACCTCGGTCGTCGGCGTGACCGGCAATCCGGGCCAGACCAACTATTCGGCGTCCAAGGCCGGGATGATCGGCTTTTCCAAGTCGCTGGCCCAGGAGGTCGGCTCGCGCGGCATCACCGTCAACTGCATCGCGCCGGGCTTCATCGCCTCGCCCATGACCGACGTGCTGAACGATCAGCAGCGCGAGACCATTCTGACGAAGATTCCGGCGGGCCGGCTGGGCACGGGCGACGAGATCGCCGCCGCCGCCGTCTATCTGTCGTCCGACGAAGCCGCCTATGTGACGGGCCAGACCCTGCACGTGAACGGCGGCATGGCGATGATCTGATCGTCATCACGTCACGCAACAGACTATTTCCTGCCCGAAAGGCTGTGCTAAAGGGCAGGGATGCATTGTCGATCACAGCCTTCGGGCTTGCGTCGCCAACGCTGCCGTGAGACGGCGATTTCTGAGCTACCCCCGCCTCTACGGCGATTTCAAACAGGCAGAGAGACACTCATGTCCGACACCCTCGAGCGCGTTCGCAAGATCGTCATCGACCATCTGGACGCCGATCCGGACAAGGTCACCGAAAAGGCCAGCTTCATCGACGACCTAGGCGCCGACTCGCTCGACAACGTCGAGCTGGTGATGGCCTTCGAAGAAGAATTCGACATCGAGATCCCGGATGACGCCGCCGAGCACATCCAGACGGTCGGCGATGCGGTCAAGTTCATCGACGAAAAGTCGGCCGGCTGATCTCAGTCGCCGATATCGGCCGAACAGGCTGACGGTTCACAGGGCCGCCCGGCGCTCCTAGCGGAGACGCCCGGCGGCCTTTACTGTTTCTGACCCGCGCGAATCCGCGATGATTCCGAAGGGTCGGGCTGGAGATAAGGGAGCACGCACCATGCGCCGCGTCGTCGTTACGGGCATCGGTCTGCTGACCCCCCTGGGTTGGGGCGTCGAGAAGAGCTGGAAAGGCATTGTCGAGGGACGGTCGGGCATCGGTCCGATCACGGCCTTCGACACCGAGGGCTATGGCTGCACCATCGCCGGCGAAGTGCCGAGCGTGGATGGACGCGGCGGCGGCGGCGAGGGCGACTTCGACCCCGACAAGATCATGTCCGCCAAGGACAGGAAGCGTGTCGACGACTTCATCCTGTACGCCATCGCGGCGGCGGACGAGGCTCTTGCGGATGCGAACTGGAAGCCCGAAACGGACGAGGACAAGGAGCGCACCGGCGTGATGGTCGGCTCCGGCATCGGCGGCCTGGGCCCCATCGCTGACACGGCTATCGTGCTGAAGGAACAGGGCGTGCGTCGCGTCAGCCCCTTCTTCATCCCCAGCGCCCTGATCAATCTGGCCGGCGGGCAGATTTCGATCCGCCATGGCCTGAAGGGGCCGAACCATGCGGCGGTGACCGCCTGCGCCACCGGCGCCCACGCCATCGGCGATGCGGCGCGGATGATCGCGCTGGATGACGCGGACGTTATGGTGGCGGGCGGGGCCGAAAGCTCGATCGTGCCGATCGGTATCGCGGGCTTCCTGGCCTGCAAGGCCCTGTGCACCGCCTATAACGACACGCCTGAAAAGGCGTCGCGGCCCTATGACCGGGGCCATGCGGGCTTCGTCATGGGCGAGGGCGCCGGCATCCTGGTGCTGGAAGAATACGAGCACGCCAAGGCGCGCGGGGCCAAGATGTATGCCGAGGTCGTGGGCTACGGCATGAGCGGCGACGCCTATCACATCACCGCCCCGTCAGAGGACGGCGAGGGCGGGGTGCGGGCTATGAAGGCGGCGCTGAAGCGGGCCGGTCTGCAGCCGTCGGACCTGGACTATGTCAACGCCCACGGCACCTCGACCATGGCCGACTGGATCGAGTTGAAGGGGATCGAGGGGCTGGTCGGAGATCATGCGCAGAACCTGACGGTCAGCTCGACCAAGTCGATGACGGGCCACCTGCTGGGCGCCGCAGGCGCCATCGAGGCGGCCTTCTGCGTGCTGGCGATCCGCGATCAGATCGCGCCGCCGACGATCAATCTGGACGACCCCGAGATGGAAACGCCCATCGACCTGGTCCCCAACACCGCCAAGCCGATGAAGATCGATGTGGCCATGTCCAACAGCTTCGGCTTCGGGGGCACCAACGCCTCGGTGATCTTCAAGAAGGTCGACTGAGATGTTCGGGCGCGGGCGGGTCGAGAAATCCAGCGGGCGGTCGGGCTTTACGGTCTCGTTGCTGACCGCGTCTGCGACCTTCGGCCTGTTCTTGCTGGTGGCGCTGATCGCCGTCTGGGCGGTCTATTATGCGCCGGGACCGTCCGCGCGGCAGGGTCGGACGACGGTCGTCACCCTGCCCACCGGATCGGGCGTCTCGGCCATCGCCGCGCGGATGAAGGCGGCGGGGGTGATCCGTTCGACGGACCTGTTCCGTGCGGCGGCGACCTTGACGGGCGCGGATCGGCGGCTGAGGGCCGGCGAATATGAGGTGCCGTCCGGCACGTCGCTGGCCGGGGTGCTAAACCTGCTGGTCGAGGGGCGGGTGGTGCGCCATTTCGTGACCCTGCCTGAGGGCTGGTCGTCATTGCAGGCGGTGGACATCCTGAACAAGGAGGCCGTTCTAACCGGGACGGTCGCCGAAACGCCTGAGGAAGGCAGCCTGTGGCCTGATACCTATGAGGTTTCGCGCGGGGACACCCGCCAGTCGGTGATAGACCGGATGCAGCGCGCGGCGACCGAGAACCTACGTCTGCTGTGGAGCCAGAGGTCGCCCGCGACCGTGGCGCGCACGCCGGAAGAGGCGGTGATCCTGGCCTCTATCGTGGAGAAGGAGACCGCGCTGGCGGCGGAACGGCCCCGAGTCGCTGCGGTGTTCTCGAACCGTCTGCGGGCGGGGATGCGGTTGGAGAGTGATCCGACCATCGTCTACGGCGTGACCAAGGGTCGGCCGTTGGGACGGGGCATCCGGCGCTCGGAGCTGCTGGCCCCGACGCCGTGGAACACCTACCAGATCAACGGGCTCCCGCCGACGCCCATCGCCAATCCGGGCAAGGAGGCCGTCAAGGCGGTGTTGAACCCGCCGGCCGATCCGGCCCTGTTCTTCGTGGCCGATGGGTCCGGCGGACACGCCTTCGCCCTGACCTATGACGAGCATCTGCAAAACGTCGCGCGGTGGCGTCAGATCGAGCGCCAGAAGGCGGGCCTGCCGCCGGAAGCGACGCCGCCCGCCACGCCGGGAACCAGTGCGGCGCCGATGACGAGCGAGCCGGCCGCCACGTCGGTCGAGAACGGTCAGGCGACGATCACCCTTCCGGCCGGCGCGACGCAGGGGCCCCAATGAGCACCCTATCTGGCATGACCGGCTTTGGCCGGGCAGATGGGGCCGGCGAAGGCTGGGCCTGGTCGGTCGAGGCGCGTTCGGTCAACGGGCGCAATCTGGAGATCCGATTTCGCGGGCCGAACGGTTTCGACGGGCTGGAGCGCGCGGCCAAGGCCGCCGGCCAGGCGCGGTTCGCGCGGGGCCAGGTCACCATCGGCGTTCAGGCCAAGCGAGCCGAAGCCGGCGAGGCGGCGGTCACGATCAACGCCGCCGTGTTGGCGCGCTATCTGACGCTCGCGAACGAACTGGCCGAGGACGGCGCAACGCCGCCGTCCGCCGACGGCCTGCTGGCCCTGCGCGGCGTGATCGAGGCCCCCGAAGAGACGGACGATCCCGAGGCGCGGGCGGCGGTCGAGGGGGCCATGACCCGCACCGTCGAAGAGGCGATGGATGCGCTGAAGGCGTCACGTCTGAACGAGGGCGCGCAACTGACGCCGGTGCTGGACGAATTCATCGCTCGGATCGAGGCGCTGGTCGCCCAGGCGGAAGGTGAGGCGGCTGCGCAGGTCGAGGCTATTCGCGATCGCTTCACCCGCCGAATCTCCGAACTGGCGCCCGATGCGCCGGGGCTTGAGGAACGAATCTTCCTGGAAGCGGCCGCTCTGGCGACAAAGGCCGACGTGCGCGAGGAGTTGGATCGGCTGACCGCCCATGTCGCTTCGGCGCGTCAGCTTGTGGCCTCGGTGCCCGCCGGGCGGAAACTCGACTTTCTGATGCAAGAATTTATGCGTGAGGCCAACACGCTGTGCTCGAAATCCGCTACGACCGCGCTCACCGGAATCGGCCTGGAGCTCAAGGCCGTCATCGAACAGTTGCGTGAGCAGGTCCAGAATGTCGAATGAACGCAGTCCCCGCCGGGGCGTCCTCCTGATCGTCGCCAGTCCCTCGGGCGCCGGCAAGACCTCGCTGTGCCGGCGGTTGATGGCCGATCATGGCGGGCTGGAGCTGTCCGTCTCCATGACCACGCGCGGCATCCGGCCGGGCGAGGTGGATGGGCGCGACTACAACTTCGTCGGCCATGACGAGTTTCAGCGCCTGATCGACGATGACGCCTTCCTGGAATGGGCGGACGTTCACGGCAATCGCTATGGCAGCCCGCGCGGGCCGGTGGACAAGGCGCTGGCCGAGGGACGCGACGTGCTGTTCGACATCGACTGGCAGGGCGCGCGCGATGTCGCCGAGAAATGCCCGGAGGACGCCGTGCGCGTCTTCATCCTGCCGCCTAGCCTGGAAGAGCTGCGTCGTCGTCTCGTTACTCGCTCACAGGACGCCGACGACGTGATCGAGCGCCGCGTAGCCAACGCCAAGGGCGAGATCGAACACTGCGACGCCTTCGACTATGTGCTGGTGAACGAGGACTTCGACCGGTCCTATGCCGAACTGGCCCACATCTATCACGCCGAGCGTTCGCGCCGGTTCAGGAACCTGTGGGTCGGCGACTACAAGGCCGCCCTGCTGAACGAAGCCGTCTGAAAAAAAACAGCGCCACAGGCCGTGGGGACCTGCGGCGCTGTGGGGTACTCAACGCTACGCTACAGCACCCGTTATGACTGATCGACGGTGTCATAAGGTAAATGAGGGTATAGGGAATACCCCTTAAGCGTTCACCCGTGCTTCGCGGATATCTGCGTCTGACGGGCGAACCAGGGCCGCAGGCGGCTCAAGGCGTCTTCGATTTCTGGCGTCGAGACGGCGAAGCTGAAACGGATGAAATGACAGCCTTCGACAGGGTCGAAGTCGACGCCGGGCGCGGTGGCGACGCCGGTGTCGCGCAGCAGCTGTTCGCAGAAGGCCACGCTGTCGTTCGTCAGATGGCCGATGTCCGCCCAGATGTAGAAGGCGCCGTCGGGGGGCGCGATCTTGCGCAGACCCAGCGCGGGCAGGGCCTCCAGCATCAGCCGGCGATTGCGGGCGTAGTTCTGGATATGGCCTTCCAGCTCATCGATCGCGTCCATGGCGACCAGACCGGCATGCTGGCTGAGGCTGGGCGGCGTCAGGAACATATTGCCGATATAGGCGCGGGCGGCGTCGATCAACGTTTCCGGGACCAGCAGCCAGCCGAGGCGCCAGCCCGCCATGCTCCAGTATTTGGAGAAGCTGTTGATGACCACGGCGTCGGGCGCAAACTGCAGCATCGAGGGCGTCGGGCCGACGTAGCTGAGGCCGTGGTAGATCTCGTCCGACACGATGGCGATGTTTCGCGCGCGGCAGACCTCGGCGATGGCGGCCAGTTCCGCGTCGGGGATGATGGTCCCGGTCGGATTGGCCGGGCTGGCGATGATGACGCCGGCGGGGGCGGGGTCCAGGGCCCGGAGTTGGGCGGCGGTCAACTGGAACCGGGTGTCGGGACCGCAGGCGATCTCGACCGGCTCAAGATGCAGGGCGCGCAGGGTGTTGCGATAGGCGACATAGCCAGGCCGGGCCAGGGCGATCCGGTCGCCGGGCTTGAACAGGGTGCTGAGCGCCAGCACCAGGGCCGGCGAAGCGCCGCAGGTCAGCAGGATGCGATTGGGATCGACGGCGACGCGGTAACGGTCGTCGTAGATGCGGGCGATGCGGGCGCGCAGGTCGGGGCTTTCCCAATAGCCCATGGCGTCGGCGTCCAGCACCTGATGCGCGCGGGCGATGGCGGCGGCGGGCGCGCCGGTCGAGGGCTGGCCGAACTCCATATGGATGATCGACCGGCCTTCCGACTTCAGCTGATGCGCCAGCCGGCTGACGGAAATGGCGCGGAAGGGTTCGACGGTCATGGGATCACTTGCGTTCTAGGCGTTGAGCCCGCGAGGAAAAGAACCAAGTCATGCTCATGAACAGAATGCCGAAGATCACTGTCATCCAGCCTGTCGGCGTAGGATGGACGTCAATCCAGCTAGGGTTCTCGCCGAGAATGCATCCCCACGACCCATGAACCAAAATGTTGATCAAGCCGGCGTTGATGATGTGCAAACCGCAGGCATAGCCGATGGCCCTAAGCGCAACGTTCGGTCCCCAATAGATGGTAAAGCAGAGGAGGATGAAGCTAGACGCACCAGCGAACCAGGGTGCTTCCTGTATGACTGACAGGACATTGCAGGATTGGCCCATCGCCCTGCTGAAAGCCGCCAGAGCGAATTGCGCGAACAAGCTAAAAGCCATCACTACGCAGAAAATGACCTTCGGCCAGCGATGACGGCGACGTGGCGGCAATACGTTGTGCTCTATGTCGTCCAAGGTATCACGTCCTACTCTAGCGCATCCGCCAGTCGCAGGAAGCCCGCGACATCGATGGTTTCGGCTCGGGCGTCGGGCTCAATGCCTGCGGCCTCGCACAGGGCGGGGCCGCCCAGTTGTTTCAGACTGGACCGCAGCATCTTGCGGCGCTGGCCGAAGGCGGCGGCGGTGACGCGTTCCAGCTTCTTCAGGCGTTCCGGCGACGGGCGCTCATCCAGCGGAACCAGATGGACGACAGCGGAGGCCACCTTGGGCGGCGGGGTGAAGGCGGCGGCGGGCAGATGCATGACGATGCGGGCGGTACAGACGGCCTGGGCGATGACCGCCAGACGGCCGTAGGCGTCCTCGCCTGGCCCGGCGGCGACGCGCTCGGCCACTTCCTTCTGGAACATCAGGGTCAGGCTGTGGGGCAGCCACGGACCAGTCAGCCATTTGATCAGCAGGGCGGTGCCGACGTTATAGGGCAGGTTGGACACCAGATGGGTCGGGCCGGAGACCAGGTCGGCCTCCTTCACCTTCAGCGCATCGGCCTCGACGATGGTCAGACGGCCGGAGCCGTCGTCCAGTTCGGTCAGCAGGGGGATGAAGCGCGGGTCTTTCTCGACCAGGACCACAGGGCCGGCGTCGGATTCCAGCAGGGCGCGGGTCAGGCCGCCTGGACCGGGGCCGACCTCGATCACCGCGCGACCGTCGAACGGACCGGCCAGACGCACGATCTTTCGAGTGACGTTCAGGTCCAGCAGGAAATGCTGGCCGAAGCTCTTCTTGGCCGACAGGCCGTGGGCTTCGAGGGTTTCGCGGAGGGAGGGAAGGTCGGTCACACGCCCTGTTAGCGCGCGGCGCGGGCCGCCGCCATCTCCGATGCCAGGCGAATGGCGGTGATCAGGCTGTCTGCGCGCGCGACGCCCTTGCCGGCGATGTCGACGCCGGTGCCGTGATCGGGCGAGGTGCGGATGATCGGCAGGCCCAGCGAGACGTTGACACCGCCCCAGAAGTCCAGCGTTTTTACCGGGATCAGGGCCTGGTCGTGATACATGCAGATGGCCGCATCATAGGTCGCGCGCGCCTCGTCATGGAACAAGGTGTCGGCGGGTCGGGGGTCGGTAATGTCGATCCCCTCGGCGCGAAGCTGTTCTGCGACGGGGATCAGGATGTCGCGTTCCTGCAGGCCCAAGGCGCCGCCTTCGCCCGCGTGGGGGTTCAGGGCCGCCAAGGCCAAGCGCGGGCGGGCGATGGCGAAGTCGCGTTTCAGGCTTTCGTGGACGACGCGGGCTGTGCGGGCCACGCGCTCGGCCGTGACCAGTTCCGGCACTTGGTCCAGGGCGACGTGAATGGTGACGAGGCAGGCGCGCAGGTCTTGGGCCGTCAGCATCATCACCGGCCCGCGCGTGCCGGCATAGGGCGCATCGGCGGTCAGTTCGGCGATGAACTCGGTATGGCCGGGAAAGCGAAAGCCCGAGGCGTACATCGGCGCCTTGGCGATCGGGGCGGTGACGACGCCGGACGCCTCGCCGGACAGGGCGAAGCTGACCGCCTCTTCGATGCCGTCTGCGACGGCCGAGGCATTGACCGGATCGGGCGATCCGACCAGGACCGGCGCGGGGAGGGGACGATGGATGACGGGAAGGGCGGATCCGAACAGATCACGAGCATCGCCGGGAGCCCCGACCTCGACCACGGGAACGTCTTGCGCGCGCAACAGCGCCGCGTCGCCGATGACGGCGAAGGGTGTCCGCTCGGCGCACAACGCCTTCCAGGCAGCGGCCACGATCTCCGGCCCGACGCCGGCGGGTTCGCCAAGCGTCAGGACCAAAGGCGCGACCGCTGAGATCACTTGAACTCGATCAGGGCGTCGCTACGCAAATCGCGCAGATAGCGGCGCTCGAGGACGGCCAGATTCTGGGCGCGCAGACGGCTTTCGACCTGCTGACGGTTCGGCGCTTCCGGCCCGCCGACGCGACGACCGCAGACGGCGACCAGGTGCAGGCCCAGCGGGGTGCGGATCGGCGTCGAGACCGAGCCGATCTCGCCCGTGCGGGCGAACTGCTGGAACTGGGGCGCCAGGTTGGCGACGTCCGATTCGCCGAGGTCGGCGCCCAGAACGCCCTGCGTCGCGCGCGCCTGGGAGATGATGTTGTCGCAGGTCAGGCCATTGCGCAGACCTTCCAGCTTGGCGGTCGCGGCGGCCAAATCAGCTTCCGACGCCGTCTCAGGCAGTTCGACCATGACCTGCTTCAGCGAAACCAGGCTGATGGAGGCGCCGTCACGCTTGTCGCGGAGGTAGAGGATATAGACGCCGCCATCGACGACGATGGGGTTCGACAGTTGTCCCGGCTGGAGCTGTTCCAACACCGATTGCACCGCCGGCTGAAGCGAATCCTTGACCACCCAGCCTGCATCGCCCGGCACGCGGGCGCTGGCCGAAGGGGCGGCGGAGAACTGCTGGGCGACGGCCTGGAACGGCGCGCCCTGGATGATCTGCTGCACCAACTGACGGGCGCCGTTCAGGGCCGCCTGGGCGCCGCCGACGCGAGCGGCGTCGATGTAGATTTCCCCGAGCAGGAACTGGGGCTTGGAGGCCGCCTCGTTCAGACGACGGACTTCCTGATCGACCTGAAGAGTGCTGGCGCGGGCGCGGCTGTTGAAGCGACCCGGGATCAGCTGGCTCCAGCCGATCTGGGTGCGCAGATTTTCGCGGAAGGCGGCGGGCTGGATGCCGCCCTGCTGCAGGAACTGCATATAGGCCTGCGGCGTCGTGCCGGCGGCGCGGGCCATTTCGGCGATCTCGCCGTCGACTTCCTCGTCCGTGACCTTCAGGCTCTCGAACTTGGCCATCTCCTGATCCTTAAGGCGATCCTCGATCAGGGCGTTCAGCGCGGCCTGCTGAATGGCGGGCAGGTTCTGCTCGGTCGGCTGAACCTGGGATGAGGCGATCAGCATCAGCATACGCTGACGCAGATCAAAGCCGGTGATGATCTTGTCATTGACCGTGGCGACGATGCCGTCGGCCATTTCGAACTGAGGCTCGGCGCGCGCCGTCGTCGGCGCCTCTTCAGCCGCAGGATTCGGGGCGCCGGCCGCAGGGCCCTGCGCGGGCGTGGGGGTCTGTGCCGGAGCGGGCGCCGTCTGGGCATAGGCCGAACCGGCGAGGAGGACTGCCGCGAGCGCAGCCCCCGTCGAATAACGCATCAAACCCATTGGTCGTCCTGATTCCTCACAGCGGTCCGCCGGCCAGGCCGGCAGGCGGTCGCGCCCCGTAAAGCGTCATGCTCAACGCATATCGCCCTGTCCATAACCTGAACCTCCGAAAGTGGCGAGGTTTAGGCGCACATAGATGCCTTCCGACGGGCCGCCGGGCCGTGCGCGGGTATTGTCGCGCCGATAGCCCAGTTCAAACCGCAGGCAGTCGTCGTCGAACAGCACGCCGACTTCGGATCGCGTGATCTCGTTCTGGTCCAGATCGGCGATGCCGGCGACGGTGAAGCCCCAGTTCTGGAAGACGAACTGCTGACCCGCCAGCTGGACGAACTCGTAGTTGCGGTTCAGCGGCCCATCGACGGGGTTCGACTGATCCAGAATGTAGCTGACGGTCGCCAGGTTGCGGCGGCCCCAGCGGCCGTCCAGCGCCGCTTCGGCGCGGCGCACCTCGCCCGAACCGTCGACCGTGGCGAGGAACCAGCTGCGGATGCGATCCGACGGCGAGAAGTCGCCCTGGACCACCCAATCCGAGGTCTCGGAGGCCAGACCTGTCGGGTCGTAGAGACGCGCGGGATCATCGGGAATCGACGTCTTGAAGTCGTCCTGCTGGTCGAAACGATAGCTGCGTCCCACGAACAGGCTGGCCTTGCGCCCTTCAGCCCAGCGGATCGTGGCGCGGCCACCCGCCGTCACGCGCGCGCCCCCTTCCAGCAGATCGTAGCCGGAGAAGCGATCCATGCGGAACAGCGACGACTCGTCGAGTTCCAGCACCTGCGAATCTTCGATGGGAATGCGGCGGTCCAGGCTGACTTTGTTGGAAATTGAGAACTGACCCACCGGCTCCAGGATGATGTCGGCGTCAGCAATGCGTTTGATTAGCGGATACGAGACGTCCACGCCCCCGCTGAACCTGGATCGACTGACCGTCTCGTCGCTGTCGACGCCCATCATCGGTGGCAGGTCGGACATGGAATAGAGATCCACCCGCGTATCGACGAACGGCTCCACGCGCACGCCGACCGGCAGGATAATCGCCCGCCGCCATTCCACCTGACCCGTGATGCGGCGGCTGTCGACGCCGGCCAGACCTGTGGTGACGGGGGGGACGATGTCCGGGTTCAGGATCGGCGCGCCGACGAAAGCGTCGCGGTAGAGCGAAACGGCCGAACCCTTCAGGCGCAGCCGGCCGCCGAAGACCAGTTCGCGCGGTTCCCAGCGGGCATCGATCAACGGGGCGACGAACGGCAGGGTGTCGTCGTCCTCGAACACCTTGAAGCCGTTGGCGTCGCGGAAGTCCGTCGCGGCGAAGGCCGGGTTCAGGCGCAGGCTCTGGATCGAGAAGGCCGCGACCGAAACATAGGACCGATCGGTCTGATGTTCGGCGTAGATCTGGCTGATCAGACGACGGCGGTCGCCGTAATAGAGGCCGTTGTCCTGATACGGAGAGCGCACGTCGTAGCGGTCGAACAGCGTCTTGTCCGAGGTGCGCTCGGCCGTGAAGCCGAACCGCCAGGGGCCATCCGGATCGAACTCGCCGTGCGACAGCAGATAGCTGCGATGTTCGCGGTCGCCGAACTTGACGTTGCTTTCGAAATCGCCGTCGCCATCCCGGTCGAAGTCGCCGAACTCACGCTCGTAGGTATATCCGCCGCGCGCCACGATCATGCCGTTGGCGAACCGTCGGCGCCATTGCAGGTTCAGCAGCGGCGCGACCTTGGTGTTGATCTGTGGGCTGATCAGCCAGTCCTCGGACGGCGACACGACGTGCAGATAGGGAGCCTCGACGGACACGCCGCGACCCTCGTCATAGTTGACGATGGGCACCAGGAAGCCCGAGGCCCGCTCTACCGAGGGATCGGGGTGGGCGAAGAAGGGCGTGTAGAAGACCGGCACCGGGCCGATGTAGAAGACGGCGTTGCGATAAAGGATCGCTCGCAACTGCTCGTCCTGCGTCACCTTCTCCGCCTGGATCGAAATGGTCGGCGTCTTGGGACCGCCGTCGTCGCAGATCGGGCAGGGGGTGAAACGCCCGTAGTTCAGTTCGCTGACATTCTCGCTGCGGCGCACAGCCGTTGCGGCCATCAGGCTGGCTCCGTTGGCCAGGCGTGTGGCGAAATCGACGGCGACACCGGTCGCCAGATTTTCGTCCAGCTCGAGACGGCTGGCGTAAACCACCGCGCCATCGGGCGCGATGGCCTCCACGCGACCTTGGGCCGTCGCCGAACCGGCGTTCAGATCATAGGAGAGGTTTTGGCCGCGCAGCACATGGCCGCGCGTGCGGACATAGGCGCGGTTCTCGGGCGTGCCGCTGACGATGATGTTGTCGCCTTCGCGACGCGCATTGTCGGCATCGACATAAACCGCTTCGGGCGGCAGGCCGTCGGAAGGCGCGGCTGCGGCTGGAGGGGTCGTTTGCGCCCATGCGGGCGTCGCCAAGGGCGCGCAGGCGACCAGGGCCGCACCGGCGAGAAGCCTTGCTTTGAAAGCGTCGAAGCGCCGATCACCCTGCATAGGCCATCCGTAGTCTGAGAAGCGAGCGCCCGATTAGCCGTCTTCGGTATAGAACAGCAAGGTCAAGGCTGCGAGCCCGGTAAGAAGAGGCGGCAGCCAGGCGGCGACGAAGGGCGCCACGACCTCGGCCGATCCCATCGCCGACGAAAACTGGTTCAGGAAGAAGAAGGCGAAGCCCAGCACCACGGCCGACACGCTCATGCGCGCCAGATCGCCCAGTCGCATCAGCCGCAGCGAGAAGGCGGCGGCCAGGATGGACATGGCGGCGAACACCAGAGGCGTGGCCAGAAGTTGCTGGAAGCGCAGGCGATAGGCGGTCGAGGTGAAGCCCGCGTTCTCGATTCGACTGATCTGGTTGGGCAGCGACCAGAAGGGCGTGGCTTGCGGTCGGGCGAAACGATCGAACGCCTCGTCGTCGGCCAAGCTGGAGACCAGGGTCAGGCTGGAGTAGGTGACCGCGCGCTGGCCGATCTGGGCGCCGACGGCGTCGGTCAGGCGCCAGCTGCCGGCGTTCAGCGAGGCCGACTTGGCGTCGATCCGTTCGGAGAAGGTGCGACCACCACCGGGGGCGGTCGTGTAGATGAAGAAGCTGACGTTCAGCAGGCGCGCGTTGGCGCGGTCCTGCTGGCCAGCGCGGATGATCATCTGGCGCTGATCGTCGCCCTCGCGCAACCAGATCGCCTCCTTGGGGTCACCGCCGGGCGCCGTACCGGAAATCCGCGCGCGCTCGCGTTGCCACAGACCATCGCCGGCCGAGGCCATCGGACCCAAGACCGTGACGGTCAGAACGCCCAGCACGAAGGCCATGCCGGCCGCCGGCAGGACGAAACGCCAGGCGGAGACGCCCGCCGCGCGCATGGCGATCAGTTCGCTGCGGCGGTTCAGGCTGATGAAGGCCGACAGGGTGCCGAACAGGAACACGAACGGCATCAACTGCACGATGACCGAGGGCGACTTCAGCAGCACCAGACCGAAGATGCGGACGGCCGACAGATCCTGAGCCGAGCCGACGCCGCGCGAGACCTCGACAAAGTCGATTAGCATGACGAGGGCCGAAATCACGGCCAGGGCCACGCCCAGCGACTTCAGCTGCTGGACCAGCACATAGCGTTCGATGCCGCCGAGACGGGGGATATGCGGCGAGCGACGGGCGGAGGCGGCGAGGGCGGTCATGCGAACTTGGCCTTCAGATCGCGCAAGGCGGCGGTGGTCCGGCTGCGACGCGGCTTCAGCGCGCGGAACAGAACCCGCAGGGCGACGGCGATAGCCACGATCGGCACGACGTACTGGAGCACGTTCATCCAGCCGTTCCAGGCGCTGGCGGCGACAAGGCCGTAGCCAACGACGCGCAGGACCAGGAACAGGCCCGCCGCCTTGGCGATGCGCAGGGTATAGCCGGTGCGGCTGAAGGCGCCGCCCAGGATGGCCGAAAGCGCCAGGGCCATGGCGACCATGGCGTAGAGAGGCGAGGCCAGCCGCGAATGGGCCTCGGCCAGCAGTTCGCCGCGAGAGCCCGCGACCTCAAGCACCTTGGCCGTCGGGTTCAGCAACTGGCGCAGATAGAGGTCGGTCGGCTTGTAGCGAATGGTGTCGGTCACCCCGACGAAGGGTGCGAGAGAAAAATCGTATCGCCCAAACGACAGCGTCTCCAGCACGCCGCCCGACGAATAGCGTTGGGCCGAGCCATCGATCATGGTCAGAATCGGAATGCCGCCGGCGTCGCGGCTGAAGCGCGCCTCGGACGCGTTCCAGGTCGTGACCTTGTCCTTGTCGTCCAGATAGACGAACAGGTTCTTCAACAGACCGTTCTGCTCGATCTGCTGCACATAGACGGTCAGGCCGTCAGGCCCCTGAACGAACTGGCCTTCCTCGACCAGCAGGGCGGCGAGGTCGGTGCGGATGTCGAACGCCTGACGCCGCGCCTCCTGCTGCGCCCAAGGCAGAATGAAGACATTGACCAGCAGAGTGACCAGGGCGACCAGCACGGCGATGCGGGCGGCCGGCGATATGACCTGCCACCGGGTCATGCCCCCCGCAAAGGCCGCCGTCAGCTCCTGCTCGCGTTGCAGACGGGTCAGGGCGATCAGGGCGCCGACGAAAAGGCCAATCGGCAGAATCACCGACAGCAGTTGCGGCAAGGCGAGCAGGGTCAGCTTGACCATGATCCACACGCTCTGGCCCCGCTCCACGATGACCTGGAGTTGGTCGAGGCTCTGGCTCAGAATCCCGATTCCCGCCAGCGCTGCGCACGCGGCGATCACAGGGAACAGGATCTGGCGAAAAAGGTATCTTTGAATCAGGGTCATGGGCGGATGGACTTCGCCCGGTTGCAGGCGGCGACATTGAGGCGCATCTAGTAGCACATCAGGGCGCGTCCGCGACAAGCAGACGCGCCGTTGTCATTTTGCTGTTTGCAGACGCCGGGTGGGGCCTGGCTGGAGTTGATTGAATGAAGATCGAATTCGTCGCCGCCGTGGACGCCGCCGAAATCCTGGCCGTACCGGTTTTTGAAGATCGCACCTTCACCGCCGCCGGGGCCGCGCTGGACGGCAAGGCCAACGGCGCCCTGACCAAGGCGGCGGGCAAGGGTCGTTTCACGGGCAAGGCAGGACAGAGCCTGAGCATCGCCGCGCCAGCGGGCGTCGAGGCGGACGCCGTGCTGCTCGTCGGCGCGGGCGCAAAGGACAAGCTGGATGACCTGGCGGTCGAGGCCTTCGGCGGCAACGCCTATGCGGCGGTCAAGCTGTCGGGCGCCGAGGTGCTGACGATCGACGCTTCGGACCTGTCGCCTGAGCAGGCCGCCCGCGTCGGTTTCGCCGCGCGTCTGGCCGCCTATCGCTTCGACAAGTATCGCACGACGCAAAAGGCCGACAAGATTCCGTCGATCACCACCATCCGCGTGGTCACGACCGACCTGCGGGGCGCTGAAGCCGCGCTGGAGCCGCTGTCGGCCGTCGCCGACGGCGTGATCTTCGCGCGCGATCTGGTGTCCGAACCCGCCAACGTCCTGTATCCGGCCGAGTTCGCCAAGCGGGTGAAGGCGCTGGAGAGCCTGGGCCTTGAAGTCGAAATCCTCGGCGAGGCCGAGATGGAGAAGCTGGGCATGCGCACCCTGTTGGGCGTGGGCCAGGGCAGCCGTCGCGAGAGCCAGCTGGCGATCATGAAGTGGAACGGCGGCGAAGCCGGCGCTCAGCCCCTGGCCTTCGTCGGCAAAGGCGTCTGCTTCGACACCGGCGGCATCTCGATCAAGCCGGCCGAAGGCATGGAAGACATGAAGTGGGACATGGGCGGCGCGGCCGCCGTGACCGGCACCATGATCGCCTTGGCCAGCCGCAAGGCCAAGGTCAACGTCGTCGGGGTGCTGGGCCTGGTCGAAAACATGCCGGACGGCAACGCCCAGCGTCCGGGCGATGTGGTCGTGTCCATGTCGGGTCAGACGGTGGAGGTCATCAACACCGACGCCGAAGGTCGCCTCGTTCTGGCCGACGCCCTCTGGTACACCCAAGAGCGTTTCAAGCCGAAGTTCATGATCGACCTGGCCACCCTGACGGGCGCCATGATCGTGGCCCTTGGCCTGGATTACGCCGGCGTCTTCTCGAACTCTGACGATGTCGCCGATCCGATCCTGGCGGCGGCCAAGAAGGTCGGCGAGAACTTCTGGCGCATGCCGATCCCGGCCATCTACGAGCAGCACATCGATTCCAAGATCGCCGATGTGAAGAACACCGGCAACGGCCGCGCCGGTGGCTCGATCACCGCCGCCCTGTTCCTGCAACGCTTCACCAACGGCGTGCCGTGGGCGCACCTGGACATCGCGCCGACGGCCTGGGCCAACAAGAGCCCCAGCCCCACCGTGCCGGAAGGCGGCGTCGGCTTCGCCGTGCGGACGCTGGACCGGATGGTCGCGGATTCCTACGAAGGCTGATCGGTTGGGAGGTAGAGCCGGGTGAGCGACAAGCCCGAAATCTGGTTCTATCACTTGGAGCGTTCATCGCTGGATCAGGTGCTGCCAACCCTGCTCGAAAAGACGATCGAGCGGGGTTGGCGGGCCATGATCAAATCGTCGCATTCGCATCGGCTGGACGAGGTCGACGAGACGCTGTGGACGTTTCGCGATGACAGCTTTTTGCCGCACGGCCGGGCCGACCAGCCCCATGCCGAGCGCCAGCCTGTGCTGTTGAGCGAGACAGGGGAGAACCTGAACGGCGCTCAGGCGCTGTTCATAGTCGACGACGCAGAACTGGGCGGGACGGAAGGGTTCGAACGATGCTTCATTATTTTCGACGGTCGCGACGAGCCGGCTTTGCAACACGCGCGGGGACGTTGGAAGGCGCTGAAGGGGCAGGGCGCGAACCTGGCCTATTGGCGTCAAACGGACGAAGGGCGCTGGGAAAAGGCGGCCTGATCGGACTGGTTCTGCTGGCCGGTTGTTCGACGCCGGTTTCCGAGGCGCCCGCGCCGCGTGCGGTCGAGCAGGCTCAGCTCAACCCGCCCGTCGGCAGCCGAATGCCGACCGCCCAGACCGAGGACGTCTGCAAGGCCGGCGAGATGCAATATCTGGTCGGCAAGTCCCGGACCGAAATCCCGGTGCCGGTGGACGTCGTCAATCGGCGCGTGACCTGCACCACCTGCCCGGTGACGCAGGACTTCTCCGCCTATCGTCTGAACATCTTCTACAACGAACAGACCGGCATCATCGAACAGGTCCGCTGCGGCTGAGCCCGATGCAAGGAGACGACCATGAAGATCATCGTGAGCACCCTGTTGGCCGCCGGCGCATTGGCCGTGTCGGCCTGCGCGCCAGTCCAGACCGCCGAGCCTGCGTCGGCATCGGACACCGCCTTCAAGGCGTGCAAGGTTTCGGACTATCAGAGCTATGTCGGCCGCAACCGTTCGGCCATCCCGACCGCGCCCGCCGGCCAGACCTTCCGTGTGCTTTGCACCACCTGCGCCGCGACCATGGACTATCGCGAGAACCGGGTGAACTTCGTCTATGACGAGGCGACCGACATCGTGCGCGAAGTGAAGTGCGGCTGAAGGTTAGCGCCCCACCGTATCGCCCGGCCACAGCGGTCCGCTGAACTTCTCCGCCAGATAGTCCATGAAGGCCGTGACCCTGGCCGGGCGCGGTCCGCCGCTGGGCGCCACCAGATGCAGGGCGATGGGCGGCAGGCGCCAGTCGGTCATCACCGTCTCGAGATGGCCGTCGGCGACGTCCTTCCAGTAGATGAAGTCCGGCTGGGGAAAGAGCCCCAGACCCGCGCACAACGACGCCGTCAGGGCGTCGGAGTTGTTGGCCCGCAGCGGCCCGCGCGGATGCACGACCACTTCTTCACCCGCCGCATTGCTGAACCGCCATGTGTCGGGGCTGGGCATGTAGGCGTAGCCGAGGCAGGCGTGACGGGCCAGATCGTCGGGATGGTTGGGGCGACCCCGCTGATCCAGATAGGACGGCGAGGCCACCAGGGCGCGGGCCACAGGCCGCAGCTTGCGCGCCGTCAGCGAGGAATCGGCCAGGGCGGCGATCCTCAGCGCGCAATCGAAGCCGCCGCCGACCAGATCGATGACCTCATCCGACAGGTGCAAATCGACCGACACATCCGGGTGCGTGGCGAGGAACTCGGGCAGGGCCGGGGCCACATAGGCCATGCCGAACGACATGGGCGCCGCCAGTCGCACCAGGCCGCGCGGCGTAACGGACATATCCAACGCCTCCGACACCGCGCCCTCGGCCTCGGCCAGCATGTGGGCGGCGCGGGCGGCCAGGGTTCGGCCTGCATCGGTAAGGGCGAAGCGCCGCGACGTGCGGTGGAGCAGTGTGGTCTTCAGCTGTTGTTCCAGACGCGTGACCGCCTTGGACACGGTCGCTTTGGACAGGCCCAGCGTCTCGGCCGCGCCGGAGAAGGACTGGCTGTCGGCGACCTTGGCGAAGATGGCCAGGGCTTCCAGATCGGGCAGGCGGGACATGGGCGGCGTTGCGTCCTGAAACGATGAGTTTCGGTTGTTTCTATTTCTGATCGGTCGCCGATCTCTATCTTGCCGTCAAGCAAAGGCGTCGGACGGTTCCGACGCGAAAGGACGAGTGCGATGATCGAGCGCAGACCATTTGAATCCCTCGGCGGCGCCAACCACGGCTGGCTGAACGCCAAACACCATTTCTCCTTCGCCAACTACTATGATCCCAAGCGGATGAGCTGGGGCAATCTGCGGGTCTGGAACGACGACGAGATCGCCGCCGGCACCGGTTTCCCGCCGCATCCGCACGCCGACATGGAGATCATCACCTATGTCCGCGACGGGGCCATCACCCATGAGGACAGTCTGGGCAACAAGGGCCGCACCGTCGCGGGCGATGTCCAGGTGATGAGCGCCGGAACCGGCATCCGGCACGCCGAATACAACGCCGAGCCGGACCTGACGCGGATCTTCCAGATCTGGATCGAGCCGACCCGTCGCGGCGACGCGCCGAGTTGGGGCACCAAGCCCTTCCCCAAGGGCGAGCGGTCAGGTCAGTTCGTGGTCCTGGCGTCGGGCTTTGAGGGCGATACGCTTGAAAGCGGTGGGGACGCCCTGCCGATTCGCACCGATGCGCGGATCGTGGCGGCGACGCTGAAGGCAGGCGACAGCGCCGACTATCCGTTAGGCGGCGCGCGGCGGGCCTATCTGGTCCCGGCGAAGGGCGAGGTCGAGGTCAATGGCGTCCGACTGAACGCCCGTGACGGCGCGGCCATTGCTCAGGAGGATGTCGTGACGGTCAAGGCGCTGTCGGACGCCGAGGTCGTGCTGGTGGACGCCGCCTGATTTTCGGAACAAGCTTCACGGTCGGACCCGATCCGACCGTGAACAACCGCATCAAAAAGGCGAGGAAAGAGAATGTTCAATCAAGCGAATGGCTGGTCTTCCCGCGCCCTGGCGGCGCTCAGGATCGTCGCCGGTCTGTTGTTCCTGGCGCATGGCGTCATCAAGGTCTTCGGCTTTCCGGCCGGGGCCGAACCCGGTCAGCAGGAGTTGCTGTCGCTGTTCGGCATCGGCGGGGTGATCGAGCTGATCACGGGCTTGTTGCTGATTCTTGGCCTGTTCACGCGTCCGGCCGCCTTCATCGCCTCGGGCCAGATGGCGGTCGCCTACTGGATGTTCCACTCCCCCAGCAGCCCGTATCCGGCGGTGAACGGCGGCGACGCGGCCATCCTGTACTGCTTCATCTTCCTGTACATCTTCACCGCCGGTCCGGGCGCGTGGAGCATGGACAATCGAACCGCAAAGCGGTTCTGATCTGTGGAAATGGAAAGGCCGCCGCGCTGTCCTGCGCGGCGGTTTTTTCATGCCCGAAGGCTTGCGGCCCAGTCGGCGGCGCGGACCAGGCTATCGACGATGCCGGGTTCCGACGAGGCGTGGCCGGCGTCGCCGACGATGTCCAGATGGGCCTCGGGCCAGGCGCGGTGCAACGCCCAGGCGCCTGAAATCGGCGTCACCACATCGAACCGGCCCTGCGCGATCCAGCAAGGGATATGCCGCATCCGGTCAACATTCTTCAGCAGCCAGCCGTCCTCCTCGAAAAAGCCGGCGTTGGTGAAGAACCAGTTTTCGATCCGGGCGAAGGCGACGGCGAAGTCGGGCTCGGCGAACTTGTCCGGCCGGGCGTTGGGGCCCTCGACGCTGACGGTTTCGCCCTCCCAGCTGGACCAAGCGACGGCGCAGAGCTCGCGCTCGGCGACATCATCGCCGATCAGCCGCTTGTAATAGGCGGCCATCAGGTCGCCGCGCTCGGCCTCGGGGATGGGGGCCACGAACCGCTCCCAGGCGTCGGGGAAGATCATCGAGGCGCCGTCCTGATAGAACCAGTGCAACTCCTTCTTCGTCAGCAGGAAGATGCCGCGCAGCAGCAGGGCCAGAACCCGATCCGGATGGGTGATGGCGTAGGCCATCGACAGGGTCGAACCCCAGGACCCGCCGAACACCACCCATTTGTCGACGCCGCACAGGACGCGCAGACGCTCGATATCGTCGATCAGGGTCCAGGTCGTGTTGTTTTCCAGCGAGGCGTGGGGCCGCGACTGACCACAGCCGCGCTGGTCGAACATGATGATGCGATAGACGGCCGGGTCGAAGAAGCGGCGCATGCCCGGATTGACCGCGCCGCCTGGTCCCCCGTGTAGAACCAGGACCGGCAGGCCGTGCGGATTGCCGGATTCCTCGTAATAGATTTCATGCACGCCTTCGGTCGGCATCCAACCCGAGGCGTAGGCCTCGATCTCGGGGTGGAGCACACGACGCGGCTCGGCGGGCGTGGGGAAGGCCATGGATGCTGGGTCTTTCTACGAGGAAATCAGGGGCGAGAGCGCAAGGCCGCAAAGGCCAGGCAGAGCCAGCCGGCGATCATCAGTAGGCCGCCGATCGGGGCCACGGCGCCGAACGCCGGCACGCCGAGAAACGCGATCGCCGCCAGGGCGAGGCAGAAGATCAGGCCGCCGATCGATCCGAGCCAGCCCGCAAGGCGCGCTAGCCCGCCGCCCCCTGTCCATCGGGCGCAGGCGAAGGCGAAGACGGCGTGGACGATCTGATACTGGGCGCCGGTGGTCAGCAGGGTCTTGATCTGCGGCCCGGCGCCATGCGCGGCGAAGGCGCCCAGCGCCACGGCCAGGGCGCCATTCAGGGCGGCGAATACGATCAGGTTGCGACTCACTGTCATTTCAAAACCCTAGACCGCCAGTTCGACGATGTCTGCGACCCAGGAAG
The DNA here is from genome assembly GCF_040546195.1 of Brevundimonas sp. UYEF29. Taxonomy (NCBI): domain Bacteria; kingdom Pseudomonadati; phylum Pseudomonadota; class Alphaproteobacteria; order Caulobacterales; family Caulobacteraceae; genus Brevundimonas; species Brevundimonas sp. UYEF29. Next base: position 33,681 of record NZ_JBEPNH010000013.1, on the reverse strand, counting down.
GTTAACCGACACGCGGCAGCGGCGTCAGGTGGCTGGCCATTGCCGAGGCGGCGGCCTTGACGCCCTTTCGCACGGCCGCCTCATTGGCTGGGGCGGGCGCGCGCAGCAGGCCGATCGACGGCGTCAGAGGGCCGTCCGGCAAATCCGAGAGCACGCGGTAGAGAATATAGGAGCCGGCGTCTTCCTCGATGTCGGACGAGGCGTCGGCCTGCAGCCCGGCGGCGGTCAGGGCGCGAACCATGTCGGCGACGGGCGCCGTGGTGCGGGCCACGCCCGGCCCGGTGCTGGACAGGCGGTGCTTGTAGTCGAGAGTGCGGTTCTCGGCGCGCATCTGGACCCGGAAGCCAGCGCCCTTTTGCGTGCGTCCGACCAGGAGGACAGCCCGGCACTCTCCGCTCCCGAGACGGGCGGCCAGGGTGGAGGCGAGTTCGTCGGGATCGGCGGCGGCGATGGGCACGGCGCGGGCCCCGCTGGGACTCCAGATTTCGCCCGACAGATCCTCGACCAGATCCCACCCGTCATCGTCGCCGTCATAGGCGCATATGATGATGCCAGGGCGGCGATCGCCGCTCGTCCGACTGTCGATTTCGTTCATCGTGCCAGTCATAGCCCCATCCATGACAGTTCGGTGACGTGCAAGTGGCTGTAACTTCCCGACGCCGTCAAGTCTGCAAAAGTCTTAGCCCAGGTCGCCGACCGCCGCATCCAGCAACATGAAGGCGCGACCGCTGTCGGACGCCAGGCTGGACTGCACCGCCGCGCTGTCTCCGGCGCGAGCCGAAGCGTTCAGCATGACCGCGAAGTTGCGGACATAGCGTTCGGCGTCAGCCCGCAGTTCAGCGTCGCTGAGGACACGGCGAGACACGCTGCGGACGGCGGCCGGGGCGACGCGACGCACGATCTGACGCGCGGCGTCGGGGTCGCCGTTGCTGAAGGCGCGGGCGGCTTCTTCGACTCGCGAGCGGGGCAGGAGGGCGTTGGGATCGACCCCCATGCGCCGGATGGCGGCGGCGACCCGGTCGGACAGGGCTTCGGCCTCGGCAGGCGAAGGGGAGGGCGTGTCCAGCTCCAGCGGGGCCTCGTTGTCGTCGTCGCCGTCGATCAGATCGCTCCAGTCCAGGCCCTTGTCCGTGGACGGCGGCGGCGTCTCTGCGGGCTCGAGGCGCAGGCGGCTGCGCAGACCGAACCGGCGCTCTTCGGCAGGCGGCGAGGCGGGGGGCGTGGGGCGATCGATCCAGCGCTCGGGACGAGGTTCGGGCCGGGCTTCGATCTCTGCGGCCGGCTCGCGACGCCGCACCGGGGTCGTATCGCCCGACACCACGCCCATCAGACGCACGGCCTCGGTCAGCATGTCGTAGTTCCGGCGCACGCGATCCTGGAAGCCGACATCCAACGCCTCGGTGTCCTCGGCCGCCTTGCGCGACGCGGCCGAAAGGGAGGCCAGGCCTTCCTCGACCGTGGCGCGCACGGCGTCGGCGCGGGCGCGGGCTTCCTGAGGCAGGCGCGCGGCGCGTTCGTCGATGTCGGCGACGGCGGTGTCGATTTCCGACAAGGCGCTGTTGAGACGAGCGACCAGGGTTTCCAGCCGGCTGACCATCCGCTCGCCGGTCTCTTCGACCAGGCCGGATGTTTCGGTGACGATGCGGCGGGCGTCGGCGATGCGAGCGTCGGCGGCCGTGTCGGCCTTTTGGGCGGCTTCGAACAGGGATTCACCCAGTCGGTCGGTGCGGAGACGGGCCTGTTCTGCGGCGTCGGCTGCGGCGGCGCGGGAATCTTCGGCTGTGGCGCGCATCTGTTCCAGGGCGCGGCGCGTCTCTTCCATCAGAGCGTCGCGCGCCTCGGCGGCCAGCGCTTCGAAGCGATCCAGGGCGAGCTTGGTGGCGGAATCGAAGCCGTCGGCCTCGCGTTGCGACATGTCGACGAGAGCGCGGAACTGGTCGGTGGCGGCCTCGACCAGATCGCGCATGGACTCGACCGAGGTCTGGGTGGTGCGATCCAGATCGCCCGCGGCGCTGCGCGTGGCGGACAGGTGTTCGATCAGCTGGGCGCGCTGGCTTTCGACCTGGGCGGAGAAGTCCTCCTGATCCGTGCGCAGGGCGTAGGCGGCGGTGACCAAGGCGGCGCGCTGCTGACTGAGGCCTTCCTCGACGGACTGGATCTGCTCGGCGACGCCCGAACCGGCGTTCTCCAGTCGAATGGTCTGGCGCGCCAGATCGTCGGAGGCCACGCGGGCGGCGTCTTGGGCTTCGCCTGCGGCGGCGGCGAGGTCGGCGGCGCGCGCAGCAAGGGCGGCCTCGGCTTCACGGAGTTGCGCCTGAGCCAGATCGGAGGCGTCCGCGACCATGCGCGACTGACGCTCGACCGCGTCGATGACGCCCGACGCCTGGGTATCCAGGTGGATGCCCAGGGTCTGCATCTGGTCACGCTCGCGGCCCAGATTTTCGGTGAGACGTCGTGCGGTGCGGCCGGCGTTCTCGGCCGCCTCGTTCAGGCGCGCTGTCTCCTGGGCCAACGCCTCTCGGAGCAGGGCCATGTCGTTGCGTGCGCGTTCCGCCGCCAGGGTGGCGTGATCGATGTCGGAACGCAGCGTCTGAAGCACCTCGCCGGTTTGCTGGGCGGCCAGGGCGGTCGGGGCCACCAGGGCCTCGGCCAGTTGCCGGGCGCGACGCGTCTCCGCGGCCAGACCGGCGCCCTGTCGGACGGCATGGGCCAACATGATGGCCAAACCCGCAGGGGCCAGGGCGATCAGGGCGTAGATGGCGATCCGGAGCGGGTCCAGTTCGGCCCCGCCGGCGCCGAACTCGTAAGCGGCCCAGGAGGCGACACCGCCGATCCACAGGGCGGAGGCGACGCCTGCGATCACATAGGCGTGTCGGCCGGACGGCTCGCCCTGGGCCTTGGCTTGAACAGTTTTCACAGCCGGCGGTTTGGACAGCTCGAACGGCGCGGGCGGCTGACCGGCGGTGACCGCCATATCGACAGGCGTCTTTGTCGTCGCTTCCGCATTGACAGGGGCGGCGCCCCTTTCGGCGGCAAGGGCGCGTTCTTCGGCCTGCCGCTGCTCTTCCAGCAGGCGACGGCGGCGGCGCTCCGACATCGGCGGCTCGAACGTCGGCTGCACGATCTCGAAGTCAGGCTCGGGAATCGGATCGAGCGACGGTGTCGCCTCCTGGACCGACATTTCATCGGAGGCCGAAAGATCGACCGGCGCGGCGGCCTCGTCGTCGGTCAGCTTCAGCGGCGGCCGTTTGGGAGACTTCATAAGCTCAAAAACTCGATCTCTACGCGGGCGTCCGACAGCGCCGAGGAAACCCTAGAGCATGATCGATGCGGACGAAACCGACTCAAGTCCGCAACCTGTCGATGAACCGCGTCATGCAGCGCGCAAAGCGCCGCAGCGTTCAGCAGTCGCGCTTGGATTCGGACAGCAGCGTGGCGTTGGAGCCGGTGTCACGGCACTCCACCACACGGCGCACTTCGCGGTCGCCGTGGTTGGGGTTGTGGGTGTCGACGCCGAACTGCGTCAGGACGGCGGCGGCCAGCAGGGCGATGAAGCCAGCGATCAGTTCGACAAGCGCCTGCATTCTACCCTCCCTCGCAGCCTGTATGGCTACGCTCCTTATGCGCCAAATCGGCGAACGTCACAATCCCGCCCTGAAAGATTGACCGAAGGACACGCGCGTGGAACGGAGGATGCAGGCGCTTCGACACCATGTCACGCGAATCAGACAGATAGGTCGCATGACTTTAGCCGGCGACAGTTACGAAGGCAGTCTGCTGGAGCAGGGGCCAGCCCTGTGGACGTCCGCCGTCGCGCACCGCTTTTCGGTGTTGATGGAAAACGAGGCCTATTTCGACGCCCTGTCGTCCGCGATTCACAAGGCCCAACGCTCCATCGTGCTGCTGGGATGGCAGTTCGATCCACGCACCCATCTGGATCCGGAAACGCGGCCCGGCGACAAGTCGGCGGAAATCGGTCGCCAGCTGCGGATGCTGGTCAAGAAAAAGCCGGACCTGGATGTGCGAATGCTCATCTGGAAATCGCCGCTGCTGATCGCCGCGTCGCAGGGCTTCTATCCGCACAAGGCGCAGCGCTGGTTCCGTAAGCGGATGGTGGAGTTCCGGCTCGATTCCCCCGGTCCTATCGGCGCCTGTCATCACCAGAAGGTGGTGGTCATCGACGACAAGGTGGCCTTCTGCGGCGGTGGCGACATCTCGACCGATCGCTGGGATTCCGACGAACATCTGGACGGCGACCCGCGCCGCGCCCTGCCTAGCGGCCTGATCTGCAAGGCGCGTCACGAGGTGATGAGCGTGATGGACGGCCCTGCGGCGCGAGCCCTGGGCGATCTGGCGCGCGAACGCTGGTTCAAGGCGACGTGGGAGCGCACTATCCCGGATGAGGTCGAGGACGATCCCTGGCCCGACGGCGTGCCGGTGCAGATGACCGACGTGCCCGTCGGCATCGCCCGCACAGAGCCGAAATGGTCGGGGCGTCACGAGGTGCGCGAGAGCGAGGCCTTGCACCTGGAATCCATCCGGCGCGCCAAGCGGCTGATCTATATCGAAAACCAGTATTTCACCTCGCCGGTCATCGCCGCCGCGCTGGCCGAACGACTAGCCGAGGTGGAGGGGCCGCAGGTCATCGTCATCTCGACCGCCAAGAGCCCGAGCTGGTTCGACAGCATGACCATGGACACGGCCCGGGCCGAGGTGCTTCATCGGCTGGAGCAGGCGGACAAATACAACCGCTTCTTCGCCTTCGCCCCGCTGACCGCCGACGGCGACCGGATCATCGTCCACGCCAAGGTGACCATCATTGATGATCGGTTGCTCAGGATCGGGTCCACCAATCTGAACAACCGGTCGATGGGCTTGGATACCGAATGCGACATCGCCGCCGAGCCTGTCGATGCGGCGGGTCGGGCCTTCATTACGGCGTACCGTCACCGGACGATCGCCCATTGGCTGGGCGTCGCGACGGAGGACTATGCCGCGGTCGAGGGCGTCTTCGGCTCAATGGGACAGGCGATCTGCAACTTCGAAACCGATCGACTGAAGCCGTTGGGTTCAGAGCCCCCGACGCGTATCCAGCGGATGTTTGCGGAATGGCAGTTGGGCGACCCCACGTCGTCCAGCGACGCCTGGCGCCCGTGGAAGCGTCTGAACCGTTCGCAGCGCACCCGCCCCGCGTCCGAGGGCGGTCACGCGCCGGGTTGAACGACCTCGAAATCGACGATCAGCGGCAGGTGGTCCGAGGCCACGCGCGCCAGGGGCGAGAAGGCGGATTGCACTGCGCGGATGCGGATATGCGGGCTGACGAAACAGTGGTCGATGCGGATAGCGGGGAAGGCGGACGGGAAGGTCTTCACGCTGGGCTTCTGGCCCAACTGACGCTGGCAGTCCTGTAGGCTGCGGCACAGGGTCTGATAGGGGCGAGTGATGGAGGTGGCGTTGAAATCGCCGGCCAACAGGATCGGTCCCTCGCATGCGCCGACCCAGCCGGACCCGGCCAGAGCGGCGGCCTGAAGCCGCTGCTCGCGTGGGACTAGGCCCAGGTGGGTATTCATGACGTTGACGGCCGTGCCGTCGATCTCGATTTCCGACCAGATCGCTCCGCGCGGTTCCAGCCCTGGAATGCCGCTCACGGTCGGCAAGGCGTCGGCGCGGATCAGCCGTTCGGGATGCGGGGTCAGGATGGCGTCGCCGTACTGTTCCGCCTCGACCCGCATCGCCGGGTGAAAGCGTGAGGTCATGGCCAGACCGTCGGCGATTGCCTCGGCCTGATCGACCCCGCCTGTGCGCGCGCGGCCGACATCCAGTTCCTGCAGGCAGACGATGTCCGGCTCGAACTCGGCGATGACGGCGACGATCCGGCCGACATCCAGGCGACGATCCGTGCCGACGCAGCGGTGGACATTGTAGGTAAGAAGGCGAGGCATGAGCTGGCGGCTGTTTGAACTTTGACCGTGGGCTAGGCCTTCTGGCGCGCGAATGCGACCCCGATGCGACGATCAGAGCAGGATCAGATGATCGGGCAACTCGTTGCGATTGTCGGCGCGCGGCGGAAAGTGGCGGGCCAGAACCTCGCCGCACAGACCGATGGCGGCGGTGAAACCATCGACGGGGCGGTCGGCGCGCAGCTCGCGGGTCAGGACGGCGACGGCCTGAGCCCAGGCGTCCTCATCGACCTTGGCGTAGATGCCTTCATCGGCGATCAGTTCGACCTGATGTTCGTCCATGGCCGCGAAGATCAGGACGCCCGTGCGCTCCTGAGTGACATGGACGCCTTGAGCCATGAATTGCTGCAGGGCCGCCTCCCTGACGCGGCCGCGCCTGACGCCTGCGGGCGTCACGAGACGGCGCACGGCCGGGATACGGGTGAGCAGACACACGCCGACGAAAACGACGGCCTGCGACAGCGCGTAAAGGCCCAAGGCCTGGGCGGTCGTGGCGTCCTGCGCGGCCTGGTGGGCCGCCTGCCAGCCATCGCTGGGCCAGCGAAGATCCAGCACGAACGGAACGAAGACGATCGGGGCCAAAAGCGCCATCGCCGCCGCCCAGGCCAGGCTCACGTCCACATAGGTCGAGACCCGACGCGCGACGACGCAGAAGATTTCACCCGATGTCCGACGCTCGGCCGCCGCTATGGCTTCGGCGATGCGGGTGCGGTCGTTGTCCTTGATCTGCATCACCATCCCCCCGAGGCGCCGCCGCCACCGAAACTGCCGCCTCCGCCGCCGAACCCGCCACCGCCGAAGCCGCCGCCGCCGCCGAAGCCGCCGCCGCCGCCGCCTCTGCCGGAGTTCCGCAGCGCCTCTGACGCCGCCCACAGAAGGACCGAGCTGACGTTGCTGCGTCGTCCGCGTCCAGACCGTATGGCGATCAAGAAGATGAACAGGAAAAGCCCGGCGATGATGACCAGCGGAATGATCGAGTCGCCCTTGGTGTCGGTTTGTTCGGCCGCGGCGGCCCGGGCGCGCGCTTGCGCCTCCGCCGGGTCGAGCGAAAGCTGGGCGATCAGAGCATCCACGCCCTTGATTACGCCCGCCTGGTAATCGCCGTCGCGGAAGGACGGCAGAATGTCGTTGCGAATGACCTGGGACGAGAAGGCGTCGGTCAGGATGGGCTCCAGCCCATAGCCGACCTCGACGCGGACCTTGCGTTCATTCGGCGCGACGATCAGCAGGGCGCCGTTGTCGTTCTCCTTCTGGCCGATGCCCCAGGCGCGACCCAGCTGATAGCCGTAGTCCTCGATCTCCTGATCCTGGAGGCTGTTGACCGTCACGACGACCAACTGGTCGGTGGAACTGGCTTCCAGCGCCGCGAGCTTCTCGGTCAGGACCTGTTCCGTCGCCGGATCGAGCAGATTGGCCTGATCGACCACGCGGCCGGTCAGGGGCGGGAAGTCGATCTTGCTCTGAGCCGCCGCCGGCAGGACCAGCAGCAAGGCGATGACAAGGCTGAAAAGGAGGGCGGCGACGCCCGGCGAACGCCGCGTCGCCGCTTGACGGTTTGTCACTGGGCGGGCGGGGTCGCGCCCGGCGCCACGGCCGGAGCGCCGCCGCCGGGCGCCGAGGCATTGGCGGGCGGGGCGTTCAGGTTGAAGTTGACTTGCGGCGCGGACTGGGCGGCGGCGGTGGCGGTGAACAGCTGCATCGGCTGCGACCCGCCGTGCAGGGTCTTGGCCCAGATCACCTGCGGGAAGGTGCGTAGGGTGGTGTTGTAGTCGCGGACGGCCTCATTGTAGTCGCGGCGCGCGATCTGGATGCGGTTTTCGGTGCCTTCCAGTTGGGACTGCAGGGTCAGGAAGTTCTGATTGGCCTGAAGTTGCGGATAGGCTTCGACCGTAACCAGCAGGCGCGACAGGGCGCCGGACAGCTGGCCCTGGGCTTCCTGATACTGCTGGAAGGCCTGCGGATTATCGAGGTCGTCGGCCGAGACGTTGACCGAAGTGGCGCGGGCGCGGGCGTTGATGACGTCCGTCAGGGTGGTGCGTTCCTGGATCGCGGCGCCTTGAACCGTCGCGACCAGATTGGGGATCAGGTCGGCGCGGCGCTGATACTGGCTCTGCACATCGGCCCAGGCCGCCTCAGCGCGTTCCTGCTTGGTTGGAATGGTGTTGTAGCCGCAGCCCGCCACGGCGGGGACGATCATCAGAGCACCGGTCAGAGCGACGGCGCGAGCGTTGAAGCGGACCATGACATCTCCCGTTCGGCGATAGCGCCGTTGAGCGGGACTATTCACCGGCCCAATAAATGCATCAAGCGTCCAATGGCTCCGGTTGGAGATTGTTGAGGCGGCAGGCGGCAGAATAGGTGTTGGCCAGCAGACAGGCGATGGTCATCGGCCCGACGCCCCCCGGCACCGGGGTGATGCGACCTGCGACCTCGACCGCCTCCTTGAAAGCGACATCGCCGACGACGCGGGTCTTGCCCTCTGCGGCCTTGACGGCATCGGCCGAGGGCACGCGGTTGATGCCCACGTCAATGACGGTCGCGCCCGGCTTGATCCAGTCGCCCTTGATCATCTCGGGCCGACCGACGGCGGCGACCAGAATGTCGGCCCGGCGGCAGACCTCGGGCAGGTCCCGCGTGCGCGAATGGGCGATGGTGACCGTGCAGCTTTCGCCCAGCAGCAGTTGCGCCATCGGTTTGCCGACGATGTTGGAGCGGCCGATGATGACGGCGTTCAGGCCCGACAGATCGCCGAGCTGATCCTTCAAAAGCATCAGACAGCCCAAGGGGGTGCAGGGGACCAGGCCCGGCAGGCCGACGGCCAGACGACCGGCGTTCACGACGTGAAAGCCGTCCACATCCTTGTCCGGCGAAATAGCGTCCAGAACCACCGTCGCATCGATGTGGGCGGGCAGGGGCAGTTGCACCAGGATGCCGTGGATGTCGGCATCCGCATTCAACTGGGCGATCAGGGCCAGCAGTTCATCCTGGCGCGTCGATTCGGCCAGACGGTGGGTGTCGGAGCGCATGCCGGCGCGCAGCGTCGTCTCGCCCTTGTTGCGCACATAAATCTGACTGGCGGGATCCTCGCCGACGATGACGACGGCCAGGCCGGGTTTGACGCCGTGTGCCGCCTCCAGCCGGGCGACGGCCGCCCCGACGCGCTCCACCAGGGCGACCGAAAAGGCCTTGCCGTCGATCAGGGTCGCAGGCGTGGATTGGGCCGACATGGCAGCTCCGTCTGGCGGGAAATCAGGATGGCGGCGATTTACAGCCGTCACGGTTCGGCGTCTATGATCCGCAGCCTATGCTGGAGGAATTCATGAACCGTCCGTCGCTCGCCGCCGCTGTCAGCACCCTGGCCCTCTTGTGGGCGGTCGCGCCGGCCGTGGCCCAGGACGCGCAGCCGCTGCGCATCGGGGCCAATGCGAACGGCGCCCTGACGGACGGCGACGCCAAGGCGGCGGATGACGAATATCGCTATCACGACTTTCGGTTCGAGGCGCGGGCGGGGCAGCGGCTGGAAGCCACGCTGAGCTCGGATGCTTTCGACGCCTATCTGGAAGTCTATGCCGACGGCGCGGCAGGCGAGCCGCTGGCGTTCGACGACGACGGACTGGGGGATGGCACGAATGCGCGGCTGCGTTTCACGCCGGAGCAGGCGGGGACCTATGTTCTGAGAGCCCGGACGCTGAGCGGACTGGACGGCGGCGACTATCGTCTGTCGTTGCAGGAACGCCCGGCGCCGCCGCGTGCGCCACGACCCGGCGGCATTCGTGTCGGGGCGACCCAGAGCGGCGAACTGACGGCCCGCGATCCCGAGCAGGAAGACGGCGGCCGCTATGACGCCTATGCCTTCCGCGCCAATGCCGGCGATCGGTTTGTCGTGACGCTGGATTCCGAGGCCTTCGATCCCCTGGTGCGGGTGGGACGAATGAACGGTCCCGATTTCGTCGAGATCAATTCCAACGACGATGCCCCCGGCGGCGGGCTGAATTCGCGGCTGACCTTCACGGCGCCGACGGCCGGCGAATATGTGATTCGGGCCACGTCGCTGGAAGACGGGCTGGGTCGCTACGACCTGGGCCTGGCCGAGGCGCCGCCCGCGCCGCCGTCGAAACCCATCGCGATCGGTGACGAGATCAAGGGTGAACTGGGCTCGGACAGCGCCATGAACGACGGCGGCCAGCGCGCGGAGACCTATCGCTTCACCGGAACGAACGGCCAGCGCGTCGCCATCGAGATGAAGTCGAGCGACTTCGACGCCTATCTGACGCTTCGCCGCGCTTCGGACGATACCGTTCTGGCGGAGGACGACGACGGCGCCGGCTCGGGCACCGACGCCCGCATTGCGCGCACCTTGGACGCCGACGGCGACTACATCATCGAGGCGCGCGGGTTCAGCGACGAGGCCGAGGGCGACTATACGCTGAAGCTGACCGAAACCGCACCGCCGCCGCCGCCGACCACGGCGACCCTGGGTCAAACCGTGCAAGGCGAGATCACCGACGAGGATCCCCAGGGCGACGACGCCAAACGCTACGACGCCTATGCCTTTGCCGGAACGGAAGGTCAGCGTGTCCAGGCGATCCTGCGGTCCGGCGACTTCGACGCCTATCTGGAGATCGGCAAGGCCGACGGTGAGTTCGAGGCCCTGGCCAGCGATGACGACGGCCTGGCCGAGGGCACGGACTCAAGGCTGAACTTCACCCTGCCGTCGGCCGGCAACTATGTGGTCCGCGCCATGCCGCTGGATGCGGAGGGCAAGGGCCTCTATTCGCTGGAGCTGCTGGATCGGGGGCCAGAGCCCAAGCCCGGCAGCCTGCTGATCGGGTCGACCGTGCGTGGTACCCTGTCGAACAGCGCCGCGCTCAGCGACGAAGGCGCCTTTTTCGACGCTTACCGCTTCCAGGCCAAGAAGGACGAGAAGCTGCGTCTGACGATGGTGTCGAACGCCTTCGACTCCTTCATCGACCTGGGCAAGGAAGACGAGGACGGCGATTTCACCAGCCTGGCCACAGATGACGACAGCCTGTCTGACGCGCACGCCAAGCTGGATTGGACCGCGCCGGACGACGGCTGGTACGTCGTGCGCGCCCGCGCCTATGGACCCAATCAGATGGGCGCCTACGCCCTGACGGTCGAGCGCCAACCGGCCGGCGCATCGACCTCGGCCCGCGATGATGCGCCCGTCGTCATGGCGCCCAAGTCGGGCGGCTGATCGACCTGTGAGGTTGCCAAGCGCGGGAGGCGGCGTGTAGAGAGCCGCCTCCTGTTGGGGAGTAGCTTCCGGCGTTCGTCGTCGGGATCGCGTCAACATACTCGCGCTTTGGCGCGTGGCGCGATCAGCGGAACCACCGCCTAGCGAGACCAGCGTGTCCTGACGCCGCGACCGGCCGGTGCAGGACCGCTGTCACGCGTCCGGTCGAGTGCTGTTTCATGACCCCAGGCGCCATCGCCATTCTCTCGCTCAGCATGTCCACGGACGCCTTTGCGGCCGCCGTCGGACGCGGGGCGTCGCATCGACCCGCCGTCAAGGACGCCGTCAGGGCCGGCCTGGTCTTCGGCATCATCGAGGCGATCACGCCCCTGATCGGCTGGGGATTGGGCATCATCGCCGCCGGCCTGGTCGAAAAGGTGGATCACTGGATCGCCTTCACCCTGCTGCTGATCGTCGGCGGCAAGATGATCTGGGAAGGCGTCCAGCCGCGGGGCGCGGACGAGGATGAGGCGCCGCGCCGGTCCGGCCCCTGGGCGCTTGTGGCGACGGCGGTCGGCACCAGCATCGACGCTGCGGCCGTCGGCGTGGGGCTGGCCTTCATCGGGGCCAATATCTGGGTGATCGCCGCCTCGATCGGCTTCACCACCTTTATCCTGACTACGATCGGCATGCTGATCGGCAAGGCCGTGGGCACGCGCTTCGGCAAGACGGCCGAGATCATCGGCGGCATCGCCCTGATCGGTCTGGGCACGGCCATCCTGCTGGAACACCTGGGCGTTCTTGGCGGCTGAGCCGGATCAGGCCGAGGGCAGCAGGTCCGCCGCGAAGGTTCGGTAGCGGCCGGCGCGCACGGCGTCGGTCGCGCGAGCGATGTCCGGGGCGAAATAGTGGTCGTTGGCGTAGGGGGCGGCGGCCTCGCGGACGATGGCGAAGACCCGTTCCAGCGCCGGCGAGCTGGTGAGCGGCCGATGGAATTCCAATCCCTGCGCCGCCGCCAGAAGCTCGATGCCGACCACCGTCGCCGTATTCTCGGCCATATCCAGCAGGCGGCGCGCGCCGTGGGTGGCCATGCTGACGTGATCTTCCTGATTGGCGCTGGTCGGCACGGTGTCGACGCTGCACGGATGAGCGACCATGCGGTTCTCGGCGATCAGGGCGGCCGCCGTCACCTGGGCGATCATAAAGCCGGAGTTCAGCCCGCTTTCCTTGACTAGGAAGGCCGGCAGTTCGCTGATCTTGGGATCCACCAGGATCGAGGTGCGGCGTTCCGAAATATTGCCGATCTCGCACAGAGCCATGGCAATCTGATCGGCAGCAAAAGCAACGGGTTCGGCGTGGAAGTTGCCGCCCGAAATGACGTCGCCATCCTCGATGAAGACCAGCGGATTATCGGTCACGGCGTTGGCCTCGCGCGCCAGCGCAGCGGCGGCGTTGGTCAGCACATCGAGGATCGCACCCATGACCTGGGGCTGGCAGCGCAGGGAGTAGGGATCCTGGACCTTGGAGCAGTCGTCGCGGTGACTGTCGCGGATGGCGGAGCCCGCCATCAGTTCGCGCAGGCGCGCGGCGACGGCGATCTGGCCGGGCTGACCGCGCAGGGCGTGGATGCGATGATCGAACGGCGCGTCGGACCCCTTCAAGGCATCGACCGACAGAGCCCCGGCGGCGATGCCGGCGGCGAACGCCGCCTCTGCCGCGAACAGACCTGCCAAGGCCAGCGCCGTCGAACACTGGGTGCCGTTCAGCAGAGCCAGACCTTCCTTCGGGCCCAGCGTGAGCGGCGTCAGGCCGACCTTCGCCAAAGCCGCTTCGGCCTCTAAGGTCTCGCCGTTCAGCCGCGCCTCGCCCACGCCGATAAGGACGCAGGACATATGGGCCAGCGGCGCCAGGTCGCCCGAGGCGCCGACCGATCCCTTGGATGGAATGCAGGGCAGGACGTCCGCGTTGACCAGGGCAATCAGGGCCTCCAGCGTCTCGCGCCGAATGCCCGAGGCGCCGCGCGACAGACTGGCGATCTTCAGCACCATCAAAAGACGCGTCACCGAATCCGGCAGCAGCGGCCCGACGCCACAGGCGTGGCTGAGAACCAGATTACGCTGCAGCGTCTCCAGGTCTTCAGGCGCGATGGACGTGTTGGCCAGCAGGCCGAAGCCGGTGTTGACGCCATAGACGGTGCGCCCCTCGGCGACGATGGCGGCGATGGTCGCTGCGCCCTTGTCCACATCGGCCCAGGCGGCCGGCGTTAGTGAAACGGTAGCGGGGCCCTCCAGCACCGCACGAAGCTCCGCCAGGGTGAGAGGCGATTGGCCGAGGGTGATCGCGGTCATGGTTCAGGCCTTCAGGCTCGGAAGGTTCAGTTCGTGCTCGCGCGCGGCCGCACGGGCGATGTCGTAGCCAGCGTCGGCGTGACGCATGACGCCCGTGGCGGGGTCGTTCCACAGCACCCGCTCAAGCCGTTGGGCGGCCTCCGGGGTCCCGTCCGCGACGATGACGACGCCCGAGTGCTGGGAATAGCCCATGCCGACGCCGCCGCCGTGGTGCAGCGACACCCAGCTGGCGCCCGAGGCCGTGTTCAGAAGGGCGTTCAGCAGAGGCCAGTCGGAAACGGCGTCCGATCCGTCCATCATGGCCTCGGTCTCGCGGTTCGGGCTGGCGACCGAACCGCTGTCCAGGTGATCGCGGCCGATGACGATGGGGCCGGACAGTTCGCCCGACGCCACCATGTTGTTGAACATCAGGCCGGCGCGGTGGCGGTCACCCAATCCGATCCAGCAGATACGGGCGGGAAGGCCTTGAAAGGCAATGCGCTCGCCCGCCATGTCGAGCCAGCGATGCAAACCCGCGTTGTCGGGGAACAGGCGCTTCATCGCCGCGTCTGTCTTTCTGATATCTTCCGGATCGCCGGTCAGCGCCGCCCAGCGGAACGGACCGATCCCCCGACAGAACAGCGGGCGGATGTAGGCGGGCACGAAGCCGGGGAAGTCGAAAGCATTCGTCACGCCCGCGTCGAAGGCGACCTGACGGATGTTGTTGCCGTAGTCGGTGGTCGGCACGCCCATCGCCTGGAAGTCCAGCATGGCCTTCACATGCGCGACGATGGAGGTGCGCGCGGCGGCGGCGACGCTGTTTGGATCGCTGACGCGCTTGTCTTCCCACTCCGCGACGGTCCAGCCCGAGGGGAGATAGCCGTTGATCAGATCGTGCGCGCTGGTCTGGTCGGTGACCAGATCGGGCCGGATGCCGCGCCGGACCATTTCAGGCAACAGATCGGCTGCATTGCCCAACAGGCCGATCGACAAGGGTTTCTTGTCGCGGAACGATTGCTCCAGCAGCGCCAGGGCCTCGTCCAGGCTTTCGGCCATGACGTCGACGTAGCGCGTGCGCAGACGGAACTCGATGCGGCTGCGTTGGCATTCGATCGTGATGCAGGATGCGCCCGCCATGGTCGCGGCCAGGGGCTGGGCCCCGCCCATGCCGCCAAGACCTGCGGTCAGGATCCATTTGCCGGACCAGTCGCCGCCGTAGCGTTGGCGGCCGGCCTCCATGAAGGTCTCGTAGGTGCCTTGGACGATGCCCTGGGTGCCGATGTAGATCCACGAGCCGGCGGTCATCTGGCCATACATGGCCAGGCCCTTGCGATCGAGCTCGTTGAAATGCTCCCAGGTCGCCCATTTCGGCACCAGATTGGAGTTGGCGATCAGCACGCGCGGGGCGTCGGCATGGGTGCGGAAGACGCCGACCGGCTTACCGGATTGAACCAGCAGGGTCTCGTCGACCTCCAGCGCCTGCAGGGTCTCGACGATTCTGTCGAAGGCCGCCCAATCCCGCGCCGCCTTGCCAATGCCGCCATAGACGACGAGGTCCTGGGGCCGCTCGGCCACCTCGGGATCCAAGTTGTTCATCAGCATGCGCATGGCCGCCTCGGCGGCCCAGGTCTTGGCGGTCTTTTCTGGGCCGCGCGGGCTGCGGACGATCCGGGCGTTGGGCGTGTTCATAGTCAGCTCTCGGCGAAGGCGATGCAGGCGGTCAGGACGCGGCGCAGATGGCCGCGCATCGGCGCGGCGCGGTCGGGCTCATAGGGGCTAGGCCAGTTGTCGGGCGACACCGGGCCGGCGGGATCGAGGATGTAGCCCCGGTCCGCCAGTTCCATTTGAATGGCGTGGACGCCGATTTCCGGACGGCCATAATGGCGCGTGGTCCAGCCACCCTTGAAGCGGCCGTTGACGACGACGCTGTTGCCGCTGACGGCACAGGCTTCTTCGACAGCCTGCGTCAGCTCGCTGGCGCAGGTGGCGCCGTCGTTGTCGCCGATGTTGAACTTCGGCAGTTCGCCCTCGAACAGGCGCGGCACGACAGACCGGATCGAATGGGCGTCGTAGAGGACGACCGGACCTCGGCTGCGCAGTCGCTCCAACTGGCCCTGCAGGGCGGCGTGGTAGGGATCGAACCAAGTCGCACGTCGCTCCTCCGTTTCGGCCGCGTCGGGCTCCTGACCTGCCTGATACAGCGGTTCTCCGTCGAAGGTTTCTGTCGGGCACAGGCCGGTCGTGGTCATGCCGGGATAGAGGGAGACGCCCGACGGATCGCGATTCACATCGATGACGCTGCGAGACACGCCCGTTCGCACCAGGGTGGCCCCCATATCGATCGCGAAGTCGTACAGCCGATCCACCCACCAGTCCGCATCCTTGCGGGCCAGCCAGGGCGAGGCCATCCGCGCCTCGATGGCAGCCGGAATATCCGTTCCGGTGTGCGGCAGGCCGATCACCAGCGGCGCCGAACCTTCGTGGACGGTCAGCCAGTCCTGCATCCGTTCGGCCTCCCTCGCCAAATCGATCCATCGTGGTATGTCTAGACATATTGATCGCAACGACACGGACCTGTCCAGTGACCCTTCAGCCGCAGCCTGTGGATCGCACCCTCTGGTTCGAGGCGGCTCTCTTGCCGAACGGCTGGGCGCGCGATGTCCGCATCGGTGTGGCGGGCGGGCGGATCGCCAGTCTGGAAACCGGCGTGGCGCGCAGCCCTGCGGACGAGGGGGGCGGTGTCGCCCTGCCGGGCGTTGCCAATGTCCACAGCCACGCCTTTCAGCGCGCCATGGCGGGCCTGACCGAAGCGCGCGGGCCTTCGGACGACGACTTCTGGACGTGGCGCGAGTTGATGTACCGCTTCCTGGATGGGGGCGGGCCGGAAGAGATCGAGGCCATCACCGCCCTGGCCTTCGTGGAAATGCTGGAAGGCGGATTCACCCGCGTCGCCGAGTTCCATTATCTGCACAACGACCCGTCGGGCGCGGCCTATTCGGACCGGGCCGAGGTCGCCGCGCGGATCGTGGCGGCGGCGCAGGCGACGGGCATTGCCCTGACCTTGCTGCCGGTCTTCTACGCCCATGCCGGGTTCGGCGGACAGCCGCCGGCGCATGGACAGCGGCGCTTCATCAACGATCTGGACGGTTTCGCCGATCTGGTCGCGCGATGCCGGACCCTGACCGCCGATCTGCCCGACGCCGTGGTCGGGGTGGCGCCGCACAGCCTGCGCGCCGTTAGCCCGGATGAGGTGACGGCTATGCCCGCGCTGGCGGGCGACGGTCCGATCCATATCCATGTCGCCGAACAGACCAAGGAGGTTGCGGACTGCATGGCCTGGTCTGGCGCGCGGCCGGTCGAATGGCTGCTTGCCAACACGCCGGTCGATTCGGGCTGGTGCCTGATCCACTCCACCCATGTGACTGAGACCGAATGGCGCGGCGTCGTCGCGCGCGGCGCCGTCGTCGGCCTGTGCCCGATTACGGAGGCCAATCTGGGCGACGGCGTCTTCCCGGCGGTCGATTTCACGCGTGCCGGCGGGCGGTTTGGCATCGGGACGGATTCCAACGTGCAGATCGGCGTCGCAGAGGAACTCCGGATGCTGGAGTACAGCCAGCGGCTGGCGCGGCGCGGTCGCGCCGTCATGGCTGACCCTGAACGGTCGACGGGCCGCGCCTTGTTCGATCGCGCGCTGGCGGGCGGCGTCCAGGCGACAGGCACGGCATCGGGGCTGAGCGTCGGGGCGTCGGCGGACATCATATCGCTGGACACGAGCGGCGCCGCCTTTGCGGGACGGTCGGGCGATGCGGTGCTCGACAGCTGGATCTTTGGCGCGCCGACGGGCTCGATCCGTTCGGTGTGGCGCGCGGGGCGGGAGGTCGTGAAAGACGGCCGCCACATCGCGCGGGACGGCATCGAGGCGCGTTATCGCAAGGCCTTGTCGGCGGTGTTGGGGTGAGCCTTCATCGCCGCATCTACGCCGATCTGGAGGGGCTCATCCTGTCCGGCGAGCTATCGCCCGGCGACCGCATTCCGTTCGAGCATGAGTTGACTGAACGCTACAACTGTTCGCGCATGACGGTGTCCAAGGCCATCTCGGAACTGGCGGGGCGGGGGCTGGTGACGCGCCGACGCAGAGCCGGTACCTTCGTCGCCCAGCCCAAGGCCCACGCTGCCGTCCTGGCTATTCCCGACCTGCGGGCCGAGGTGATCGAGCGCGGGCAGGCTTACGGCTACGTCCTGATGGAGCGGATCGAACGCGAGCCAAATGGTGAGGACGAAATCGAACTGGCGTCGGGTGGTCTTCTGCTGGATCTGACCTGTCTGCACAGCGCCGACGGCGCGCCCCTGGCTTTGGAACACAGGCTCATCGCGCTCGGCGCGGCGCCTAAAGCCATAGATGTCGATTTTCATACGGTTCCGCCGGGAAGCTGGCTGCTGGACTCGGCGCCCTGGACTGAGGCTGAGAACCGCATCTCAGCGATCGCGGCGGACGCCCGCGCTGTCCGCCTGCTGGAACTCAAGCCCGGCGCCGCCTGTCTATGCGTCGAGCGGCGGACATGGCGGGACGGGCAGGGGGTGACGCGGGTGTGGCAGACCTTCCCCGGCGACCGCTACGATCTGGTGGCGCGCTTCTCGTCAGCCCGTTCACCCGTTTTGGCCAAGGAACCTCGCCGATGAAGGCCGACCGTCTGCTGATCGATTGCCACGTCGCCACCATGGTCGAGGGACGGGTTCCTTACGGCGCGATACAGGACGCCGCCGTGGTCGTCGCCGATGGCCGCATTGCCTGGGTGGGACCGCGCGCTGACCTGCCGGCCGTAGAGGCAGCTGAAACCCAGCGGCTGGACGGCCGCTGGATCACGCCTGGCCTGATCGACTGCCACACCCACCTGGTGTTCGGCGGCGACCGTTCGGCCGAGTTCGAACAGCGGCTGGGTGGCGCGCCCTATGAGGAGATCGCGCGGGCCGGCGGCGGCATCGTCTCGTCCGTGAAGGCCACGCGCGCCGAGTCGGAGGATGACCTGTTCGCCTCGGCCATGACACGTCTGGCGGGTTTGAAGGCCACAGGGGTCACCACCGTCGAGATCAAATCCGGCTATGGTCTGGACCTTGAGACGGAGCTGAAGATGCTGCGTGTTGCGCGTCGGATCGGGCGCGAGGGCGGAGTGCGTGTCCGCACCAGCTATCTGGGCCTGCATGCCGTGCCGCCTGAATATCGCGACGACCGGGCCGCCTATGTCGATCTGGCCATCGATCACATCCTGCCTGCTGCCCATGCCGAAGGTCTGGTCGATGCGGTCGACGCCTATTGCGAGCCCATCGCCTTCTCGACCGCGGAAGTGTCGCGCCTGTTCGACAAGGCGCGTGCGCTGGGCCTGCCGGTCAAGCTGCACGCCGATCAGTTGTCGAACGGCGGCGGTGCGGCGCTGGCGGCGCGTTACGAAGCCCTGTCCGCCGATCACATCGAACATGCGACCGAGGAAGGCGTCGCCGCCATGGCCGCAGCCGGCGTGGTCGCCGTCCTGTTGCCCGGCGCCTATTTGATGCTGCGCGAGACCCAGCCGCCGCCCATCGATCTCCTGCGCCGCCACGGCGTGCGGATGGCCGTCGCCACCGACTGCAACCCCGGCACCTCGCCCGTCGCTTCGATGACCACCGCGCTCAACCTCGCCTGCGTTCAGTTCCGCATGACACCCGAAGAGGCCTTAGCCGGCGCGACCCGAGAGGCGGCGCGGGCGCTGGGTCTGTCGGGTGAGATCGGCACCATCGAAAATGGCAAAGCCGCTGATTTGGCGATTTGGGACATCTCGCGGCCTGCTGAACTCTCCTATTGGTTAGGCAAGCCAACCCTTCTTGGCCAAATGTAATCACCGGTTGTGGCCGCTTAAAACACACGCGAAAGACGCATTCTTGTTCTGGGGTGCGACTTATGGATGTGGACGACTTCATCAAGATTTGGACGAACGCTTCGGCTTCAGAGCGGCAGACAGCACAGTCCTTTGTTATTCAACTCTGCAGGGTTCTTGGTGTCGCCGCTCCTAATGACGAAAAGGTCGGCGACCCCGATTACGGGTTCGAACGGATCGTAAGGTTCCGTCACGACGACCTCAGCTCCCATTGGGGCTACATCGACTGCTATCGTCGCGAATGTTTCGTGCTTGAAGCGAAGCAGACAGCCAAGCGGTTGGCCAACAGTCCTGACAAGCAGCAGATGAAGTTGGTCGGGCCCGACGTTGTCGAACGAAAAATGGAGAAGGCTCGGGCCCAGGCAAAGGGCTATGCGCGAGCGCTGGACGAATGGCCGCCGTTTCTCATCATGGTCGACGTGGGGCGGAGCATTGAACTCTGGTCCGACTTCAGCCGCATGGGAAAGACCTACCTCCAGTATCCCGACCGCGAAAACTACCGGATTGCGCTTTCGGATCTACGCGATCCCAAGATCAGGGAGCGCCTGGCGGCCGTGTGGAGCGATCCCATGTCGCTGGACCCTGCAAGGCGTGTGGAGGAGACAACGACGGAAGTTGCTGTGCTTCTGGGACGCCTCGTTCAGTCCTTCCGAAAACGCTTCTCGTGCGAAGCAGCGGCAGCGAACGATCCGGTTCATCGGGCAGCATGGGAACGGCGCGTGGCCGTCTTTGTGATGCAGTGCGTTTTCGCCATGTTTGCCGATAGCGTTCAACTGATCCCGGATCGAGCCTTTGGCGAGTTCCTGAAAAGCTATCAGGGAGCTGCGCAGAACTTCAGCAAAGCGATCAGTCAGGTATTCCGCACGATGGATACGGGGGGTTACTGCCCGGTCCTTCGATGCGACATGCTCTGGTACAATGGCGGTCTGTACGCCGAAGACGCGGCGATCGCGGTTTCGGAAATTGAGCTGGATATTCTTTGTCAGGCTGCGGCCTGCGACTGGGCGAAGGTCGAGCCTGCGATCTTTGGCGCGCTGATGGAAAATGCCTTGTTCGCCGAGGAGAGGGGCGAGCTTGGAGCGCATTACACGCCAAAGGCCATGGTCGAGACGTTGGTTCAAGCGACCATCATGGATGTGCTGCAGGACGAGTGGGAAGCAACGAGCGTACAAATCGATAAGCTTGAACGGGAGGGATATCTTCGCAAGGCCTGTGAGCTGGCGAAGTCTTTTCACAACGCCTTGTGCCACATCACAGTGCTTGATCCTGCCTGCGGGACGGGCAACTTCCTTTCCATCGCCATGGACAGGATGAAGGGCCTTGAGGGCGAGGTTGTTGAGCGACTGGCGTCGCTGGGTGTTTCGCAGCGCGTGCTTGAGACAGATGGATTGTCGGTCGGCCCACGTCAGTTCATGGGCATCGAGAAGAACCCCCAAGCCGTCTGGATAGCCACCGTCGTCATGTGGATCGGCCATCTACAATGGCATTACCGGCACTCGGGCCAAGTGCTTACGTCCAATCCAGTTTTGAAGAATTACTGCGTCATCGAGCAGGGCGATGCGATCTTGCGGACAACTCAGATCCCCTGTTCATCATCGAGAGACGGCGTACGACACATTGAACCATTCGCGCCAACATGGCCAAAAGCCCACTTCATCATCGGAAATCCCCCCTTTATCGCGGGGAAGAATCTTCGCGACGAACTGGGCTCTGACTACGCCGAGGCGCTTTGGGCGTCTCGTGGAGAGCGGTTTCGGTCTGCCGATATCGTCACGGTTTGGTGGGACCGAGCGGCGGAAATTCTCATCGATGATGCCGCGAACCGAGGTCCGTTCAATGACCTCTCTGGTTCGCTTAGAACCCAGTCCATGCTTGCGCCGGCATTGCAGCGTTTCGGTTTTGTGACGACGAACTCAATCACTCAAACATTCTCACGCCGCGTAATTGAGGAGAGGCTTCATGGCGACGTGCCGATCCGATTGACGTTCGCCATTGCTGATCATCCTTGGATTAAAGGTAGGGGCGCCGCAGCCGTCAGGGTGGCGATGATGGTCGCAGAAGCTGGGCCTCCTAATGGGCGGGGGAGGCTGCTGTCTATTGCGCAGGAGAGCGCGGAAGGCGTGACCTATTCAGAAGCCAAAGGCGATATCGGCAGCGATCTCACGCTTGGGCGCGGGGTCGAACGAACCGTGCGCCTGAAGGCCAACGCAATGCTGGCTTACCGCGGCGTGCAGTTGATGGGAGACGGCTTCCTGATTGCTTCGGAGAAAGCTGCGGTATTGGCCAATCAGTCGTTTGATCGACAGACCATACCTCTCAGGTCCTACCGCAACGGCAAGGATTTGACGGACCGCTCGCGGGACCTTCAAGCCATCGATCTGTACCGATGGTCACAGGAAGAGGCCATTCGACAGCATCCCGGCTTCATGCAGCATTTGATGGAAACGGTGAAACCGGATCGGGACGCCAACAACAGAGCATCTTATCGTGAAAACTGGTGGATTTTCGGCGAGCCGAGACGAGAACTTCGTCGGGCTTTGGAAGGATCGCCGCGCTTTATTGTGACGGTAGAGACGTCAAAACATCGCTGGTTCCGGTTTCTCGACGCCTCGATATTGCCAGATAATCGGTTGGTCTGCATTGCGTCTGACGACCCGTTCGTGCTGGGCGTGCTGTCGTCCAAGGTGCATCGGGCGTGGGCGCTTGCCGTCGGTGGAAAACTTGAAGATCGCCCTGTCTATTCTAAGGGAATGTGTTTCGACCGCTTTCCATTCCCCAACGCAAGTCCATTGCTGCGTGAGGAAATCGCCACCGTTGCGGAGGGTCTGGACGATCTGAGATCCCGCGTGCTGGGTCAAAATGCGGACCTGTCGATGACGGGCCTGTACAACGTGATGCAAAAGATCCTGGGCGGCGTAGCGCTTACCGAAAATGATCGAACCATCCGGCAGGCAGGTTGCGTGGACCTGCTTTTGCATATGAGCCAGCGTTTGGATGCGCTGGTTTTGCAAGCTTATGGATGGCCCTCAGATATCGGTGACGAGGCCATGATTTCACATCTGGTGGCGCTCAATCAAAGCCGAGCAGGGGAGGAAGACGCAGGGCAGATCCGTTATCTTCGACCTGGCTACCAGACAGGCAAGTCTCCTAAATCCCGCAAATCACACCCATCGATGCAGAACGAGGCGCCCACTTCTCGCCCGGTCTTACCGTCTGACGAAATCGCGCGAATTATGACTGTGTTGGAGGTGATGCGCGGAGTAGGGAGGCCGTTGGAAATCGAACATCTCGAAACCTGTCTCGAGATTCCAAAACGGGCGAAGGCCGTCACCGAAAGCCTTCGACACACTCTGGATATTCTAACAGCGGCCGGGAGCATTTACAGAACGGACGAAGGCTGGTTCGCGCCACGGCGGATGCCGAGTTAGGGTCAGGCCTCGGCGACGCCCATGGCCTTCATCAGGGCGTCGCGGATGGCGGCTTCGGTGAAAGGCTTCTGGATCGTGGGTTGGCCGCGCCACTCGTCGGGCAAACCGCCTTCGCCGTAGCCGGTTGAAAAGACGAACGGCACGCCGCGTTCCTTCAGCGCCTCGGCGACGGGAAAGACCTGACGACCGGCGACGTTCACGTCCAGCAGGGCGGCGTCGAGATTGTCCGTCTCTCGGGCCAGTTTTTGGCCGTCGTCCACATTGGAGGCGGGACCGATCGGCACGCATTCCATGTCTTCCAGAATGGTTTCCAGAAGCATGGCCACTAGGGATTCGTCCTCGACCACGAGGACACGGCGACCGGTCAGAGGTTGAGTCATTGTGCGGCCGTCCTGTCCAGTGGAACCGTCAGTTCCGCGATCAATCCATCGGCGGCGTAGACCAGATCGATCTCGCCCGCCAGATCATGTCGAATGTTTCGTTCAATCAAGCGGCTACCAAAGCCTCTTCTTTCCGGAGTCGTAACCTTCGGGCCGCCGATTTCTCGCCAGCTCAGCTTCAGTTTCCGGTCACGCTGATCCGCCAGGCCCCAGTCGATGAGGATGCGACCGTCCGGGGTATAAAGAGCGCCATATTTGGCGGCATTCGTCGCAAGTTCATGGAAAATCATGCCCAGCGACAGGACGACGGCCGGCTCCAGCGACACCGGCGGTCCATTCAGGCTTATGCGGGTCGGCCCGTAAGCTTCGGTCTCGTGTTCCAGGATGGCGCGCAGGTCGGCGCCCTCCCAATGGCTTTGCGTCAGCAGGTTGTGGGTGTGCGACAGCGCCATGATCCGCGACTGGAATGTCTCCGCAAAGCTTGCAGGGTCGGTGTTGGAGCGTGCCGTCTGGATGGCGATGGACTGCACCGTGGCCAGGGTGTTCTTCACGCGGTGGTTCAGTTCGTCGATCATCAGCTTCTGGCGCTGTGCGGCCAGGACGTTTTCGGTGATGTCGTGGCCCTGAACGAAGATGCCCACGACCGCGCCCGCGTCGTCGCGGATCGGTTGATAGATGAAGTTGAGATAGACGGTTTCCAGCAGCCCGTCGGGCTTGCGCTGCAGCTGGGCCGCGCTTTCGCGGCCTTCATAGGGTTCGCCTGTGGCGAAGACGCTATCGAGGAACTCGTAATAGCCTTGGCCTTCCAGTTCCGGCAGGGCCTGCCTGACGGGCTTTCCGGCGATGTCCCTGTGGCCGATGAGTTGGCTGTAGGCGTCGTTGTGCATCTGGAACCGGTGATCCGGCCCGGACAGGATGGCGACGAAGCCGGGCGCCTGCATGAACATTTCAACGAGACGATTGCGCTCGGTCTCTAGGCGACGATTGTCCTCCTGCACCGACTGGGCGCGACGCAGGACCGAGCCGCCGACGATGGCGTCCAGCGCGGTGGTCGGCTCATCCGGGCGGATCACGGGCGCCAGGTCCGTCACATCCGTGGTGTGCTGAAGCAGCATGACCACTTCGCCGTCGGCGTTCAGGATGGGCGTATGGGTGGCGCTCCACAGACGCTCTTCGAAAACCTCGCTGCCGTCCGGCTGGGCTCGAGGCATCGAGAAGCGCACGACCGCCAGATGATCGCGTTGGCGGGTGTCGCGCGCCTTTTCCAGTGAGGCACGGACTTGGCGGACGTTCTCCGGGGCGTCCGAGCCAGGGCCAGAATCGAAGGTCGAGAACAGGGGCTGACCGATCATGTCGCTACGCTTGGCGCCTGTGACATCCATATAGGCCTGGTTGACCTCGGCGATGCGCAGGTCAGGCGTAATCAGCACGTACGGATTGGGCGAAGCCTCAAAGGCCGCGCCCAGATCGACGGTCAGGTCGCTTGATTTCACTGTTTCGTTCAACGCCTACCCCGCACAGCTTGGCGATAACGCGCCATATCGAAAACGGTTCTCTCACCGTGTGTCGTGATCTGTGATCGCAAGATGATTGGCGCGCCGCCGGAATTTGCTAATCAGCGAGCATGACAATCGCCGGCGTTTTCGCCACCCTCTCGCTCATGATGGCGCCCGCAGCCGACCAGCCCACCGTCCGCATTCAGCAAGGCGTCCTGAACGGGCGCGCGGACGCCGATGTGGCGACGTTCAAAAACATTCCCTATGCCGCGCCGCCGACGGCCGAGCGGCGTTGGCGACCGCCCGGTCCCGCGCCGACCTGGCAGGGCCAGCGGGACGCCTCGGCCTATGGTCCGCTGTGCATCCAGGCGCCCCCGAACGGCGACCCCGGCGTCGGTCCCTTGCCGATGAGCGAGGACTGTCTGAACCTGAACGTCTGGCGGCCGATCAGCGCGGCGCAACCTGCCCCAGTCATGGTCTGGATTCACGGCGGCGGCCTGGTCAATGGGTCGGGAACCGCGCCGCTGTATGACGGAACGAACCTGGCCAAGCGCGGCATGGTCGTGGTGACGCTGAACTATCGACTGGGGCGGCTGGGCTTCTTCGATCACCCGGCGCTGGCGGCCGAGCGGCCGGCAGGCGAGGCGGCGGGCAACTACGGTCTGATGGACGTGACGGCGGCGCTGAAATGGGTGCGCGCCAATATCGCGGCCTTTGGCGGCGACCCTAAGAACGTGACCATCTTCGGCGAATCGGCGGGCGGGGCGATCGTCACGCGGCTGATGATCTCGCCGCCGGCGCGCGGTCTGTTCGATCGGGCGATCGTTCAGTCCGGACTGGGACGGGAGTTGCAGACGCCGCTGGACCGCAAAGGCGCCTATGGCGCGCCCTCAGCGCGGGAGCGCGGCGAGGTCTGGGCCTATGGCGCGGGATTGCGAACGGCGGCGGATTTGCGTGCGGCCCCGGCCGATCTGTTCCTGACGCCGCCGCCGGTCTTCGCCAACGGCGACCTGACGCTGATCGACGGGCGGGTCGTGCCGTCCACGGTTGACGCGGCGTTCAAGGCGGGGCGGCAGGCCCCGGTGCCCTTCATCATCGGCAGCAACAGCGCCGAGTTCTGGTGGATGCGGCCGACGGATCGCAACGGCTACGGTCAGATCGACGACGACATGACCTGGCTCGAGCGCGCCGACGCCGTTCAGGCCTATGGCGGGCTGGAGGCGTTCGACAAGCTGGCGATCACGGATCTGGTATTTTCAGAGCCTGCCCGGATGCTGGCGCGGCTGCATGCCAAGGCGGGCCATCCGGCCTGGCTCTATCGGTTCGATATCTCGTCGCCGCAGAATCCGGAGCCGCATGGCGGCGCGACCCATGCGATCGAGCGGCCCTATGTGTTCGGCACGCTGAACACCCTGCCGTATCCGGTCGAGGATCGGGACCGGAAGGCGTCGGAGGCCATGATGGGCTACTGGACCGCCTTCGCGCGCTCGGGCGATCCCAACGGTGTCGGGCGGCCACGCTGGCCCACGACGACGCTGAGGGACACCCGGCTGATGAACTTCGTCAATCCGGGACCGACCGTGACGCCCGTGCCGTTCAGCGCCCGGCTGGACCTGCTGGAACGGTTCCGCGAGCGGCGGAGGCCCTGAGCGCAAGCGTCAGCCGGCGGAGGTCGCGCCCGACTGCTTCTCCTTCAGCGTGACCAACTCCTCGGCCATGGTCGGGTGGACGGCGCAGGTGGCGTCCCATTGCGCCTTGGTCAGGCCCGCCTTCACCGCGATGGCGGCCAGCTGGATCATCTCGGGGCTGTCGGGTCCGACGATATGGACGCCGACCACGCGCTGGCTGTCGGCGTCGACCACCAGTTTCATCAGCACCCGCTCATCCGAGCCGGTGAAGGCGTATTTCATCGGCCGGAACCGGGTGACATAGACATCGACGCCATTCGAGCAGGAGCGGCGGGCCTCCGCCTCGCTGAGACCCACGACCCCGACGGGCGGCTGGCTGAAGACGGCGGTGGCCACGGCCTCGTAGTCGAAGTGCTGGGGATTGTCGCGATAGACGGTCTGATGGAAGGCGACGGCCTCGCGGATGGCGACGGGCGTCAGGTTCATCCGGTCGGTGACGTCGCCGATGGCCCAGATGTTGTCCGCCGTCGTCCTTGAATAGGGGTCGACCTTGATGGCGCCCGCTTCATTCAGCTCGACGCCTGCGTTCTCCAGCCCCAAATCCTTGACGTAAGGGATGCGGCCGGTGGCGAACATGACCACGTCCGTCTCCAGCTTCATCCCGTTTTCGAGGTGGTTGACCAGGCCGGTGTCGGTCTTTTCGATCTTCTCGTGCTGGCAGCCCAGAATGACCTTGATGCCGCGCTTTTCGATCTCTCCGGCCAGGTGCGCGCGCACATCGTCGTCGAAGCCGCGCAGGATGTTGGGGCCGCGATAGATCAGGGTCGTCTCGACGCCCAGGCCCGCGAAGATTCCGGCGAACTCCACCGCGATATAGCCGCCGCCTGCGATCAGGATGCGCTTGGGCAGTTCCGGCAAGTGGAAGGCTTCTTCGGACGTGATCGCGTGCTCGCTCCCCGGCAGTTCGTCCGGCTTCCAGGGGCGGCCGCCCGTGGCGATCAGGATCTTCTCGGCAGTGAAGGTGCGATCCTTGCCGACAATCTCGACCGTGTGGGCGTCTTTCAGAACCGCCCGCCCGTGGACCAGTTCGACCCCGGCCTTGCCCAGGTTGGCGGCATAGATGCCGGACAGGCGCGCGATCTCGACGTCCTTGGCCTCTAGGAAGGTGGGCCAGTCGAATTTGGCATTGTCGAACGACCAGCCGTAGCCCTCGGCGATCTCGAGCGCGTGGCTGACCTCAGACGCCATGACCATGAACTTCTTGGGCACGCAGCCACGGATGACGCAGGTGCCGCCGACCCGATATTCCTCGGCGACCGCGACCTTCTTGCCATCCAGCGCCGTCAGCCGCGCCGCCCGCACCCCGCCCGAACCGGCGCCGATGACGAAAAGGTCGTAGTCGTAGTCGGCCATAGGTCGGAGTCCGTTCAGCGGTAGGCATCGGCATTTAAGCCGCGCCGCGCGAAATCCAAGAGCTCAACGGTCTGTCCAGACCTAATCAGGTCGGTCGCATCGAGTGGTTTAGTTGATCGGCGGCGCCTTGCAGTTGGCGGCGATGAAGGCCTCGTGGGTCGGCATCCGCGCGACGCCCTGCTGGATCATCGCCTTCATCTTCTGCAACCATTGCTGGACCTGCTCCAGAGGAATGGTCTCGGTGATCGGATCATGCCGCTCGGGGATGACGCCCTGGCCGAGCAGCACGGCGATCCAGCTCGTCTCCTGAAACAGCTCGTCCTCGTAGCGGAAGATGCGGCCCCGGCTGCGGAACTGGTCCATCTTCTGCTTCAGCGTCTCGGGAATCGGCATGGCCCGCACGTGGCGCCACAGGGGCGAGTCGTCGCGCGCCGTGGCATGATAGTGCAGGATGATGAAGTCGCGGATGCGCTCGGTCTCCAGCCGCATCATGCGGTTGTAGTTGTCGATATCGGCCTGGGCGAAGCCGGTGTCGGGGAAGTGCAGCAGCAGTTTGGATATGCCCGACTGCACCAGATGGATGCTGGTCGACTCCAGCGGCTCCAGAAAGCCCGACGCCAGGCCCAGGGCTAGGCAGTTCTTGTTCCAGGTCTTCTTTCGGCGACCGGTGGTGAAGCGCAGGAAGTTGGGTTCGGCCATCGCCTCGCCGTCCAGGGAGGCGCGCAACTTGGCCTGGGCCTCGTCGTCGGAGATGAAGGGGCTGCAGTAGACATAGCCGTTGCCGGTGCGGTGCTGCAGCGGAATGCGCCAGCGCCACCCCGCTTCAAGGGCCGTCGATTGGGTATAGGGCGTCGGATCGCCGACCCGGGTGCAGGGCATGGCCACAGCACGATCCGCTGGCAGCCAGTAGGTCCAATCCTCGTAGCCCGTCTTCAGCGCCCCTTCGATCAGCAGGCCGCGGAAGCCCGAACAGTCGATGAAGAAGTCCGCCTCAAGTTCGCGGCCGTCATCCAATCGCACCGACTGGATAAAGCCGTCGCCGTCGCGCAGGCGCACGTCGGCGATCTTGCCCTCATGACGCACGACGCCTTGCGACTCGGCGCGTTGGCGGAGGAACCTGGCGTACAGGCCGGCGTCGAAATGGAAGGCGTAGGTCATCTGCGAGCCGGCGCCGCGCGGGTCGGTGTCAGGCCGGGTGAACCGGCCCGTGCGCGCCGCCATCGTCGTGACGGAATAGGCGTCCAGATCGTCGTCCAGCCCCGCCTTGTTCAGCCGTAGCCAGTATTGGTGGAAGGAGGCGGCGTCGATGCGCGTGCCATAGGTTCCGAACGGATGGAAGTAACTCTGGCCCTTCTGAAACCAGTCATGGAACTGGATGCCGAGCTTGTAGGTCGCCTGGGTGGCGCGAATGAATTCGTTCTCGTCGATGCCCAGCAGTTGGTTGAATAGCAGGATCGGCGGGATGGTGGCCTCGCCGACGCCGACCGTTCCGATGACCTCGGATTCGATTAGTTCGACCTTGATGGTGCCGCGCGTAACGTGCGCCAAGGCGGCGGCCGCCATCCAGCCGGCCGTGCCGCCCCCGACGATCAGAATACGTTTGAGCGGAGCAGGGGTCATCTGGCGTAACTGGTGAAGAGGCGAAGTGATCGGGCCAGGGCGGCGCCTTGTGCGATCAGTCGCGCGAACTGGCCGAGTTGTCGATCCTCGTTTTATGAGGCCTCGAAACCCATGCTCGGGACTGCAAACTAGCCCGCCGAAATGCGTGACGGTCGAGTGCCTGTTTTTTTGAGAAGCGACGATGGTGGGTGATCACAGGTTCGAACTGTGGACCCGCTGATTAAGAGAACCCGTTCTTCGGTTTTCCGGACCCCGCCGATTGCACGCTACAGCACGATCAAGCAATTGAAATAATTGACACTTTATACCCTCTAGAGCAGATTTGGCGTGTTCTTCGCATTTCGAGAAACAGACTCTCGAGCCGGAGTTCACCGTCCTAATCACCGTCCTAATGGGGGATTTCGGCACCGTCCTAACGCCGAAAACGTCAGCAAAATGCCCGATCAGCGCCTCGCTCTAACGGACAAAATTCTCATCGGCATGCCCTTCGCCAGAAGCGGGCAGATCGTGGTCCGCGACACCGAACAACCCGGCTTCGCGGTGCGGATCGGCGCCGCGACCAAGACCTTCATCATCCAGGCGGACTTGCGACGGGAGGACGGCGGTCGATCCACCATCAAGATGAAGGTGTGCGAGGTCGGCGAGCTCAACACGCGCGACGCCAGAACCAAGGCGAGGGGCCTGCTGCTTCTGATCGCCTCTGGAGAGGACCCGCGTCCCAAGAAGAAGGTTGAGATCCTGGCCGAGGCCAGAGCGGCAGAGCAGGCTGCGGATGAGGCGGCGCGTGTCGCGCCTCTCGGCATCCCGACCCTGCGAGAGGCTTGGTCGCGATTCAGGGTCTCCCACCTGGAGCGAAAGAAGCGAAGCCCCGCCACCATCCGGGGGTACGCAGACCATATGGAGCGTCTGTTCGCGGATTGGCTCGATCGTCCGTTGTCCGAGCTCGGCGACGAACCTCGACTTCTCGCGGATCGCCACGACCTGATCAGTGAGAACAACGGGCCGGCGATCGCCAACGGCGCGATGCGCAGCTTCCGGGCCATCTACAACCACGCGCGGAAGACATGCCGCGCCCTGCCGCCGGAGAACCCAGCGGCCGCAGTCGACTGGAATCCCGAACAGCGCAAGGACACCGCCATGGGCGTGACCGACCTGCCGGGCTGGTTCGAGCAACTTGCCCGGATCGCCAATCCGATCCGGCGCGAGTTCCACCTGATGACCCTGCTGTCGGGCTCGCGCCCGGAGGTGCTGAAGAATGTCCGTGTCACCGATCTCGACCTGAAGAACCGGGTCATGCACATGTCCAAGCCCAAGGGCGGGGAGGTGAAGGCCTTCGATATCCCGCTGTCGCGCGCGATGATGGAGTCGATCTTCCGGCTTCGGCGGATCGGGCCGATCATCTACCCGCAGAGCGGACGCGAGTGGCTGTTCCCGAGCGACGCGCCCTGCGGCCATATCACCGAGCACAAGGAAGACCGGGCTGTCTTGAGCCACTGGGGCAATGACCTACGCCAGACCTATCGGACGCTGGCGCAGGCGGCCGAGGTCTCCGAGGTCGATATGCATCTGCTGATGAACCACGCCCTGCCGGGCGTGAACTCCGGCTACATCACCCGATCGAAGCTGATGCGCGATCACCTGCGGGCTCAGCAGGAGCGGCTGTCCGCCTTCTTCATTGGCGCGGCCGTCAAGCGCGGTCGTGTGTCCAGCGATGAACTCAGCCGTTGGCTCAACAGCACCAGCCGGGCCGTGCTCGACGACCTCATGGCTGAGGATCCCGACGCCGTCCGCCTAAAGGCGGGGCCACGTGCCGCGCTGCGCAAGCTGGAAGTCCAGGCCGCGCGTATTTCGGTCCATGCCCTGCCGACGGTCCTTATCGATCCGCCGTCTCGCAGAAGCCGGCGGCCGGTCAAACTCGCGGTGGGAGACGCGCCTCCAGGCCGCACGATCGGTTGATCTGCGGGGGCCGTGTCATTCCGACGCTGTGAGGAATGTCCAAGCCGCAGCGGCGACGCTGTCGATCTGTTCTAGTGGCAAAGACTTCTCCGCCCGAGCCGCGAAGCGCGCTTTGAAATCGTCCGGCACGCCTCGGGAGAAGAACCAGTCAACCGAACCGGGCTCAGCAGCACGCAGGGGAGCGGCTGCCGACTGCGACAACGCCTTGTGATAGTTTTCATGGATGCTGGCGCGAGACGCCTCGGCTTCGTCGGCGCCGATAACATCCAGGCAAAGCTCCGCCGCGAGCGTCGCTGGGTAGAGGAACTCGGACGTGAAGAAGAGTTGGTCGAGACGGATGCCATATGTTTCGGCGAACGCCCGGCTCTCTGAAGACTGCGGCAGCAGCCAGACCCCCAGCTTCTTGGAGACGACGCAGATATCGGCAGGCGGTGCGACGCCACAGATATTTCGATGCGCTCGACGACCGGCGCCGTCGTTGTCGAACAGGAACAACACCGGAGCTTCCTGATGAAGGGCGCCAGCCAGAAGCAGTTTGGGAAGCAGCTCTGTGGTGGTCGCTGGCGTTCCATCGAGAATCCGAACGTTGATGGCCGCCTTGCTATGCCCGGCGCGAGCGAACGCGCTTTCCAGCAAAGCCTTGTCGTGGCGCCCCTCCACGAAGACAGTCGGCACCGTCAGAGCTTCGAGCTTGGCACGCAGTGAAGTGCTTTCGCGCTCAAGCTCGTCGCGTTCCTTCTTCAGTTCTCCCCAATGTCGGATCAGGTACGGGAGCTGGAGGAGGCTGGCCTCCTTCATTCGCGCCTCAGCGTCCTCCAGATTATCAATCACGCTGATGGCGTTCTTCGGCGTTACGGGATCAGCGCCTTCGCCATTGGCGCGCTGCTTCGAAACAAAGACGCGACGAATGTCCGTCTTCGTCTGTTCGGAGTTCGACAGATAGAAGGCGGGGGAGTGACTCGTGATGAACACCTGTGTGTCAGAGCGGGCCGCGATCACCGCAAAGCGTTCCGCCTCCGCGTCAGCAGCGCCGAGATCCAACGAGTTCTCGGGCTCCTCGAAGCCCCAGATGAAGAACTTCTTCCCAGATTCATTGTCGTTGATGTAGCGCAGCAGCTCCGGCAAATGGCGGGCTTTCACCCCGTCGCCCTTTTGACGCAAGAGCGAGTGCCCGTCTTCGCCATGAGCAAAGTCCAGGGAGCGGAACAGCAGTCCCATATCCGTCGGTGCGGCCAGCCGAGTCGTTGAACCAAACAACTTGCTAAGACCGTCCGACAGTCCGCTCGTCTGGCTTCTGATCGCATCTACGAATGTGTCGGTCGCCGTCTCGAACCCGCTGCTTTCGGCGGTCGCCGCGTACATCCGCTCGATCAGATCGCCGAAGACGTTCAGGTCCTTGATGGCCGGAATGTAGGTGAAGTCGATCTGATTGAGGAATCGGGTGAGCTGTATCCGCGACGCCTTCGACAGGCCGCGAGGCAACGTCTCCGTCATGTCGCCATCGATGTTCCACTGTCGCTTGATCGAAACAGTCTCGCCTAGAGATGCCCGGTAGTTCGAAGGCACATTGAAGTCGACGCGAATGGCGATGAACTGCCGACCCTTCGCTGCCTTGGCGGCGTCGCGGCGGATGTCACTGAAGTCCAGGTCAAAGTCGATCTCGCCGCGACCCGGCTCGGTCTCCTCGTTGAAGAAGAGGTTCAGAGCCCTCAGAAGGTTCGACTTGCCGCTGTCGTTGCGACCAAACACGACGTTCATGTCGCCGGGTCGATCAAGGCTCGCTGTGTAGAGGGAGCGGAGGTAGCTGATTTCGATGCGACGAATGAGTTTCATGAAATGGCGAGATCACGGCCCGACCGGTCTGGTAGCGAGCAGGGTGGAAGAATCGGCGGACAGCGCCACCATTGAGCGAATCCGTACCACCTCCAACGTTCTAGTACAGGTAGACAAGATCAGACCCCTCTATCCCTAACACGCCACGGGCGCGCGGTTCTGGCGGCAATTAGTCGGAGCAGGCTGGTGTGATCTCGCTCGGGGCCTACCAGGCGGACGCGTGGCCGAATGGGCCTCAGGGTTGTGGCGTCTTAAGGTCAAGCTGCTACAACGGGGTACTGGACTCGGATCATTTGACTATGGGCGCCGCCACCCCGCATTCCGCTGAAGCTTCGGCTTTGGGCTTCTACTTTCAGTCATTTGTCGGTCTGAGCACGCTTGTTGGCCAGGCTGACGACTCGGCGATCGTCGCTGTCGAGCGTGCTGATGATGTCGAGCTGAAGTGACGTGACCCCCATTTCTCATCCAGCCATAACGAGAGTCCTTTGGTGATCTGAGCTGGGGTTGTCGGGGTTGGCAAGAGGCCGGTCAGCG
>NZ_JBEPNH010000012.1:0-77630 GCF_040546195.1 Brevundimonas sp. UYEF29 | reverse complement strand
CTGCTCTTCCGTGAATCTCGCTCGTTTCATTCCGTCCGTCCTTTCAAGGGCCGGACTCTAGCTCCGCGTGGAGGAAATTCTCAGGGGCACGTCATAGGCCGTCATAGATCGACATTAGAATCTTCCTTTGGCTTCGGCAGTCAGCACCTTGTATGAGGCACAACCCGTAGTCCACCATTGAGCAGAGTTTAATGTCGACGTCAGGGCTGGCCTACCCGATTTGGCGCGTCTGCTTGGGTACGCGGTAAGGGAAGCTAGATCCGGATTCCGGTACAGGAGCTTCCGGCAAGCTGGCCGGTTTTAGTTGCTCGGAGCGGACTGGCAGGGGAGTAGCCAGAAGTTGCGGGTTCAAATCAGGTCATTGGCTCCGGCAGGTGTGACTCAGCAGGATGGAGCGCTGACCGAAGCCTAGCCGTGACGCCCTCGGTTGACGCCGGGGTATTTTGCTTCGGTGCATTCATGGTCGGGCAGGCCGCCACCGGATTACCTGCATGATCCTTCGCCACATTGAACGTTGGGAGTTGGCGAAGCGGGGGAAGTGCTTGAGCTTGTTGAAGCAGCGCTCAACGCGGTTGCGGAGTTTGCAGGTCAGAGGATCGGGCGGGATTGGGGTCTTTCGCGAGCGCGTGGAGAGTATGACGGCTTCGGCTCCGATCGTGTCCAGATGGACCACGACGATCTGGAGGGGTTTGCCAAGCGGAGAGCGACGATCAGGCCGTCGAACAGCCAAGCGTTCTAGCCGCACCGACTACGTGTTGAGGCATCGGGATATCGTGAGGGCTGTTCGGAACTGGCGAAGCGAGACGTTGGGTCCAAACGACGGTCGGATCGTCAAAAGCGTTCTGTTGGGCTACGTTGTCGAGCTCACACCGCCAAGATGCCCGAGATGTCTACGACTTCGCCGGAGTATCTAGCTATGCGCGCAAAACCATTCGCAGCAGTCAGACTTGAAGTCTTCGCGACGTTGGGCACCATGGCGCGGGAGGGGAAACCTCCGCCTTGCTGGAACAGATCGACGATCAAAGGCGGCGCTTCGACGATGCTTTGACCGTCGATCCTTTCGCTAAAGAGTCTGTTCTTCGTGACACCGCCCCCATCCCCCGCTATCTCGCGCGCGTGATGAACGAAACAGAACGCCAGTCCGAGGAACGCAGCTGGGAGACGGCGAAGACGCTCGCCGAAGCCTTGCCGTATATTCAGATCTATGACCGCGAGACCGTGGTCATCAAATACGGCGGCCACGCCATGGGCGAGAGCGCCGTGGCGCGTCAGTTCGCGGCCGATGTGGTGCTGCTGAAGCTGATGGGGGTGAACCCGGTCGTGGTGCACGGCGGCGGGCCGCAGATCAGCGCCATGCTGGACAAGGCGGGGGTCAAGTCCAGCTTCGTCGATGGTTTGCGCGTGACGGATCCGGCGACGATGGAAGTGGCCGAAATGGTCCTGTCGGGCGCCGTCAATAAGGAGATCGCCCACTGGATCACCATGGCCGGCAAGGAGGCGGACGTGCGCGGCGTCGGCCTGTCGGGCAAGGACGCCGGTTTGCTGACCGTCGAGAAGACGCGTCGGACGAAGCGCGATCCCGACAGCATGATCGAGCACGAGGTCGACCTGGGCTATGTCGGCGAGCCGACCAAGGCGGATCCCAAGCTGATCGCCGGCCTGATCGCGTCGGAGACCGAGGACTGGGTGCCGGTCATCGCCCCGATCGGCGTGGCCGAGGACGGACAGACCTACAACGTCAACGCTGACACGGTGGCGGGCGCGGTCGCGGGGTCGCTGAACGCCAAGCGGATGCTGCTGCTGACCGACGTGCCGGGGGTCAAGGGCGCGGACGGCGACATCATCCGTCAGATGACGCTGGACGAGGCGCAAAACCTGATCGACACCGGCGTGGCGACCGGCGGCATGATCCCCAAGCTGGAGACGGCCATGGCCGCGGTTCGCGCTGGGGTCGAGGCGGTAGTCATTCTGGACGGGCGTCGGCCGCACGCCATGCTGGTCGAGTTGTTCACCGAGTTCGGCGCCGGCACCCTGGTGAAGGCGTCTTGAGCGACCTGTCGCATGTGCGCGCCTGGGTGTTCGACATGGACGACACCCTGTATCCGCGCGAGCAGGGTCTGATGCGGCTGGTCCAGGCGCGCATCAACGCCTTCGTGGTCGAGGCCGTCGGGCTGGAGCCCGAGGCTGCGGCTGCGATGCAGCGTCAGTTCCTGGACGAGCACGGCACGACCCTGGCCGGGCTGATGGCCAACTATGCAGTCGATACCGAACGGTTCCTGCGCGAGGTGCACGACGTGCCGCTGGATGGGGTCGAGCCCAATCCGCGTCTGGCCGAGCGGCTGAAGGCCCTGCCCGGTCGTTGCTATGTCTTCACCAATGGCGCGCGTGAATACGCCCACCGTGTACTGGACCGGATCGGCGTCGCTGACTGTTTCGAAGGCGTCTTCGCCATCGAGGATGGTGATCTGACGCCCAAGCCCAATCCTGCGACCTTCCGCCGGATGCTGGAGCAGTTCGGCATCGATCCGCACCGATCCGCCTTCTTCGAGGACACGCCCAAGAACCTGGAGCCGGCCAAGGCGCTGGGCATGGCGACGGTCCTGATCGGCGACGGCCATGGCAAGCCGATCGGGCCGCACATTGACCATGTGGCCCCGGACCTTCTCGACTTCCTCTCCGACCTGAGCTTCAAGGACGCCGCATGACCGATCTGTCGCATCTCGAATCCGTCGTCGAGGCCGCTTGGGAACAGCGCGGCGAAGTGTCCGCCGCCACGCATGGCGAGGTGCGCGACGCCGTTGAAACCGCCCTGGCCCTGCTGGATTCCGGGCAGGCGCGCGTCGCCTCGCGCGGCGAGGATGGCGTCTGGACCACGCATCAGTGGCTGAAGAAGGCGGTGCTGCTGTCCTTCCGCCTGAACGACAACCAGATCATGCGCGCCGGCCAACCGTCCGTCATGCCGCTGTCGGTGGATCATCCCGTCGCCGTCGGTCCCTTCTGGGATAAGGTGCCCAATAAGTTCGGCGACTGGACCGCGTCGGATTATCAGTCGGCCGGCTTCCGCTCGGTGCCCGGCGCCATCGTCCGTCACGGCGCGCATATCGCCAGGAACGTCGTGCTGATGCCGTCGTTCGTGAACATCGGCGCCTTCGTCGACGAGGGCTCGATGGTCGATGCCTGGGCCACGGTCGGCTCCTGCGCCCAGATCGGCAAGAATGTGCACCTGTCGGGCGGCGCGGGCATCGGCGGTGTGCTGGAGCCGTTGCAGGCCAATCCGACCATCATCGAGGACGGCTGCTTCATCGGCGCTCGCGCCGAGGTCGCCGAGGGCGTGATCGTGCGCGAGGGCGCGGTCCTGGCAATGGGCGTCTATCTGTCGGGTTCGACCAAGATTGTGGACCGGGCGACCGGCGAAGTGTTCCGGGGCGAGGTGCCGGCCTATTCAGTGGTCGTGCCGGGTTCGCTCCCGGATCCGAATGGCGGGCCGTCGCTGTATTGCGCCGTCATCGTCAAGCGTGTGGACGCGCAGACGCGGGCCAAGACCGGCGTCAACGAACTGCTGCGCGACTGATTAGGCGGCGACGCGAACAGCCTCGATCTGAGGCGTGTCGAAGGTCGCGTGCAGGGTGAAGGTCGATCCCTTGCCGGGGGTCGACGTCACCGTGATCTCGCCGTCCATCAGGGCGGCTAGACGCTGGCAGATGCTGAGGCCCAGGCCGGTGCCGCCGAACTTGCGGGTGGACGACCCGTCAACCTGAGAGAAGGGCTGGAACAGGCGCGTCAGATCGTCGGCGGCGATGCCGATGCCGGAATCGACGATGCCGAGGCGCAGGGCGACGCGGCCTTCGGCGCGCGGTTCGCTTTCGACGACCAGACGAACCTCGCCTTGCGGCGTGAACTTGATCGCATTGGCCAGAAAGTTGTGCGTGACCTGGGCCAGTCGCAGCGGGTCCATCTTCAGCACGGGCGGAAGATCGCCTCGAATCTCTCTCGCGAAGGTCAGGCCCCGCGCCTCGGCCTGGGCCTTGAAAGGCCCCGTCAGTCGGGTCATCAGCGTGTCGGTCTCGATATCGGCGATGTCGAGTTCCATCTTGTCGGACTCGATCTTGGTGATGTCGAGGATGTCGTTCAGCAGCACCATCAGACCTTCGCCCGAGTTGCGGATCACGCCGACGAACTCCTTTTGACGGTCGCTGAGTTCGGACATCTGAAGCAGTTGCGCCGCACCCAGCACCCCGTTCATCGGCGTGCGCAGTTCGTGCGAGATGACGCCCAGGAAGTTGGATTTGGCGGCGCTGGCGGCGTCGGCGCGGTCGCGCGCCGTCTCCAGCTCTGCGATCAGTTCGGCCTGGCGCCGGTTCACAGCTTCCAGGTCGCCGTCCTTCATCTGGGTGATGGCGACCTTGATCACCAGGGCCAGCGCCAGAACGGGGACCATGCTGAGCACGACCCAGAAACCCGGCGTGCCCCAAAGGCTGGCGAACAGGATCGCCACCACAATGGAATAGGGGGCGGAAACGATCAGAGCCTCGCGCGGGGCGGCGCGCATCTGGGTGAAGACCAGGACATAGCCCGCGATCAGCAGGGCCACGCCCAGGAGCACCCCATAGGTTCCGCCATGGAGGAAGGCCAAGAGCGGGGCCCCGGCCCAGGCGAAACAGGAGACCGTGGCGGCGACCAGCTTGATCCGTCCATGAATCGAGGCGTTCGATATTACCAGTCCGCGCTCGACGAAGGTGCGCAACAACCCACCCGATGTCGCCACCCCGAACCAGATGGCGGCGGTCGCGAGGTCGGTGACGGTGAACAAGGCCAGGGCCCAGCTGGCGATGATCCAGTACCGCATATGCCCGGCTTCGATCAGATGCTGGAGGAAGGTTCGCTCTCGGGCGGTCTTTGGGTGTGTCATCGTCACGGTCTCTGGGGCCGATGACGCCACTGTCGTTCACTGTCGCCTAAGATACGGTGAACGCTGACTTTTGTAGGCCGCATTGTCCGCTTTCGTACGCAAGGCCTGAGGCGGATAGTGCGGAGGCGGCCGCGAAGCCGCCTCCGGTCGTCTCAGGCGGCGGTCTTCATGGCGGCGGCGTTGACGGCGGCGTCGGCGATGCCGGTCAGGTCTTCGTCGGTCTGAGCTTCCTCCTGCAGGGTCTCGTCCAGCAGGGCGGCGGCGTCCTTCATGCCCAGCACCAGGGCCCAGCGCTTCAGCGTGCCGTAGCGGGTGATCTCATAGTGTTCGACCGCCTGGGCGGCGGCCAGCAGGCCAGCGTCGAGGGCGGGCGTATCCTTGTATTCGTCCATGATCTCCTCGCTCTCGGCCAGGATGCCTTCGATGGCGTCGCAGGTCTTGCCGCGCGCGGGTTTGCCGATCAGTTCGAAGACCTGTTGCAGGCGTTCGATCTGGCCCTCGGTCTGGCCCTTGTGCTTTTCGAAGGCGGCCTTGAGCTCGGGCGACTGCGCCGCGCGGGCCATCTTGGGCAGGGACTTCAGGATCTTGCGCTCAGCGTAATAGATGTCCTTGAGCGTGTCGTGGAACAGGGTGTCGAGCGTCTTCTCGGCCATGGTCGTGTCTCTCTTGTGATGGAGCGCGAGGCGCGCGCCATCACAAGCGATCCGTTCGTTTTACGTTCCTGTGCGCGGTTCCGCGCGTCTGGCGTCGAGGCTCAGGCCTCGTGCGCCTCCCGCTCGGCGGCATGCCAGCGCCAGGCGGTGCGAACGATGTCGTCCAGGGTCCGCGTAGGCCGCCAGCCCAGAACCTCATACGCCCGGCTGTTGTCGGCCACCAGACAGGGGGCGTCGCCGGGCCGGCGCGGCTCGGTCTCGACGGGGAAGGGCTGGTTGGTCGTGCGGCGGATGGTGTCGATCAGTTCGCTGACCGTCGTGCCCGTGCCCGTGCCCAGGTTGAAGACCGTCGTCTGACCGCCGTCGAGCAAATATTTCAGCGCCCGCACATGAGCGTCGGCCAAGTCCATGACGTGGACATAGTCACGCACCGCCGTGCCGTCGCGGGTGTCGTAATCGTCGCCGAACAGCGTGAACCCCTGACGCCGGCCCATCGCCGTCTGGAGCGCCAGCGGAAGGGCGTGGGTTTCGGGGTGGTGGCGCTCGCCGATCCGGCCGCCCTCATCGGCCCCGGCGGCGTTGAAATAGCGCAGGCACACCGAGCGGAAGCCGGCATAGGTCGAATAGTCGGCCAAGGCCTGTTCGACCATCAGCTTGGAGCGGCCATAGGGGTTCAGCGGCGCCTGGGGATGGACCTCGTCCATCGGCAGATAGACAGGGTCGCCATAGGTGGCGCAGGTCGAGGAGAAGACCATCGCCTCGATCCCGCCGCGCCGCGCCGCCTCGATCAGGGTCAGGGCGCCGACGACATTGTTGTCATAGAAGCGGCCCGGCGCCTTGACCGATTCCCCAACCTCGATCAGGGCGGCGAAATGCAGGATCGCGACGGGCTTGTGTCTGGCGATCACCGCATCCAGACGGGCTGCGTCGCGGATGTCGCCGGTCTCCAGTTCGCCCCACTGGACGAAGGCCGCATGACCGTTCGACAGATTGTCATAGACCACCGGCGTGAAACCGGCTTGGGACAGGGCGAGGCAGGCGTGCGAACCCACATAGCCGGCGCCGCCCGTGACCAGGATGGTGCTGGGCATGCCCGCTCTCCCCTTAGACCGTTGCCGGCACAGACACGGGAGCGTGCTGAAGCCTGCCGTCCTACGATAGACAACAGCCTGGGGTTAGTCTTTCTGTCAATCTGGGGTATTCGCTCGCTTCAGGTCCGGCGGGGTGGCCTCGTCGGTCAGTATGCGGATGGCCTCCTCGACCGTAACCACCGTCTGGGCCTGCGAGCCCAGGCGGCGGATGGCGACCAGGCCCTGTTCGGCTTCCTGGCGGCCGACCACGGCGATGACCGGCACCTTGCCGACCGAGTGTTCGCGGACCTTGTAGCCGACCTTCTCGTTGCGAAGATCGATCTCGGTGCGCAGGCCGGCGGCCTTGAACTTGGCCATGACGTCGCGAGCATAGTCGTCGGCGTCCGAGGTGATCGTCGCCACCACGGCCTGGGTCGGGGCCAGCCACAGGGGGAAGGCGCCGGCGTAGTTCTCGATCATGATGCCGATGAACCGCTCGAAGCTGCCCAGGATCGCCCGGTGCAGCATGACCGGCCGGTGCTTCTGGCCGTCCTCGGCGATGTAGGTCGCATCCAGACGTTCCGGCAGGACATAGTCGAGCTGGATCGTGCCGCAGGTCCATTCGCGGCCGATGGCGTCCTTGACGATGAAGTCCAGCTTGGGCGCATAGAAGGCGCCGTCGCCTTCGGTCACGACCGGTTCGGTCCCGGCGGCGCGGGCGGCCTCGGCCATCAGGGCCTCGGCCTTGTCCCAGAATTCGTCGGAGCCGGCGCGGTTCTCGGGCCGGGTGCCCAGGCTGATGTAGGCGGTCTCCATGCCTAGGTCGGCGTGGACGCTACGGGCCAGTTTGATGAACTCGGCCGTCTCTTCGACGATCTGGTCTTCGCGGCAGAAGATGTGGGCGTCGTCCTGGGTGAAGCCGCGCACCCGCATCAGGCCGTGCAGCGAACCCGACGGCTCATAACGGTGGCAGGCCCCAAACTCGGCTATCCGCAGCGGCAGCTCGCGGTACGACCGCTGTCCCTGGTCGAAGATCTGCACGTGGCCCGGGCAGTTCATCGGCTTGAGGCTGAGTTCCTCGCCCTCGACCGTCTCGCAGACGAACATATTGGGGCGGTACTTGTCCCAGTGGCCGCTCTGTTCCCAGAATTTGCGGTCCAGAACCTGGGGCGTCTTGACCTCGACATAACCGGCGGCGTCGAGCCTACGGCGCATATAGGCCTCCAGCACGCGCCACAGGACCCAGCCCTTGTGGTGCCAGAAGACCATGCCCCGGCCCTCTTCCTGTATGTGGAAGAGCTCCATCGCCTTGCCGACCTTGCGGTGGTCGCGCTTCTCGGCCTCTTCCAGCCGCTGCAGGTGGGCGTCCAAATCCTCCTTGGTCGCCCAGGCGGTGCCGTAGATGCGTTGCAACTGTTCGCGCTTGGAGTCGCCGCGCCAGTAGGCGCCGGCCAGTTTGGTCAGTTTGAACGCCTTGCCGACGTGGCGCGTTGAGGGGAAGTGCGGCCCCCGGCACAGGTCGATCCAGTCGCCCTGCTTATAGAGGGTGATGGTCTCGGTTCCCGGCAGATCGCGGATCAGCTCGGCCTTGAACTTCTCGCCGCGCGCCTCGAAGAATTTGATCGCAGCGTCCCGCTCCCAGACCTCGCGCTCGAACTTGGCGTCGCGGTCGACGATCCGGCCCATCTCCTTTTCGATGGCGGCGAAGTCGTCGGTCGAGAAGGGCTCCTCGCGGAAGAAGTCGTAATAGAAGCCGTCCTCGATGGCCGGGCCGATCGTGACCTGGGTTCCGGGGAACAGGGTCTGGACCGCCTCGGCCAGGACGTGGGCCGTGTCGTGGCGGATCGTATAGAGGGCGGCGGGATCGTCGCGCATGATCAGGCGGAAGTCGCCGCCCGTCTCCAGCACCCGGCCCATGTCGCGCTGCTCGCCGTTCAACTCGGCCAGAACGGCCTTCTTGGCCAGCGACGGCGAGATCGAGGTCGCCACGTCGCGCGCCGTGGAGCCTGCGGGATATTGGCGAACCGCGCCGTCGGGGAATTTCAGGTCGATCATGACTGCTGTTCTTCTTGGTCGGTCTTCAGGGGCGGAACCGGGTCGTATCCCGACCCGCCGAAGGGATGGCATTTACAGAGCCTGCGCACGGTGAGCCATCCCCCCCGCACCGGTCCGTGCTGGATCAGGGCGTCGCGCCCGTAATCCGAACAGGTCGGCAGGAACCGGCACTGCTGGCCGATCAGGGGGGACAACGTCAGCTTGTAGCCCCGATGGGCCGCGCGGACGCCGCGTTCATAGAGAGACATATGTCCCTTCGCCGGGGGCTGGACGGGTTCGCCGTGCTTATCCCCTGTTGCGGCAGGGGGATCAACCGGTCGTGCCCGTCAGGCTGCGCCGGCGAGACGAGTTCGGGCGGCAA
Source organism: Brevundimonas sp. UYEF29 (assembly GCF_040546195.1). NCBI lineage: Bacteria > Pseudomonadati > Pseudomonadota > Alphaproteobacteria > Caulobacterales > Caulobacteraceae > Brevundimonas > Brevundimonas sp. UYEF29. The sequence goes on along the minus strand of NZ_JBEPNH010000012.1, from coordinate 68,582 downwards.
GGGCGGCAGTCACCGCCTCCAGCGTCGCCTCGATGGAGACCAGGGTCGAGGCGTGGCGGGCGGGATAATCGGCGACCTGTCTCAGCAGGCGCAAATCCTCGAACCTGCCGGTCGGGCCTTCGCCGCCGGATTTCAGCATGGCGGACATGGCGTCGCGGGCTTCAGTGATCTCTTCGACCGACGCGCCGATCACATGCTGGCCCAGCACACCAGCGGCGGCCTGACCCAAGGCGCAGGCCTTCACGTCCTGGGCGAAGCTGGCGACGCGGCCTTGGTCGTCCAGCGTCACATCGACCGTCGCCCGCGATCCACACAGTTTCGCCACCCGCTCGCCGGTGCCCTGCGGCGCGGGTAAGCGCCCCGCATGCGGCAGGTTCGCCGCCAGCGACAGGATGCGCGCGCTGTAGAGGTCGTCGATCATGGGGCGAAGATAGGATGTTCGACGCCGGCGCGAAACCTCTCCCTCCCCGTAACCGGGCGGGAGAATGGCGGTGTTAGATCTCCAGCGTCAGCGAACCGTCCGCGCGCACTTCAAGCCCGGCATCCGCATAGTCCGCAAGTGTGGGGTGATCCGTCTGAAGCGGATGGGTCCAGGCGGCGGTGACGACCACGACGTCGGCGCCGGCCGCTTCGCCCGCCTTGATGCCGGCCTCGGCGTCCTCGAACACCAGGCAGTCGGCGATGGCGAAGCCCAGGGTCGCCGCAGCCTTCAGATAGCCGGCGGGGTCGGGCTTGCCGCGTTCGACGTCCTCGGCGGTGATCATGATAGCGGGCGGCGTCACCCCGGCGGCCTTCAGCCGGGCGCGGGCCAGGGGGACGGACGCGGAAGTGACCACGGCCCAGCGGTTGGGCGGCAGGCGTTGAACGAAGTCGATGGCGCCGGGGATGGGGGCGACGCCGTCCACATCCTCGATCTCGCCGCGTTCGACCCAGGCGACCTCGGCGGCCAGGTCGATGTCGGGCAGGTTCTGGTTGCGGATGGTGTCGATGGCGCGCACCCCGTGCATGACCGACAGCAGGGCCGCCACGTCCAGGCCGTGACGCTCGGCCCAGCGGGTCCAGACGCGCTCGGCGGCCAGGGTCGATGTGATCAGGGTGCCGTCCATGTCGAACAGGAAGGCCTGGTAGGTGCGGGGCGCGGGGAGGGAATTCATGGCCTCATCCACCACGCGGGCGGCCCGACCGCAACGGGTCGATCAGCCGCCTTGCAGCGAATTCCAGGTGCGGGCCGTGTCGGTCGTCGGCGTGTTCGCCCGTGCGCCGCCGCTGGACGACGCGGCGCCGGCCGTGCCGCGCGCGCGCAGCCATTGCAGGTTCTGCTCGGCCTGTTCGGGCGGAAGCTCGCGGCGCAGGATCTGTTCGGCCTCGCCCATCTTGCCCTGCAGGCCCAGCACCATGGCCAGGTTCTGGCGCACCTTGGCCGAGGCGGTCGGCTGGGCGACGGCGCGGCGCAGCAGGGTCTCGGCGCCGGGCGCATCGCCCTGGGTCAGGGCGGCCGTGGCGGCGTTGGTCAGGACATCGGGGTTGTCGGGCGACAAGGCCAGGGCCTGGTTCCAGGCGGCGCGGGCGTCGTCGGTGCGGCGCACCTGCTCATAGGCCACGCCCAGCAGCGAATAGGCGCGCCAGTCGCGCGGCGCCTGATTGCGCGCCTGTTCCAACGGCGCGACGCCATAGAAGGCCTGGCCCCGCGCGATATGGGCGCGGCCCAGCTCCAGCAGGGCGTCGAGATTGTTCGGCTGGACGGTCAGGGTCGCCTGGGCGGCCTCGGCCGCCTGATCGTATCGGCCCAGTTCACGCAGCGCCTGCGCCAGCTTCACGCCCGCGACCGCATCGGTCGGATTGGCTTGCTGTTCCGAGGCCCAGAAGACCGAGCGCGACAGGGCGTCCATCCGGTCATAGGTGGCGCGGACCTGCGCCGAGGACGGCGCACGGGTCTGGGCCGATGAGGCCGGTGTCGGGTCGGCCGCCAGGGCCGGTCCGCCGGACAGGGCGATCAGGGCGACGGTTGCGAGAAGGGCGGGCATGCGCGACATGGGGCGGGTCCAGGCGGTCCTTGGGTCTTGCCCCTAGGGTCGCCTGTTCGCGTCAACTGATGGTTAACTTCGTCCCGAGGGCCCCATGTCCGTCTCGCATCCCCTGCTGGTTTCCGCCCAAGACGGCGATGGCGCGATCCCGATCCGCTTCGTTCAGGCGGGCGGCGCGCTGGACGGTGCGTCCCGCCGCTGGGGCGAGTTGCACGGGTTCGAGGGCCAGGCGGGTCAGCTTTTGATCGTACCCGGTGCGGACGGCGAGGTGGCCCAGGTCGTGGTTGGATCGGGGGCGACCTTCGATCCGATGAGCGTGCGGGGGCTGTCGGCGCGGTTGCCCGGTGGCCTGTATCGGCTTGAGGTAGCGGCCGAGGACGCGGACCTGGCGACCCTGGCCTTCCTGCTGGGGACCTATGTGTTCGACCGCTACAAGGCCCGGCCGGATCGGGCGTCGGCCAGGCTGGTCGCGCCGGACGGGGTGGATGTCGCCGAGGTCTCGCGCATCGCCGCCGCCTGCGCCCTGGCGCGCGAGATGGTCGATACGCCGGCAGCCGACATGGGGCCGTTGCAGATCGAGACCATCGCCCGCGAGATCGCCGAGAGCGCCGGGGCCGCGATCACCGTCACGACCGGCGACGCTCTGCTGGAGGAGAACTATCCGGCCGTTCACGCCGTCGGTCGGGCGGCCGCGCCGCACCGTGCGCCGCGCCTCATCGAGATCGGCTGGAAGCTGGACCGGACCGACCTGCCCCTGGTTGCCCTGGTCGGCAAGGGGGTGGTGTTCGACACCGGCGGACTGGACCTGAAACCCGCCGCCGGCATGCGGAACATGAAGAAGGACATGGGCGGATCGGCGCACGCCCTGGCCTTGGGGCGGCTGGTGATGCAGGCGGACCTGCCCGTGCGGCTGGTGGTGATCGTGGCGGCGGTGGAGAATGCGGTGTCCGCCGACGCCTTCCGGCCCGGCGACATCCTGAACAGCCGCAAGGGCCTAACGATCGAGATCGGCAATACCGACGCCGAAGGGCGGCTGATCCTGGCCGACGCCCTGACGCGAGCGGGCGAGCACGAACCCGATCTGACGCTGGACTTCGCCACCCTGACCGGGGCGGCGCGGGTCGCGCTGGGGCCGGACCTGCCGCCCCTCTATACCGACGACGAGGCGCTGGCGGCCGGGTTGCTGGCCGCGGCGGGGCAGGTGCGCGATCCCCTGTGGCGGATGCCCTTGTGGCCGGGCTATCGCGCGGCGCTCGACACCGAGATCGCCGATCTGAAGAACGATTCATCCGCCTGGGCGCAGGCGGGTTCGGTCACCGCCGCCCTGTTCCTGCAAAAGTTCGCCCCGACAACCGGCGCCTGGGCGCACATGGACATCTTCGCCTGGAACCCCCGCGCGCGTCCCGGCTTCCCCGAAGGCGGCGAGGCGCAGGCGCTGAGGGGCTGCTTCCAATATCTGAGAACGCGGTTCTGTTGATTTTCTTTCGCAAAAGCGACGCGCGTTAACGGCCCCTAAGCCATCGGTGGATAGCGTGTCGTTTCAATCCACGCGAGTTCACGTTGACCGACGTCCTCGATCTTCTTCCGCCCGGCGACCGCCTCGCTCGCCCCGACCTCGCCGAACAGGCGCTGGAAGGCTTGGTGCGCGCGGGCGCCTATCGGGCGACCGAAGCCATGCACTGCCGCGCGGCCGTGGCGGACATCCTGTCCGACGCCGACGGACGGATCGATCAACTGCTGCACGGCGAAATCTTCGACGTTCTGGACCGGGCCAACGGCCGGGCCTGGGGCCGGGCCCGTCGTGACGGTGTGGTCGGCTGGGTGGTGCTGGACAGCCTGTCGAGCGGCGCGCCGCTGGCGACCTATCGCGTCGCCGCCGTGGACGCGGCCCTGCCGTTGAACGCTCTGGTGGTCGAAGCGGCGGCGGATCTGGACCAGACCGACCTCCAGCCGATCGGGGAGTTCGAGACCGATCCGGTGGTGGTGGCCGAACGGCTGCTGGGCCGTCCGCACGAGCTGGGCGCGCGGTCTTCGATCTCCACCGACTGTTCCGGTCTGGTGCAGCAGGCCCTGCTGGCATGCGGCCTGCCGGGTCCGCGCCGGTCGGACGCGCAGGCCCAGATCGGGCAGGCGATCTCCGCATCGGACATCGAGCGTGGCGACATCGTCGTCTGGCTGGCGCCGAACGGCGACCAGGACTGGACCGGCCATTCGGCCCTGGTGCTGGACGGCGAACGGATCATCCACGCGACGGGCGGCAAGGGGGTTGTCATCGAACCCCTGGCCGAGGTCGAGGCGCAGCTGATCGCCGACGGCTTCGCTTCCGCCGTCTTCCGCCGCCTTTAGTCGCGCATCGTCCGCATCGCGCCCAATCGGGCGAAGGCGAGTGTCAGGGCCTTGCGACGTGCGGGCGCCAGAGCCATCGACGGCGCCTCACGCACGACCGCCCCGCCGAAGCCGTCGGCGACGATCAGGCCCGGTTCGTCGGGCAGGATGGCTTGCGGAAACTCGGGCGCGACGGCGAAATAGAAGGCGTCGCAGAACGGGCCGTACTCATGCCATTTGCGATCGACGCGGTAGTCATCGACCCCCGACTTGACCTCGCAGATGACGATGTCGCCCTTGCGCCCGATCGCCATGACATCGGCGCGGCGACCGTTGGGCAGGCAGACTTCCAAGAGCGGCGCATAGCCCATATCCATCATCAGCCGCGCCGCGCCGCGCGTGACCGAAAGCGTGGTCTCGGGACGGCTGAAGACGAGTTCGAGATGGGCGACGGCGGACATGCCGACAGCTTATGTTCCGCCTACGTTCCTATCGCAAGCGGCGCCTTAGACGCCGGTGTGGACCAGGCGGCTGGTGCTGAAGCCCAAGGCGCGGACGCGGCTCAGAATGCGGTCGCGCTCAGCCTGCGTCGCATTCTGGTTGCGGTGCCAGATCCACCAGTTCGATTTGTCCGGCAGACCCATGATGGCCCAGCTGTAGTCCGGGGCATGGTCATAGACCCAGTAGTTCTGGCCCGCCAGACCGCCGAAGCTAAGCAGGCCGGTCAGGCTGAACCGGAACTTCGCATTGGTCGTGGTGTCGGTGACGCGGGCGTTGGCGCGCAACGTCTCGACCTTGCCGTCGGCGCGCCGGACGCAGGTGACGGTGATGACGTAGCGGTCGGCGGCGCCCTGCGGCGTGAAGTCGATCTGCGCCCGGCTGCAGTCCTTCTGAACGTTGTTGTGATTGCGCTCGATCTCGAACCACCGGCCGTCGAAGCGGTTCAGATCGACATTAGACGCTTGGGCGAACGCCATTGACGGCAGGGCGGCGAGCGCGACGGCGGCGGCGATCAGGCTGGCGCGGAACATGGGCGTATCCTCGTTCGGTTTGGAAGGGATACGACGCGCCGCCGCGTTCGGTTGTGGTCAGCGCTTTAGGCGCACCCGATTCACCATCCATTCGTTGCGCGTCTGGCCCCACAGATCGATGGCGATGTCCTGGAGGGGTTCGGGCAGGGCGCCCGGCCCGCGATGGCGCGAACCCAACCGTGTCGCGACCGCCGCCGAGGGCAGGTTCTCGGGCGCGATGCAGTGGATCACGTCGTCCCAGCCCAGCACCTCGAAGGCGTAGTCCATCGTGGCTGCGGCCGCTTCGACGGCATAGCCCTTGCCGGTGGCGTCGCGATGCAGGCTCCAGCCCACCTCGCGGCCCGGCCAGCCATAGGGGTGCAGCGGCCCGATACGGCCGATCCACTGGCCGGTCTCCTTTTCCAAGATGGAGAACATCCCTTCGCCCGTCAGGGCCCACATGCCCGCGACGGTGCAGATCAGGCGCCAGACCTGGGGCGCGGGTTGAACCCCGCCGATGAAGCGGGCGGTCTCGGGATCGGCCATGAACGCGGCCCAGCGCGGAAAGTCCTCAACCGCCGGTGGACGCAGGATCAGCCGCTCGGTCTCCAGCGTCGGCCCCAGAGCGACATGGGGCGGCAGGGCGTAGGGGGCAGTGCTCACAGCAGATACTCCCGCTCCAGTTCGTAGTGGCTGCCGCTGTCGGTCAGGACGCTGGAATACAGGCCGAAGCGGTCGATGCGGATCGGCGGCGAATGCAGCAAATTGTGCCCTGACACCCAGGCGCCGAGCCGGTCGGGATTGGTCTGGGTTTTCAGATAGGCCAGGGTCACATGCGGTTTGTAGGCGCGCGCCTCCATGCCGATCCCGGCGCGTTCTCCGGCGGCCTTACAGCGTCCGGCGAGGACCGACAGGCGCTCATTGGGCGTCTCGACCCCAGCCCACAGCGTGTGGCTGCGGTGGTCGTCGCCGAAACAGCCGACGCCCTTCAGCGCGATCTCGAACGGACCGCCCGTCACGCGCGTCAGTTCCGACGCCAGGTCGTCGGCGCGGCGTTCGTCGATCTCGCCATAGAAGGCGAGCGTGACGTGCAGGGCGTCCAGCGGCCGCCACCTCGCGCCGGGCAGGCCCGATTGCCGTCGTTTCAGCGTCTCTGCGACGTCGGGCGGCAGGATCAGGGCGGTGAACAGACGAAGCATGCGACCGAAAGTAGCGGCCGGAACACAAGCCTCCAAGTCAGGTTTTCCTTGCAGCGCGGGCCTCGGCTCACGATATTCAAAGCCTGTGACCGGAGAAGCCTCTCCGGCCAATCGGAGAAAGTTCGTCGCCATGAGCGATTTCAACAACGGTTACGCCCGTCCTCTGCCGCAGACGGCCGACATGTCGGTCGACGCCGGCCTGCGCAGCTTCATGCTGGGCGTCTACAACAAGCTGGCGCTCGGCCTCGTGGTCGCCGGCGCCCTAGCCTATTTCACGGGCAATGTTTACGAAGTCCAGCGTCTGCTGTTCGTCCAGACGGCGGACGGCCGGATCGGCCTGACGATCCTGGGCATGATCGTCCAGTTTTCGCCGCTGGTGATGCTGTTCGGCTCGATGTTCTTCATGAAGAACCCGACGGCCAAGGGCGTGAACATGCTTTACTGGGCCGTGGTCGCCACGATCGGCGCGGGTCTGGGCATCCTGTTCCTGCGCTATACGGGCGGTTCGCTGGCCACCACCTTCCTAGTGACGGCGGCGGCCTTCGGCGGTCTGAGCTTGGTGGGCTACACGACCAAGAAGGACCTGACCGGCATGGGCACCTTCCTGATCATGGGCGTGATCGGCCTGATCATCGCCTCGATCGTGAACATGTTCCTGCAGTCCGGGACCTTCTACCTGATCATCTCCGGCCTGGGCGTGCTGATCTTCTCGGGTCTGATCGCCTACGACACTCAGCGTCTGAAGATGACCTACTACGCCTTGGGCGGCGACCAGAACGCGATGGGCGTGGCGACCGGCTTCGGCGCGTTGAGCCTGTTCATCAACTTCGTGAACCTGTTCCAATTCCTGCTGGCCTTCATGGGCGGCAACCGGAACTGAGATCGGTCGAAAGACGGATTCGGAAAGGGCCCCTCGCGGGGCCCTTTTTGTTTCTACTCCACCACTTGGAACTTGCGGCCGTCGAAGACGCGCAACACCTGGGTCAGGTCGCGGCCGCGTTTCAGGATCTGGCCGCCTTCGCCGATGACGGCCCACTGGCCCTGGCGGGTCTGAAGGGCAGGTCGCTTTTCGATCCGGTAGAGCGGGGCGTCGCCGCTGCGGCGAAAGACGGCGAACTCGGCGAAATCCTTGTGCCCGACCATGGCGTAGTCGCGCCATTCGCCCTGCGCGACCATGCGGCCATAGACCCTGAGGATCGGGTCCAGTTCGCGACGGTCGAAAAAGACGGGGCCGGGCGCCGGCGTCGTGTCGTGAGGGTTCAGACTCATAGGCTCACCTTAGGCCGCTGGCGGCCCGACGCCAGAGGCGGCCAAGAAATCGACGCAGACACGAAATGGCCCCGTTTCGGTCCTTCGCCCGCCCGTATGCGCAACGAAATATCGACCATCGGCTCGTCGGAGTTCGGAAGCGTCCCGGATCCTGAACAGCCCCCCCCAGCCCCCCTGGATGTTTCCAGTTTACGGGCTCCGGCGGCCGATGCTTCCTCCAAGCGAGCGCCCGCCCTGCCTTTCCCCTCCCCCTCCCTGGCAAGGCGGGCGTTTCGCTGTCTGGAGCCTGCCAGCAGCGAAACGTCGGCGTCTGATCCCGCCTAGAGCGACAGGGTCAGGTTCAGGGTCTCTCCGTTTCTGAGCACGGTCGCTTCGACCGATCCCGAGGCGCCCTGCAGGGCGGTGGCGGCCGCGCGAGCGTCGGCGACGGGCGCGCCTGCGATGGCGGTAATCACATCGCCGGCCGTCAGTTCGGCCTGAGCGGCGGGCGAGCCGGCCGCGACGGCCGTGACCTGGGCGCCGCCGTCCTGGTCTCGCAGCGTCGCCCCATAGGCCAGCACCGACTGGGCCCCAACGATCACGGGCTGATCAGCGGGTGTCTCGACCGCCAGCGACGTGGTCGCCTCGCGGCCGCCGCGCAGATAGGAGACGCTGAGATCCGAGCCCGGCGCGGCGATGCCGATGGTGGCGTTGACCGAGCCGGCGTTGGCGACGGGGCGGCCCTGGATCCGGGTGATGACGTCGTTGTGGCGCAGGCCCGCGCGTTCGGCCGGCGATCCCGGCGCGACATCGGCCACAACGGCCCCACGCACGATGCCCAGGTGCAGATCGCGCGCGCGTTCGGCGTTCAGCGAGCCGAAGATGGCCCCGGTCGCGCCGCGCTTGACCTCGCCGTTCTTCTTCAGCTGGTCGGCGACGTAGAGCATGATCCGCGTCGGCACGGCGAAGGCGATGCCGTCGTTGCCGCCGCCGAGACCCCCCGACAGGATCGAGGTGTTGATGCCGATCAGCCGGCCCCGGCTATCCAGCAGCGGCCCGCCCGAATTGCCCGAGTTCACGGCCGCGTCGGTCTGGATATAGTCCTCGACCGCATCGCCTAGCCCTGAGCGGTTCAGGCCCGAGATGACGCCCATGGTCAGGGTCTGGTCCAGGCCCAGCGGATAGCCGACCGCGAAGGCCAGGTCGCCGGTGCGCAGGGTGTCGGAATCCACCGTCTGGACCTGTTTGAGGTTCAGCGGCCGACCGTCGGGCGTGATGCGCAGCACGGCAATGTCGGTCGCCTTGTCCGCCCCGACCAGCACGGCGTCGAACAGGCGGCCGTCCGTCAGATCGACGGTGAACTTTCGCCCGCCCTCGACGACGTGATTGTTGGTGATCACCAGCCCCTCGGCCGCATCGACGATGACGCCGGAACCGGAGGCGTAGGGTTTGGGATCGGCCGCGTCCGAACTAGGACCGCGCGACTGGCCCAGGGTCGTGACCTGCACCACCGCCGGAAGCGAGCCCTCGAGCCCCGACGAGAAGCTGAAGACCCCGCGCCGGGCGTCATAAGGCAGGCCTGCCGCGCCCGACTGCGCCAGCACCGGCGTCGCTGAGGCCAGCAGGGCCAAGGCGACGGCCATGGAAGAGGCGGGCGAAAGGCGGATCGGCATGGGCATTTCCTTGATCGAACGCCGACCCTAGACCGAGTTTTCACTTCTGACGATGGGTCTGAAGCGAGCGGGTCGCGCGTCGGTCACGTCCAATGAACAGATTGCGATGGGGGTTGCGTCGTCGGCCGTCCGGCGTGACCATAAGGCGACGAAGCAGGGAAGGGCGCCGCCATGAGCCAGACGACGATCGACCGCCGCCGTTCGGGCTCGACCCCGTTCGACCGCCTGTTCCGCGACCACCCGCGCGAGGTTGACGAGACCTATCTTCAGCACATGGTCGCTTCGGCGGGTTTCGGCTTCAAACTGCTGGGTCTGGCGGGCGCCGCCTTCGCCCACGCGATCGTGCCGGGCGTGCACAAGACCACCGTCTCGACCGCGATCCGCAGCATGGCCAAGGATATGGGCGGTCGGGCCGAGGAGGCGCGCGAGACCCGGATGCGCGACGCCGGCGTCTGGGACGTGGGCCTCTAAGGGCAGTCGAATCCGCCCCGGCCATGCAATCGCCGGGATCCGTGCTATATAGGCCGGCTCAACCTCACGCAGGATCGCCGCCTTGAGCATCACGCTCGATCTTTCGCGCGTCTCTAACGCGCCCGCCGTCAAGGCTACCGTCAACCTCAGCGGTCTGACGCGCCCCGGCCTGCGCCAGGCCCTGATCGACGCGGACGTCTGTCCGCCCGAAAAGGCCAAGATGCGCGCCAGCCAGGTGTGGAGCTGGATCCACCACTATGGCGTGACCGAGTTTTCGGCCATGAGCAATGTCGCCAAGGACATGCAGGCCAAGCTGGCCGAGCATTTCACCCTGGCCCGCCCCGAGGTCGTCGAACGCCAGGTGTCCAAGGATGGCACGCGCAAATGGCTTATCCGAACCGCGCCGGGCATCGAGATCGAGACCGTCTATATTCCCGACGTGGGCCGGGCCGGCGCCCTGTGCGTGTCCAGCCAGGTCGGCTGCACCCTGAACTGCACCTTCTGCCACACCGGCACGCAGAAGCTGGTGCGCAACTTGACCGCCGCCGAGATCGTGGCCCAGGTCCAGGTCGCGCGCGACGACCTGGAGGAATGGCCGTCGCCCAAGGAAGACCGGCGCCTGTCCAACATCGTCTTCATGGGCATGGGCGAGCCGCTCTACAATCTGGACCACGTCGCCGACGCCATCGACATCATCTCGGACAATGAGGGCATCGCCCTGTCGCGTCGCCGGATCACGGTCTCGACCTCGGGCGTGGTGCCGCAGCTTCAGGCCTTGGGCGACCGGACGGCGGCCATGCTGGCCATCAGCCTGCACGCCACCAACGACGCCCTGCGCGACGTGCTGGTGCCGCTGAACAAGAAATACCCGCTGGACCAGCTGATGGCGGCGATCCGGGCCTATCCGGGCCTGTCGAACGCGCGGCGGGTGACGTTCGAATACGTCATGCTGAAGGGCGTCAACGACAGCCCCGAAGAGGCGCGGGCGCTGCTGAAGCTGATCGAGGGCATACCGGCCAAGATCAATCTGATCCCGTTCAATCCCTGGCCCGGCGTCGAATACGAATGCTCGGACTGGAAGACGATCGAACGCTTCGCCGCCATCCTGAACAAGGCCGGCTACGCCTCGCCCATCCGCACCCCCCGCGGCCGCGACATCCTGGCCGCGTGCGGTCAGCTGAAATCCGAAAGCGAGAAGATCAGGGCCTCGGCTCTGCGGAAGGCGGAACAGGCGGCGGCCTGATCCTGATGTCCTCTCTTGATGAGAGGGCACAACCTTCGGACACATAATGTCACGCAGTGTGTCCCCGGCGCGCTTGCGGATTGGGGCGACAATCGGGCAAGGCGTCTGGGCATGGACCCCTCCTTGTCGAACGTCCTTTCCAGCGCCGAGGTGCAGGCTTTCGCCTCGGGCTTCCCGGTCATGGTGATGCACCTGATCGTGACCCTGCTGCTGCTCGCGGCGGGGGCGACGGTCTATGCCTTGCTGACGCCGTGGAAGGAGGTCGCCCTGATCCGTCAGGGCAATGTCGCCGCCGCCATCGCCTTCGCCGGCATTCTGGTGGGGTTGGCGGTGCCGCTGGCGGTGTCGCTGGCGGTGTCGACCTCGGTGCGCGACATCGCCATCTGGGGCGTGGCGACCGTGGTGTTGCAGCTTCTGGCCTTCCGGGTCGTGGACCTGCTGCTGACGGGCCTGCCGGAGCGAATCCGCCACGGCGAGATCTCGGCGGCGGTGGTGCTGCTGGGCGCCAAACTGGCGACGGCCGTCATCCTGTCCGCCGCGCTGACCGGCTGATCGGCCGGAGCGATGCAGTTTCCCCGCCTGCCGGACTGGGCCATCTATGGAGCGGTGGCGGCCGTGTTTCTGGCGGTGTCCCTGGGGCGACGCGAGAACGCCGATGCGCCGCCGGTCGCGGAGGCCGGCGCCGATGTGGCCGAGGGCGCGCTGTTGGGCCCCATCACCCCCTTTGACGCCGCCGTGACCGTCGATGCGGGCGAGGCGCCGTTCAAGCCGTCGTCGGGCACGGCCTTCTCCATCGCAGGACGGGGGCGCTGGGTGACGGCGCGCCATGTCGTCGAGGGGTGCCGCAAGCCGGCGTTGGTGGTCGGCGAGGGGCGGGCGGTCGCGGCCGACGTCCGTCTGGCGCCGCGCGCCGACGTCGCCTTGCTGATCACCGACGGCGGTCCCGCCGCGCTGCCGGTCGCGGTCGAGGCGCCGCTGCGCAAGGGTCAGCGCGCCTTCCATCCGGGCTTTCCTCAGGGGCGTCCCGGCGAGGTGACGTCTCGCCTGCTGGGACGCGAGACCTTGAAGGTCTTCGGGCGCGGCGCGCGCGACGAGCCGGTGCTGTCCTGGGCCGAGGTCGGGCGCACCAACGGGCTTGAGGGCACATTGTCGGGCCTGTCCGGCGCGCCGGCCCTGGATGCGCAGGGCCGCGTCGTGGGCGTCACCATCGCCGAGGCGCCGAGACGGGGCCGGATCTATACGACGGCGCCGGAGACGTTCGGGCCGGCCATTCGCGGCGAACAGACGCCGGCCGACGACGCGCGCGGCCAGACCATCACGACCGAGGATTACGGCCAGGTGTCCAACCGGCTGAGACGCGACCTGCGCGTGGCCCAGGTGGTGTGTCTGTCGGTCTAGCGGACGGAAATTGCACGCGGCGAAAAAGGTGCAATGGCGTGCAATTCGGCGCCAAGAGACGGAAATCTCAGGGATAAATCTGCGCAGGAATTGAGCGCGTGCAATTGTCGAGGCCGGTCGGGCCCGACCTTGAGAGTCAAGGACTCGGCGTGGGGATCGCGATGTCAAAGATCAGGGATGGATCATATCCCCGTTCGACGCCTGTATGGATGATTGTCGACGGCGTCCCGAAAGTCCCTGAAAAGAGACGACTTAGGTTCTGAACATACGACGGCTGGCGGCCGACCCCCTCCTTCGCCGCCAGGGGAAGGAGGGGGCTTGCCGATCCGGCCTTACTTCAGCGAGCCGGTGTTCAGATTCAGGGCGCCCGCCTCGATGACTTCGAGGTTCGGGTGTTTGGCGCGCAGATCGTCCAGGAACTTCGAGCCGTCGCCGACGATGACCAGGCTGGCGCGATTGACCGGCAGGTGTTCGGCGAAGGCGGCCTCGACCTGTTCCGGCGTGACGGCGCGGACCCGGCCGGCGTAGTCGGCGAGGTCGCTCATGGGCAGATCATAGAGCGCCAGGTTGGCGACCAGGGCGCCCAGGCCGTCCACCGTCTCCAGCGAGCGGCCGAAGCCGCCGATCAGGGTGGCGCGGCGCGGGGCCAGATCGGCCTGGGTCGGGGTCTCGGTTCCCAGCTTGGCGATCTCAGCCAGGATCAGATCGGCGACCTCGTCGGCGGTCTCGTTCTTGGTCTGGGTCGAGGCGGTGAACAGGCCCGCATCCGCCCGTGCGCCCAGCGACGACGAGGCGCCGTAGGACAGACCGCGCTTGATGCGGATTTCCTGGTTCAGGCGCGACGAGAAGCCGCCGCCCAGCAGGGTGTTGCCGACCGTCAGCGGGAAGAAGTCCGCATCGGTGCGTGACACGCCGCGAACGGCGGCGACGACCGCGGCCTGACCGGCGCCGGGTTGGTTCACCACGACAATGCGCGGCGCCAGGGGCTGGCCGGCCGGATTGGTCGCAGCGGCCGGGGCCGCGCCGGCCGGACGCCAGTCGCCGAACGTCTGTTGCGCCAGGGCGCGGGCGGCGGCCGGCGTGATGTCGCCCGAGAAGACCAGGGTCGCGTCCGACGGCCGGTAGCGCGCGGCGTGGAAGGCGGCGACGTCGGCCGCCGTGATGGCCGGGACAGTCTGCTGGGTGATCGTCGCGCCATAGGGGGCGTCGCCGTAGATGACGCGGCCGACCGTCATGCCGGCGATGGACGCCGGCTGGCTGAGGGCGACGCGCAGGCCGTCCAGGGTCTGGGCCTGCTGACGTTCAAGCTCTTCGCCGGCGAAGGTGGGGTTCTTCACCAGATCCGCCATCAGGGCGACGGTCGCCGGGAAGGCGTTCGAGGGGGCGTTGGCATAGACGTTCGAGAAGTCGACCCCGGCCGATGCGCCCACGCTGGCGCCCAGTTGTTCGATCTGGGTGGCGATCTCGGGCGCGGTCCTGGTCTTTGTGCCCTGGGTCAGAAGCGCGGCGGTCATGGCGGCGACGCCGGCCTTGCCCGTCGGATCATCGGACGAACCGGCGTCGAAGCTGAGGCGGGCCGAGACCAGCGGCACGCCGTCGGTCGGGGCGACCAAAACGCGCAGGCCGTTATCGAGCCGGAAATCGGCGACGGTCGGCGTCACGGGCGCCACCTCGGCGCCCGGCTGGGGCAGGGGCTTGCGCTCCGCCTCGGGCAGCAGGACGGCGGGCGGACCGGCGGGGGCCAGGTCGGCGACCTTTACGGGGGCGTCCACGTTCATCTTCTGGACCGAGGCGGGGTTCTGGTCGTCGGCGGCCAGGAAGGTGATCGTCGACTGGCGTTGCGGCGTCAGATACTTGCGGGCGACGCGCTGAATGTCGGCGACGGTGACGGCCTGGATCTGAGCGACCTCATCGTCGGCGGCGGCGGCCGAGCCGGTGTTGATCAGCGAGAAGCCCAGGGCGGTCGCGCGGTCATCCACCGTCTCGCGGCTGCGCAGGGCGTCGGCGACCAGTTCGTTCTTGGCCTCGGCCAGTTCCTCGGCGGTGACAGGAACATCGCGCAGCTTGCCGATCTCTTCGTTCAGGGCGGCGATGCCTTCCTCGGCCGTATGGCCCTGAGCCATGATGGCCAGGGCGGACAGATTGCCGGCCTGCTGCGAGAAGTCGGGGGTCGAGCCGATCTGGGCCGCGATCTGCTTGTCATAGACCAACGAGCGATACAGGCGGCTGGATTCGCCGGTGGACAGGATGCCGTCCAGAACGGTCAGGGCGGCGCGGTCGGCGTCAGCGTATTTCACCGTCGGCCAGGCGACGACGGCGGCCGGCAGCGGCACGTTGGGCGCATAGTAGGTGACGTTGCGCGGACCCGTCGGCTCGGGCTCGACGACATTGTTGGTCGGGATCGGCGTGGTCGGGTTCTTCAGCGGGCCGAAATACTGATCGACCCAGCGGTCCAGTTGAGCCTGGTCGAAGTTGCCGGCCACGATCAGATAGGCGGCGTCGGGACGATAATAGGTGGCGTGGAAGCGGCGCACGTCCTCCAGCGACGAGGCCTCCAGCTCCTCGATCGAGCCGATGCCCGGACGGCGATAGGGGCTGTCCTGATAGATGGTCTCGGGCACGAACAGACCGAACAGGCGGCCGTAGGGGTTGGCCAGGATTCGCTGGCGGTATTCCTCCTTCACCACGTCGCGTTCGGCGACGAAGGTCGGCTCGTCCACGACCAGCGAACCCATGCGGTCGGCCTCGGCGAACAGCATCCGCTCCAGATGGTTGGCGGGCACGGTCTCGAAATAGGCGGTGGTGTCGTCGGCGGTGAAGGCGTTGTTGGAGCCGCCCACATCCTCGGTCAGCCGGTCGAAGGTCTCGGGCGGCAGGTTGGTGGTGGACTTGAACATCAGGTGTTCGAACAGGTGGGCGAAGCCCGAGCGGCCGGCCGGGTCGTCCTTGGAGCCGACCTTGTACCAGACCTGGACCGTGACGTTCGAGGTGTCGGCGTCACGCGCCGAATAAACCTCCAGCCCATTGGCCAGGACGCGCTTGGTGAAGCCCAGCGGGGGCACGGTCACGCCCTGCGGCGCCTGCCCGGTCGATTGAGCGGCGGCCGCGGCGGGCGCGGCGCCCTCTGCGAAGGCGGGGGCGGCGAGGCCGAGAAGGAGGGCCGAGGCGGCGGCTGTGGCGATCAGGCGGGATTTCATGAAGGGCTCCGAAGCCCGGGACGCCGGGCGCCGAGACCGTATCAGCGATTGGGCGTCTTGCACCTTACCGACCTGTAATGAAACGGATTAAGCAAGGCCGTTGATGGACAAACCCCCGACGGCGCTCTATTCGCCGATAGGTCGCAATCCAGCGACCACCCAAGCCGAGGACGCGTGCCGAGACGAGCGAAAGCGACTTCTGTCTCCGACGAAAAGATCGCGGTCTGGGCCTTCGTCCTGCAAAATATGGTTACTCCGCCCGCCGTTCTCTACGGCAGCTGGGCGTCCGCCGGGCTGATCCTGGCGGCCCTCGGGCAGCCGTGGGTGGGGCTGGGGTTCGCCCTCGTCGGCATGGCGTTCGATGCCTGGGCGCAAGGGCGCGTCAGGCGCTACCAGAAGGCTGAGGCGCCCATCGCGGGCTGGCCGCCGCTGCTGATGGCCATCGTGGCGATCCGGTTCGCCCTGGGGGTGTCCGGCCCGCTGATCGCCTGGCTGATGAACCCCCGCGCCGATGTGATGCTGGTAGTGGTGCTGATCCAGGTCTGGTCGATCGGCGTGGCCTTCGTTCAGTTCAGCGCGGCGCCTCGGCTGTTGGCGCTGGCGGCGGCGCCGATCTGCGCGACCGTGCTGGTCGTGATCTATCCCTCGCTGATCGGGCCGCACGGTCTGGCGGTGGCGGCGGCCTTCGTCATGCTGGCGACGATCCTGTTCATCATCTCGCGCGCGACCCACGCCCTGTGGTGCGATCTGTTCGCGGCGGACCAGCGCAACAAGGCGTTGCTGATGGACGTGCAGGCGGCGCATGAGGCGGCCGTGCTGGACCGCGACGCCGCCCGGTGCGCGCGTCTGGAGGCGGACGAAGCCAATGCCGCCAAGTCCCGCTTCCTGGCCAATATGAGCCATGAAATTCGCACCCCTCTGAACGGCGTCATCGGCATGGCGCAGATCATGGCGGGCGACGCGCTGGAGGATCGGCAGAAGGCGCGACTGGAGATTCTGGATCGGTCGGCCCACACCCTGCTGGACCTGATCAACCAGATCCTGGACCTGTCGCGGATCGAAGAGGGGCAACTGGAGATCGTGCCGCAGCCCATCGATGCGGACGCCCTGGTCCACGAGGTCACAGAGACTCTGAGGCCCTTGGCCGAAAGCAAGGGTCTGGCCTTCCACGTCGTGTCGCCGGGCCTGGGATGGGTCAGCGCCGATCCGGTCCGGCTGCGCCAGATCCTGTTCAACCTGCTGTCCAACGCCATCAAGTTCACGGCCGAGGGACAGGTGGCGCTGAATGTCGCGCTGACGGACGCCGGGGCGGTGTTCCGGGTGTCGGACACCGGGCGGGGCATACCGGCGGACCAGATCGGGCAAATCTTCACGCGCTTCGCCCAGATCGAGGCGGCGGCCGTCGACCGGCGCGACGGGGCCGGGCTGGGCCTGTCGATCGTGGCGACTCTTGTGGAGTTGATGGGCGGTCGGATCGAGGTGGAGAGCGAGGCGGGCGAAGGGGCGACCTTCATCGTCACGCTGCCGCTGACGCCAGCGCAGCCCGAGAAGGCCGGTGAGGATGCGCCGGACGCCGAGCCGGAGAGAGCGCTGCGGGTGCTGGTCGCCGAGGACCACCCGGTCAATCAGCAGGTGATCCGGGGGCTTCTGGGCCAGGTCGGGATCGAGGTCGAGATCGTCGATGATGGGCTTCAGGCGGTCGAAGCGACGCAAGCGCGCGACTGGGACCTGATCCTGATGGATGTGCAGATGCCGCACATGGACGGTCCGACGGCGACCCGGACGATCCGGCAGCGCGCGACCGACCAGGGGCTGGTGCGTACGCCGATCATCGCCCTGACGGCCAATGCGATGGTGGAGCAGGTCGAGAGCTATCTGGCCGCGGGCATGGATGCCGTGGTCAGCAAGCCCATCGATCTGAAACGGCTGCTGACCACCATTTCCGACGTGATGTCCGCCAAGACCTAGTCGCGGAAGACCTGGACGCCGATCTCGCCGGCGGTGGTCAGCCAGGCGTGCTTCATCCCCTGGCTGTTGAACGGGGCGGCGATGTTTCCGGCGGCGTCCAGGGCGATCATGCCGCCGTCGCCGCCCAGGGAGCCGATCTCGTCGATGACGGCCTGGGTCGCCTCGGCCAGCGACTGGCCGGCGGCGACGCGCCAGGCGACCTGGGCGGAGGCGGCGACGCGGATGAAATATTCGCCCTGGCCGGTGCAGGAGGTCGCGGCGTGGGCGTCGGCCCAGGTTCCGGCGGCGGGGATCGGCGTGTCGCCGACGCGGCCCGGCATCTTGCCGAACACCCCGGCGGTCGAGGTGGCCGCGGCGAGACGGCCCTGGCTGTCCAGCACGCAGGCGCCGACGGTGCCGTGGCTGAGCGTTCCGGGCGGATGGTTGTCCTCGCCCTTACCGGCGCCGGTGAACCAGGCGGCTTCGTCGGCGATGGGCTCCAGCCCCTGGTCGTGGGCGAACAGGGCCGCGCCGTCGCCCACCAGCATGACGTGGGGGGTGCGATCCATCACCGCGCGGGCGGCGACGACGGGATTGCGGAACCCCTGCAGGGCGGCGACTGCGCCGGCGCGTTTCGTCGATCCGTCCATGATGCTGGCGTCCAGCTCATAGGCGCCGGCGAGATTGGGAGATGCGCCCTTGCCCGCGACATAGAGGCCCGAATCCTCCAGCATGACGACAGCGGCGGTGGCGACGTCCAAGGCGCTGTCGCCCGCGTCCAGCCGGACCTTCATGGCCTCGACCACCTCGCGCATATGCACGACCTCGGCGTCGTAGTTGCGTTCGCGCCGGGCGCCGGCGCCGCCGTGGAGGATGAGGGCGGTCATGTCGTCTTCCTGAGCCTTGTCCTTATCGCCTCTTTCAAACGGGCGTGGCGCTCTTTAGCGTCGCGATGAAGGCCGCGCCATGTCGGTCCAGGGAAAACGGCCTCAAGCAGCGCAAAGCGCGATAGGCCAAGAAAGGAAACTTTGATGCGCGCTGTTCTGTCCAAAACGCCTGGCGGCCCCGAAACCCTGGTCGTGGAAGACGTGCTCGACCCGACGCCCAAGGCGGGCGAGGTGATCATCGAGGTCAAGGCGGTGGGGATCAACTATCCCGACACCCTGATCATCGAGGACAAATACCAGTTCCGGCCCGAGCGGCCCTTCTCGCCGGGCGCCGAGGTCGCCGGCGTGGTCGAAGCGGTGGGCGAAGGGGTCAAGGGCGTGCGCAAGGGCGACCGGGTCATCGCCGTGCCGGGCTGGGGCGGGCTGGTCGAACGGCTGGCGGTGCGGGCCGAGACGGTCATCCCCATCCCCGACGCCATGAGCTTCGAGGAGGCGGCGGCCCTGATCATGACCTATGGCACCAGCTATTATGCGTTGAAGGACCGCGCCAACCTGCAGCCAGGCGAGACCCTGCTGGTGCTGGGCGCGGCCGGGGGCGTCGGCGCCGCCGCCGTCGAACTGGGCAAGGCCATGGGCGCGCGCGTCGTCGCCGCCGCCTCGACCAACGACAAGGTCGAGTTCGCGCTTGAACTGGGCGCCGACAACGGCCTGATCTATCCGTCGGGACCCATGGACAAGGCGGCGCAGAAAGAGCTGTCCGGCGAGTTCAAGCTGGCGACCGGCCGCGACGGCGCGGACGTCGTTTATGACGCAGTCGGGGGCGACTACGCCGATCCGGCGCTGAGGGCCATGGACTGGAACGGGCGCTATCTGGTGGTCGGCTTCCCGGCGGGCATTCCGTCCCTGCCGCTGAACCTGACGCTGCTGAAGTCGGTGTCGGTGATCGGGGTCTTCTGGGGCGCGGCGGTGATGCGCAATCCCAAGGCCCACGCCGCCAACATGGCCGAACTGATGCAGATGTACGCCGACGGCAAGATCAGGCCGCGCGTGTCCAAAACCTTCCCGCTGGAAAAGGCCGGCGAGGCGATCAAAGCCCTGGGCGACCGTCAGGCGCTTGGCAAGATCGTGGTGACGGTCGAGAGCTGAAGGACGGACCGCTACCACTTTCGTCATCCCAGGGCTTGTCCCTGGGATCCATAATCCCGGTATTCGCCGACTCCGCACGATGCGGACGCACCGGGCGTATGGATCCTCGCCACAAGGGCGAGGATGACGGATTCTAAAATCGCCAAGCGAGGCTGATCGTCATTTCGCCTTCAGCCGCTGCACCGCGTCCTCGGCCTGGTCGCGGTGGCGGCGTTTGATGTTGGCGCCGACCAGGGCCAGCAGGGCGGTGATGACGGCTGCGTCGTCGGTATAGCCGATGCCCGCGAAGATGTCGGGAATGGCGTCCACCGGCATGACGAAATAGGCCAGACCCGCGAAGATCATGCCCTTGGCCGCCATCGGCGTCTGCGGATCGCGCGCGGCGTACCAGGCGGCCAGGGCCTGGTCCGCAAAAGGGATGCGGGCGGCCGTGCGCTGGATCTTGGGCCAGAAGCCCTTGGCCACGCGGGCCTCGTTGATCTTCACCACCGACGGCACGAGCGCCTTTTTCGGGTCCAGGATATCCGATGGATCGGCGGGTTTGGCTTTGGCGGTCATGGCCGCTAAATCCTCAAACGAAACTCAGGTTCACGACAATATAGGAACGATCAGGATGAAACTCGACAACACCATCGCCGCAGTGGTCACCGGCGGCGCCTCGGGCCTGGGCGAAGGCGCCGCGCGCGCCATCGCGGCGACGGGGGCCAAGGTCGCCCTGTTCGACCTGAACGCCGAAAAGGGCGAGGCCATTGCGGCCGAGATCGGCGGCGTCTTCTGTCAGGTGGACGTGACTGACGACGCCTCGGTCGCCGCCGCCTTCGAAAAGGCCCGCGCCGCCCATGGCCAGGAGCGTCTGACCGTCAACTGCGCCGGTATCGCTACGGGCCAGAAGACCGTCTCGCGCAAGAAGGACACCGGCGAGATCAATGCCCACGACATGGCCCAGTTCGAGCGCACGGTGCGGGTCAACCTGTTCGGCACCTTCCGGGTCCTGTCGCAGTCGGCGGCGGGCATGGTGACCCTGGAGCCGATGGCGGACGGCGAGCGCGGCCTGATCGTCAACACCGCCTCCGTCGCAGCTCAGGACGGCCAGATCGGCCAGGCGGCCTATTCGGCGTCCAAGGGCGGCGTCTATGCGATGACCCTGCCGATCGCGCGCGATCTGGCCCAGGAAGGGGTGCGCTGCAACACCATCCTGCCCGGCATCATGTGGACGCCGATGATGGCCGGCATGGACCAGAAGATCCAGGACGCCCTGGCCGCCGCCATCCCCTTCCCCAGCCGCCTGGGCACGCCGGCCGACTATGCGTCGCTGGTGCTGGAGCTGGCGCGAAACGTCTACATCAACGGTGAATGCATCCGTCTGGACGGCGGGATTCGTCTGGCGCCGCGCTAAGGCGCGGGGGGCGTGAGCGGGACTTGATCGCTTTTTGCAAATTCTCTCTTGCAGGACCGATCAACCCTCCGCTATACGCCCCCTCCTCGACGGGGAGCGCACCTAGCTCCTACGGAGTGCGGGCGTAGCTCAGTGGTAGAGCACAACCTTGCCAAGGTTGGGGTCGAGAGTTCGAATCTCTTCGCCCGCTCCAAGTCGAGACGAATAAAATCAGGGGCCTGTCGGTTGCGGCAGGCCCCGATTTTTTGCCCGCCGCCCGAGATGTTTTCAGATCAGTCCGGCGACGAGCGTCAAAACGCCCAGACCGATCGACAGCGGTGCCCGCAGCGCCAGCCAGCCCTCGGGCGTCAGACCGGCCGCCTTCAGCTTCAGATCGACCAGGACGCTGGCGGCGATGAAGACGCCCAGCACGACCAGCGACACGGCCGGGTCGGAGCCCGCCGCCCAAACGACGCTGGTCGCCAGCGCGAGAAGCGAGGGCGCCACAGAGGCGATCCAGACCCATTTGGGCGCCTTCAGGCCCGTCGCGGCCGCCAGTCCCCACCAGACGCCGCCCAGAAAGCTGAAGATCAGGGCGGCGTAGGCATAGGCCAGGCCGAGGGCGGCGGTCTGCTGGTCCGCGTCGCCTGCAAGAAGGACGACGACCGCCGCCGCCTGGGGCAGCAGGCCGGCGAAACCCAGTATGCGGGCGATCGGCGGCAAGCGATGTCGGCCGGTGGGTTCAATCGTCATCGGACACCTGTCGAGGCGGGTTGCGATCCAGACTGTAGAGGACGCCCGTATAGGATGGCGAGCCCGTTCGCCGTCGCCGAGAGCCGTCGACCGTCATGACCCCCTTGCTTGTCTGGTACGATGGCGGCTGTCCCCTGTGCCGACGCGAGATCGCCCTGATGCGTCGGCTGGATCGACGCGGCGCGATCCGATTCGTCGATGTGTCGGACGGGCAGACGAACTGCCCGCTGGATCGCGAGACGCTGCTGGCGCGATTCCACGCAAGGGAGAATGGCAGGCTGTTGTCAGGTGCGGCGGCGTTCGCGGCGATGTGGCGGGCGATCCCGCTGTTGCGACCGCTGGGCCTGGCCGCACGCATCCCCTGGGTCCTTGCGGCGTTGGAGAGGGCGTACCGGGTGTTCCTGCGCCTGCGTCCTCGACTTCAGTCTCTCGCTCGCAAATGGGCCCGGTGATGGAAATAACGCATGTCCGTGCTTAGGCTGGTGCTGGGCGATCAGTTGTCGGACGACCTGTCGGCGCTGAAGGATCTGAACCCGGACGTCGACACGGTTCTGATGGCCGAGGTTCGCGACGAGGCGACCTATGTCCGGCATCACAAGCAGAAGCTGGCCCTGGTGTTCGCCGCCATGCGCAATCACGCCGAGCGGCTGAAGGGGCGGGGCGTCAAGGTGCGCTATGTGCGGATCGACGATGCGGACAACAGCGGCTCCATCACCGGCGAACTGGCCCGGGCGCTGGACGACGGCGCTCATGAAACGGTGGTGATGACCGAATGCGGCGAGTGGCGGCTGGCCGAGCATCTGGCCGCCTTTGCGGAAGGGGCGGGGCGACCGGTCGAGATTCGCGAGGATCGCCGCTTCATCAGCAGTCACGACCGTTTCCGTCGCTGGGCCTCGGGCAAGTCGCAGCTGCGCATGGAGTTCTTCTATCGCGAGATGCGCCGCGCGACCGGCATCCTGATGGACGACGATCAGCCGGAGGGCGGGCGCTGGAACTATGACGCCGAGAACCGCAAGAAGCTGGCCAAGGGCGTGACGCCGCCCGATCGCCTGCGCATCCCGCCCAACGCCGTGGCGCACGAGGCGATGGCGGATGTGGAGCGGCTGTTCGGCGACCATTTCGGATCGCTGGACGGGTTCGGCTGGGCCACGACGGCGGACGAAGCGAAGACGACGCTGCAGCACTTCCTGAAGGATGTCCTGCCCTCATTCGGGGACTGGCAGGATGCAATGGCCGAGGGTCAGCCCTGGATGTGGCACGGGCTGATCTCGACCTCGATCAACCTGGGCCTGCTGGACCCGCTGGACGTCTGCAAGCGCGCCGAGGCGGTCTATCGGGCGGGCAAGGCGCCCTTGAATGCGGTCGAAGGTTTCATCCGGCAAATCCTGGGATGGCGCGAGTTCGTGCGCGGCATCTACTGGCTCAAGGCGCCGGAGTATCGGGCGCGCAATTTCCTGGATGCGGACCGCAAGCTGCCCTGGTTCTACTGGTCCGGTGAAACCGACATGGCCTGTGTCGCCGACGTGGTGAAGACCACGCGCGACAACGCCTACGCCCACCATATCCAGCGGCTGATGGTGACGGGCAATCTGGCCCTGCTGCTGGGCGTGCATCCCGATCAGGTCGATGACTGGTATATGTGCGTCTATGCCGACGCCTATGAATGGGTGGAGATGCCCAATACCCGCGGCATGGCCCTGTTCGCCGACGGGGGCATCGTGGGGTCCAAACCCTATGCCGCCTCCGGGGCCTATATCGACCGGATGAGCGATTATTGCGGGGCGTGTCGCTATGACGTGAAGAGCAAGAGCGGCGACGCGGCCTGTCCGTTCAACCGGCTGTATTGGGGCTTTCTGGAGCGCAACCGCGGCCGGCTGCGGGACAATGTGCGGCTGGCCATGCCCTACCGCACACTGGAGAAGTTCGGTGAGGCCAAGCGCAAGGCCCTGGCGGCCGAAGCGGAGGCGTGCCGGACCCTGTTGGGCGCGACGCCGATCGAGTGCCGGTGGAACCACAAGCGCAGCGCGACCATTTGCCTTGCTGTTTCGTCCTGCTCGAAGAGGTCGCTTCCGTGATCCTGCCCCGCCGTTCCGCCCTTGTCCTGGCCGCCGCCGTCGCGGCCTCGGCCCTGTCCGCCTGCGCCTATAACGAAGCCCTGGGCCGCAATCAGTTGCTGCTGGTGGACAACGCCGCCCTGTCGCAGCAGTCGACGGCGGCCTGGCGCGAGGCCATCGTCAAGCCAGGCGTGATGACGACCGGCGCGCAGGTCGACCGGATTCGGCGCGTCGGCGACCGTCTGGTCCAGGCGGCGGGTCTGGGCGGTCGGACCTGGGACTATGCAGTATTCACGGAGGCCAGCCCCAACGCCTTCGTTTTGCCGTCCGGCCAGATCGGCGTGACGACCAGCCTGTTGGCCCTGGTCCAGAATGACGACCAGCTGGCCAGCGTGATCGGTCACGAAATCGGGCACGTCGTCGCCAACCATGCGGCCGAGCGCGCCTCGAACCAGACGGTGACCAGCGTCGGTCTGGCGGCCCTCGGCGGGGCGGCGGGTCGATATGGAGATGCGGTCAACGCCTATGGCGGTCTGGCCGCCCAGTACGGGCTGCTGCTGCCCTATTCGCGGCGCGACGAGCTGGAGGCCGACCGTCTGGGCGTGGACTATATGGCCGGGGCCGGTTTCAAGCCGTCGCAGGCGGTGGCGCTATGGCGACTGATGGCGGCGCAGCGTCAGACCCAGACGCCGCAGTTCGCCTCGACCCACCCGTCGGACGCGACCCGGATCGAGGCGTTGCAGCAGTATATCGCCAGCCGCGGCTGGAACTGATCAGACCCGGATGTCGAGGTAGGAGCCGGGGCGCATGATCCGCGGCTCCTCGCGCTGGGCCGGGACGGGGGGCGCCTCCACCGGCCGGGCCGGGTTGGCGGTTCGGATCGTGGACATGACGGCGGCGGCCGGGACCGGCGGCTTGGGCGCCGCAGTCTGCTCCACCGCGTTCTGGTTCAGGGCAGCGCGGAAGAACGCCGCCTGGGCGCTTCGGGCGCTTGGCAGGTCAAGGCCCGGGGCGGGCGTGTTCAGCGGCAGGCCGGGACGAATCGCGCTCATGCCGACATGGTTAACGCAAACCCTCGAAAAAGGGTTAACGCCGCCTCACCGCTTGGTCGGCGCGGGACGGGGCGGGGTCTGCATGGAGGCGACCAGTCGGTCGATGTCGGCGTCGTCCAGCAGCGGGCCGGACTGTTTGGCGGTGATGCGCCCCAAGGCGTCGACGGCGAACGTCTCGGGCACGCCGGAGATGCCGAGGTCGAGGCCCGCCCGACCTTCGCGATCCACCAGTACCATCGAATAGGGATCGCCGAGTTCGTCGAGGAAGGCGCGGGTGGCGACCGGCTCGTCCTTGTAGGCGATGCCGACCACGGCGACGCCGCGCGCCTTCAGCGCCAGCAGCTTGGGGTGTTCGATCCGGCACGGCGCGCACCAGGAGGCGAACACATTGACCAGCATGGGCCGACCGACGCCGGCGGTCTTCAGGTCCAGATTGCCCGGTCCCGCCTGGTCGCCCGACAGCAGGGGCAGGACCGTCTCGGGGATGGTCTGGCCGACCAGGGCGTCGGGCTTGAACGCCGGGTCGCGCTTCAGCGACCAGCCGACGAACAGGGCCGCCAGCGCCGCGAGCACCGCCAGCGGGATCAGGGCCAGCCAGCGGTTCATTTTTGTTGTCCTAACGCGCTTCGCGCTGCTTGAGGACGGGTTGAGTCTGCCGCTTCTGACGAGAGAGCTTGGTCTGCTTCCAGCCGGGCAAGTTCGCGCTTCCACTTGCGGGAGGCGATGACGGCGCGGACGGTCAGGACGATCAGCACCAGGGCGCTGACGCCCCAGGCGGGCCAGACGAACGCGGCGTAGGGGGTCATGTCGAGGTCGAGCATTGCGTCAGGCCTCCTGAGCCAGACGGGCGCGCAGGGTCATGACGCGGCGGCGGCGGATCTCGGTGCGGATGGCGGTCAGCCACAGGGCCGCGAACAGAACGCCATAGGCCGCCAGCATGGTCAGGAAGGGCGGCAGATAGACGGGGTCCAGCCCCGACGATCCGGGGGTCAGGAAGCTGGCGGGCTGATGCAGGGTGTTCCACCAGTCGACCGAGAATTTAACGATCGGCAGATTGATCAGGCCGACCAGGCCCAGGACGGCGGCGGCGCGTCCGGCCTTTTGCTCGTCGTCGATCGAGGCTCTCAGCGCCATATAGCCGAGGTAGAAGAGAAACAGCACCAACACGCTGGTCAGGCGCGCGTCCCACACCCACCAGGTCCCCCACATCGGCTGGCCCCACAGCGAGCCGGTGAACAGGGCCAGGGCCGTGAAGGCCGCGCCGGGCAGGGCGGCGGCGCGGGCGGCGGCGTCGGCCAGGGCGTGGCGGAAGACCAGCGCAAAAAAGCTGGATACGCCCAGCGCGGCATAGGCGCCCAGGCCCAGGGTGGCGGCAGGCACGTGGACGAACATGATCCGCACCGTGTCGCCCTGCTGATAATCGGCCGGGACGGTGAAGCTGAGCCAGGCGCCGACGCCCAGCAGCACGGCGGCGAGCCCCCACAGAACGGGCGTCAACGGGCCGGTGAAGGCCATGAAGCGCTGCGGATTGGACAGGCCGAACATCAGTTCAGCGCTTACGCGGCGAAGGGACGGCGGGCAAGCTCACCCTTGCGCGTTGCGAACGGCGGCGGCCCCGGCGAAGGGGGCGACGACGGCGGCGAACAGGACGTAGGCGCAAAGCAGAGCCAGCGCCGGGCCGACCGGCTGGCCCGATCCGGCGCGCTCCAACGCCCCGGCGCCGAAGACGACCGGCGGAATGAACAGCGGCAGAACGACGACGGCGATCAGCAGCCCGCCGCGCCTGGCGCCCAGCGCAAGGGCGGCGCCCAGCGCGCCGGTGAAGGCGAAGCCCGCGCCGCCGATCAGGGCGGTCAAAGCGACCAGCGGCGTCAGCGATGTGGGAAGGCCAAGCGCCAGGGCGGCGACGGGAGCGGTCAGGGCGAGCGGCAGGCCCACCGCAATCCACTGGGCCAGGGCCTTGATCAGGACGACCTGCTCCAGCGCCAGATGACCGAGGGCCAGCAGATCCAGCGCCCCGTCCTCCATGTCGCGCTCGAACAGCCGCTCCAGCGACAGCAGGGACGCCAGGGCGAGCGCCAACCAGGCCACGCCGCCGGCGACGGGGCCGAGCGTGCGCGGATCGCCGCCGGCCGCCAGCGGCAGAATGGCGGTCAGACAGGCGAAGAAGCCGCAGGCCAGCAAGGGGCCGCCGCCCCCGCCCCAGGCCAGATCCAGTTCGCGCTCAAGCAGAACGCGCGTCGCGCCGCGCAGGCCGGGCGGGCGCGGTTCCTGATCGACATCGCGGCGGCTCACTTCAGCGCCCCCAGATCGAGAGAGCGGGTCGGCAGCGGCAGGGGGTCGTGCACGGCGGCGACGATCAAGCCGTCGGCGTCCAGATGTCGCTGCATCTGTTCAGCGAAGGCTTCGCGCCAGCGGGCGTCCAGCGGCGCCATCGGCTCGTCCAGCAGCCACAGGGCGCGCGGCGATCCGACCAACCGCCCCATGGCCAGGCGACGGCGCTGACCGGCCGAAAGACGCCGGACCTCCAGGTCCAGCAGGGGCTTCAGGCCGAAGGCCGCGACGGCGTGGTCGACGCCGTACTGGGTGTGACCCAGCCAATCGCACTGAAACCCCAGCTCTTCGCGCGCGGTGCGGCCGCCCTTCAGCCCGTCCAGATGGCCGAGAAAATGGGTTTCGCGTCCACGCGCCTGTCGTTCGTCCAGCCGATTGCCGTCGCCGTCCTGGAAGGCGACCGTCCCGGCGTCTGGGCGCAGCAGGCCGGCGATCGCGCGCAGCAGACTGGTCTTGCCCGCCCCGTTTGCACCCGTCAGGGCCAGGACTTCGCCGGCGCGCAAGGTCAGGTCGAGACCGTCGAACAGTCGGCGCTCGCCGCGCGAGACGCTCAGGCCGGAGAGGGCGAGGGTGTGGATCATCGCGTTTCACCCGCCGCGCCAAATCTGCGAACCCTTCTCAATGTCCACGTCAGGGGTGTGGACACATGGACGGTGCGGCGTGGCGGGGCTATAGGCACGGTCGCCGCAGCAGGCTTTCGCCGCGCGCGCAGGGGCCCTGTGAGCCGCTGCGTCTGCCGCGCGAAGGCGCAACCGGATTGTCGGGCGGCGCTGACCAGAGGAACTCTCCATGCCGTCGATCGACAGCTTCAAGACCCGCCAGGACCTTTCCGTCGGGCGTAAGAAATACG
This sequence comes from Brevundimonas sp. UYEF29, assembly GCF_040546195.1. Lineage (NCBI taxonomy): Bacteria > Pseudomonadati > Pseudomonadota > Alphaproteobacteria > Caulobacterales > Caulobacteraceae > Brevundimonas > Brevundimonas sp. UYEF29. The sequence goes on along the minus strand of NZ_JBEPNH010000012.1, from coordinate 40,396 downwards.
CCTATTACAGCCTTCCCGCCGCCGAGGAAGCCGGTCTGACCGGGATTTCCCGCCTGCCGCGCTCGATGAAGGTGCTGCTGGAGAACCTGCTGCGCAACGAGGACGGCGTTTCCGTCACCGAAGACGACCTGAAGGCCGTCGCCGCCTGGGTCGAGAACAAGGGCTCGGTCGAGCACGAGATCGCCTTCCGTCCGGCCCGGGTGCTGATGCAGGACTTCACCGGCGTGCCCGCCGTGGTCGATCTGGCCGCCATGCGCGACGCCATGAGCGCCCTGGGCGCCGACGCCGCCAAGATCAACCCGCTGGTGCCGGTCGATCTGGTCATCGACCACTCGGTCATGGTCGACAATTTCGGCACGTCCAAAGCCTTCGGCCAGAACGTCGAGCGCGAATATGAGCGCAACATCGAGCGCTACACCTTCCTGCGCTGGGGCTCGTCGGCCTTCAACAACTTCCGCGTCGTGCCGCCCGGCACCGGCATCTGCCACCAGGTGAACCTGGAGAACCTGGCCCAGACCGTCTGGACCCTGGACGAAGGCAAGAAGACCGTCGCCTATCCCGACACCGTCGTCGGCACCGACAGCCACACCACCATGATCAATGGCCTGGCCGTCCTGGGCTGGGGCGTGGGCGGCATCGAGGCCGAGGCGGCCATGCTGGGCCAGCCGATTCCGATGCTGATCCCCGAGGTCATCGGCTTCAAACTGACGGGTTCGATGCCGGAAGGCACGACGGCGACCGACCTGGTGCTGACCGTCACCCAGATGCTGCGCAAGAAGGGCGTGGTCGGCAAGTTCGTCGAATTCTTCGGCGACGCCCTGCCGAACATGACCATCGAGGACCAGGCGACCATCGCCAACATGGCCCCGGAATACGGCGCCACCTGCGGCTTCTTCCCCGTCTCGGCCGCCACCATCGGCTATCTGACCGCCACGGGCCGCGACAAGGCGCGCGTCGCCCTGGTCGAAGCCTATGCCAAGGCGCAAGGCCTGTGGATCGACGAGACCTCGGAAGACCCGGTCTTCACCGACGTGCTGGAACTGGACATCTCGACCGTCGTGCCGTCGCTGGCGGGTCCGAAGCGTCCGCAGGACCGCGTCGAACTGACCACCGCCGCCCCGGCTTTCGAAACCGCCCTGACCGACGTCTTCGCCCGTCCGTCCGACGCCCCGCGCGCCGAGGTCGAGGGTGAGAAGTTCACCGTCGGCGACGGCGACGTTGTCATCGCGGCCATCACCTCCTGCACCAACACCTCCAACCCGTCGGTGCTGATCGCCGCCGGTCTGGTGGCGCGCAAGGCCAATGCGCTGGGCCTGAAGGCCAAGCCCTGGGTCAAGACCTCGCTGGCCCCCGGCTCGCAGGTCGTGACCGACTATCTGACCGACGCCGGACTGCAGAAGGATCTGGACGCCCTGGGCTTCAACCTGGTCGGCTATGGCTGCACCACCTGCATCGGCAACTCGGGCCCGCTGGATCCCGCGATCTCGAAGGCGATCAACGACAACGCCCTGGTCGCGACCTCGGTCCTGTCCGGCAACCGCAACTTCGAAGGTCGCGTGAACCCCGACGTGCAGGCCAACTATCTGGCCTCGCCGCCGCTGGTCGTGGCCTACGCCATCGCCGGCTCGATGCGGATCGACATCACCAAGGATCCGATCGGTCAGGACAAGAAGGGCAACGACGTCTTCCTGAAGGACGTCTGGCCGACCACGCAGGAAATCGCCGACATCCAGCGCAAGTCCGTCACCCCGGCCATGTTCGCCAAACGCTACAAGGACGTGTTCAAGGGCGACAAGCACTGGCAGGCCATCAAGGTCACCGGCGGTCAGACCTATGAATGGGACGACAGCTCGACGTACGTCGCCAACCCGCCCTATTTCGATGGCCTGTCGATGGACCTGACCCCGGTTCAGGACGTGGTGGAGGCCCGCGTTCTGGCCATCTTCGGCGACTCGATCACCACCGACCACATCAGCCCGGCCGGTTCGATCAAGAAGACCTCGCCCGCCGGCGTCTATCTGACCAACCACGGCGTCGAGGCGGCCGAGTTCAACAGCTACGGCGCCCGTCGCGGCAACCACGAAGTCATGATGCGCGGCACCTTCGCCAACATCCGCATCAAGAACCGCATCACGCCCGAGATCGAAGGCGGCGTGACCAAGCACTTCCCGTCGGGCGACACCATGTCGATCTATGACGCGGCCATGCGGTATCAGTCGGAAGGCCGCCCGCTGGTCGTCTTCGCCGGCAAGGAATACGGCACCGGCTCGTCGCGCGACTGGGCGGCGAAGGGCACGCGTCTGCTGGGCGTTCGCGCCGTCATCGCCGAAAGCTTCGAGCGCATCCACCGTTCGAACCTTGTCGGGATGGGCGTCGTGCCGCTGCAGTTCAAACAGGACGGCTGGCTGAAGCTGGGCCTGACGGGCGAGGAGATCGTCACGATCCGCGGTCTGTCGGACGCCAACATCGGCAAGCTGAAGCCGCGTCAGGACCTGTGGGTCGAGCTGTTCCGCCCGTCGGACGGCAAGATGGCCCGCTTCCCGGTCCGCTGCCGCATCGATAACCAGACCGAGCTGGACTATCTGCTGGCCGGCGGCGTCATGCCCTATGTGCTGCGGAACCTCGCGCGCGGCCCGGAAACCGAAGCGCCCATCGCCGCCGAATAGGTCGCGGTTCGTCCAGACAAGAAAGAGGGCCGGCGGAGCGATCCGCCGCCCCTTTTCCGTTTGCCGAATGGCGGTGGTCAGTCGGCGCTGACGACCACCAGCTTGCGGTTCACGAACTCCTTGATGCCGACATCGCCCAGCTCGCGGCCGAAGCCCGAGCGTTTGACGCCGCCGAACGGAAGCTCGGGCATGGAGGTCGTGGTGGTGTTGATGAAGACCATGCCGGTCTCGATCCGCGAGGCCAGTTTGCGGGCGCGGTCGGTGTCGCCCGAGAAGATCGAGCCGCCCAGGCCGAAGTGGGAATCGTTGGCCAGGGCCACGACCGCATCGTCGTCCTCGACCACGAAGACCTGGGCCACCGGGCCGAAGAACTCCTGATAGAAGGCCGGGTTGTCGCGCGCGACGTCGGTCAGGACGGTCGGCTCGTAGAAGAAGCCGGTGCGGTCGGCTGGCTTGCCGCCGGTCAACGCCTTGGCGCCGTGCTGGATCGCCTCTTCCACCTGCTTGGTCAGAGTCTTCAGCGCATCCTCGGACGACAGCGGCCCCAGGTCGGTGGACTCGTCCAGCGGGTCGCCCATGACGGCGGTCTTCATGCCCTCGACGAAGCCGGTGATGAAGGCGTCGGAGACCGACTTCTGGACGATGAAGCGTTTGGAGCCGGTGCAGACCTGTCCGGCGTTGGACAGGCGGCCTTCGACGCCCGCCGCGACCGCCTTTTCGATGTCGGCGTCGTCCAGCACCACGAAGACATCGCTGCCGCCCAGTTCCAGGGTGGACTTCTTCAGCATTTCGGAGGCGCGGGCCGAGACCTTGGCGCCGGCGCCCTCCGATCCGGTCAGGGCCACGCCCTGGATGCGGTCGTCGCCGATCAGTTCGGCGACCTTGTCCGAGGAGATGTAGAGGTTGGCGACGAAGCCTTCAGGCGCGCCGGCCTCACGCACCAGTTCGGCGAACCGGGCGGCGCAGCGCGGCACGATGCCCGCGTGCTTGTAGAGCACGGGATTGCCGACCGCGATGGCGGGAGCCACCACGCGGATCAGCTGATAGATCGGGAAGTTCCAAGGCTCGACCGCCAGCAGCACGCCGATCGGGTGAAACTCGACCCAGGCCTCGCCCAGTTCGCTGTCGATCTTTTCGGGCTTGAGGAAGTCGGCGGCCTTCTCGGCGTAGTAGGCGGCGATGCCGGCGCACAGATCGATCTCGCCCTGCCCCTGAGCCAGGGGCTTGCCCATCTCCTCGGCCATGGTGCGGGCCAGGTCGTCGCGGTTTTCGGTCAGAAGGCCCGACAGGGATTTCAGCACGTCGAGGCGCGGCTGGATGTCGCCCTTGGACCAATCCGAATGGAACAGGCCGTCGGCCCTGGCCAGGGCGGCCTCGACGGCGTCGTCGGTGTGTTCGGGATAGTTCTCGACCAGTTGTTCGGTGAAGGGATTGAGGGTGCGATAGGCCATGGGTCGTCCTGAAGCTTCGGTCGGATGCCCGGGGCGGCGCCGATCCGTTGTCAGGAAGGCAAACGCGACCTGTCGGCGCGGGTTGCTTGGCCGTCAGTCCGGATCGCTGAACGGCGGCGGGAGTTGGCCGGACTTGAAGAGGATGGTCGGCTCTTCGTCGTAATCGCCCATCTCAGTGTCTGCCGAGACGGCGAAGGCGACGACGCCCAGACGCAACGGCGCCAGCCGTTCGGCCTTGCGACGCGCTTCTTCGGCGTCTTTGCAGCCGACCTGGGGTTCTGCGCGCAGGGCCTTGCCCCGGCCCTGGACATAGGCCTGGACGATATAGACGGTTTCGGTTGCCATCTGCTTCCAAGCGGCCTGTTCGGCGCTCAGGTCAATCGATCAATCGAGCCTCAGTCCGTTTTCGCTCTAGCTTCACTCTAGCTTCAGGGCCTCGGCCAGCAGCCGGGCCTCGGCGGCGCGGCTGGAGCCGGCGCGCCAGGCGACGACGATCTCGCGGTGGGGCGGGGCGCCGTCGGCCTGGTTCTCGAAGGCGCGAATGGCGACGGAAGGGTTGTCGGCCAGGCCGGCCTGCACCGCCATCTTCGGCAGGAAGGAGACGCCGAGGCCCGAGCCGACCATCTGGACAAGCGTGTGCAGGCTGGTGGCCGCAAAGACGTCGTCGCCGCGCGGGGCCTCGATGTCCAGCGCCGCCAGAGCGTGGTCGCGCAGGCAATGGCCGTCCTCCAGCAGGATCAGATCCTCGGCTCGCAACGAGCCGGGACGGATGGGGCCGGGCGCGGCCAGGGCATGGTCGGCGGGGGCGGCGGCCATGATCTCGTCATCGCCGATGCGGGCGTGGGCGATGCCCGGCGCATCATAGGGCAGGGCGATGACCGCCGCGTCGATCTGACCCGCTTTCAGCGCCGCGATCAGCCGGGGCGTCAGATCCTCGCGGATGAACAGCTTCAGGCTGGGATAGGCGGCCTTCACCGACGGAAGCTTGGCCGGCAGCAGGAAGGGGGCGACGGTGGGGATGACGCCCAGCCGGAATCGGCCGGACAGCAGACGCCCGGCGTTCTTGGCCGCCTCGACCAGATCCTCGGTGCGGGCCAGGACGTCCTCGGCGCGGCGAACGGCCTCGGCTCCGACGGCGGTCATGATCACGGCGCCGCGGGCGCGTTCGACCACCGGCGCGCCCAGGATGCGCTCAAGCTCCTGCACACCGGCGCTGAGGGCGGGCTGGCTGACATGGGCGGCCTCGGCGGCGCGCGAGAAGCTGCCGTGTTCGGCCAGGAGCTTGAGATACTGGAGCTGACGCAGGGTGGGGAGCATGGAAGCGAAATAGGCCCGTCCTATGCTGACGCCAAGGATAATCGATTGGCTTTATCCGTTTGACCCGTGTCGTATGACCCCATCATCTATAGGGCGATGGAAAATCGCTCGCCGTCGCGCGCCAGAGCAGCAGGGAGAAAACACCATGACCGACGAAGCCAAATGCCCCTTTTCCGGCCGGACGCCCCGATCGGTCGCAGGCGGCGGCGTTCAGAACCGCGATTGGTGGCCCAACCAGCTGCGGGTCGATCTGCTGAACCAGCATTCGGCTAAGTCCGATCCGCTGGGCGAGTCGTTCGACTACCGAGAGGCCTTTTCCAAGCTGGACTATGAGGCGCTGAAGGCGGATCTGCGCGCGCTGATGACGGACTCCAAGGACTGGTGGCCGGCGGACTTCGGCCATTATGGCCCCCAGTTCATCCGCATGGCCTGGCACAGCGCCGGCACCTATCGCGTCGGCGACGGTCGGGGCGGCGGCGGGCGGGGCCAGCAGCGGTTCGCGCCGCTGAACTCCTGGCCCGACAACGTCAATATCGACAAGTCGCGCCGGCTGCTGTGGCCGATCAAGCAGAAGTACGGCCAGGCCATTTCGTGGGCCGACCTGATGATCCTGACCGGGAACGTCGCGCTGGAGACGATGGGTTTCCGCACCTTCGGCTTCTCGGGCGGCCGCGCCGATACCTGGGAGCCGGATCAGGACGTCTACTGGGGTCGCGAGACGACCTGGCTGGGCGGCGACGAACGCTATGCCCACGGCTCGGACGGGGTGGTGAAGCCGGGCGATGAGGCTGTGCTGGTTTCGGACGATGACGCCGACGGCGACGAGCATACGCGCGATCTGGAGAACCCGCTGGCGGCCGTGCAGATGGGCCTGATCTACGTCAACCCGGAGGGCCCGGACGGCAATCCCGATCCGATCGCGGCGGCGCACGACATCCGCGACACCTTCGCCCGGATGGCGATGAACGACGAGGAGACGGTCGCCCTGATCGCGGGCGGCCACACCTTCGGCAAGACGCACGGCGCGGGCCCGGCCGACCACGTCGGCGCAGAGCCTGAAGGCGACGGCCTGGAGGCGCAGGGCCTGGGCTGGACCTCCAGCTTCGGCACGGGGCACGGCGCCGACGCCATCACCAGCGGCCTGGAAGTCACCTGGACCCAGACGCCGGCCCAGTGGAGCAACTTCTATTTCGAGAACCTGTTCGGCTTCGAATGGGAGCTGGAGAAGTCCCCGGCGGGCGCACATCAGTGGGTGGCCAAGGATGCGGGCGAGATCATCCCCGACGCCCACGATCCGGCCAAGAAGAAGCGGCCGACCATGCTGACGACCGACCTGTCGATGCGGTTCGACCCGGAATATGAGAAGATCTCGCGCCGGTTCCTGAACGATCCGGAGGCGTTCGCCGACGCCTTTGCGCGAGCCTGGTTCAAGCTGACGCACCGCGATCTGGGGCCGCGCTCGCGCTACGTCGGGCCGGAAGTCCCGAGCGAAGTCCTGCTGTGGCAGGATCCGGTTTCGGAGGTCGATCATCCGCTGATCGACGCGACGGACGCGGCGGCTCTGAAGGCGAAGGTGCTGGACTCGGGCCTGAGCGCCGCCGAACTGGTCGGCACGGCCTGGGCCTCGGCCTCGACCTTCCGCGGCGGGGACAAGCGGGGCGGGGCCAACGGCGCCCGCATTCGCCTGGCGCCGCAGAAGGATTGGGCCGTCAATCAGCCCGAACAGCTGGACCGAGTGCTGAAGACGCTGGAGCGCATCCAGACCGAGTTCAACCAGGCGCAGACGGGTGGCAAGAAGGTGTCTCTGGCCGACCTGATCGTGCTGGCCGGCAATGCGGGCGTCGAGCAGGCGGCCAAGGCGGCGGGCCACGACGCCAGCGTGCCGTTCACGCCCGGCCGAACGGACGCCAGCCAGGCGGACACGGATGTCGAATCCTTCGGCTATCTGGAGCCGGTCGCCGACGGCTTCCGCAACTTCCAGAAGGCGCGCTATGCCGTGGCGGCCGAGTCGCTGCTGATCGATCAGGCGCAGCGGCTGACGCTGACGGCGCCCGAGATGACGGTGCTGATCGGCGGCCTGCGAGCCATCAACATCAATACGGGCGGGGCGACGCACGGTGTGCTGACCGTACGGCCGGGCGCGCTGTCCAACGATGTCTTCGTCAATCTGCTGGACATGGACGTGAAGTGGGCGGCGACCTCGGAGGCCAAGGACGTCTTCGAAGGCCGCGACCGCAAGACGGGCGAAGCCAAGTGGACCGGCACGCGTGTCGATCTGGTGTTCGGCTCCAACGCCGTGCTGCGCGCGCTGGCCGAGGTCTATGCCGGGGCCGACGCCGAAGGGAAGTTCGTCTCGGACTTCGTGGCGGCCTGGACCAAGGTGATGGAGCTGGACCGGTTCGACCTGCACGGCTGAGCCGGGGCAGAGGCTGGAAAGAAGGGGGCCGGGCGCGTCGCAGCGTCCGGCCTTTTCTTCGTGCGGATCAGCGCAACTTGATCTCGAACAACTGCGGCCAGCGTTTGCCGGTGACGAACAGGCGCTTGCCCGCCGCATCCCAGGCGATGCCGTTCAGGACGTCGTCGTTGGGGTCGAGGTTGGCGCCCTTGGGGACCAGGGCGGTCAGGTCGATGAAGGCCTTGACCACGCCGGTCTCGGGATCAATGCGCGCGATGCGGTTGTCCTGCCAGATATTGGCGAAGACCTCGCCGTCGATCCATTCCAGCTCGTTGATCTGATCCAGCGGCCGACCGTCGGCGGTGACGGAGACGCGGCCCGTCTCGGCCAGGGTCTCGGGATCGAGGAAGCGCAGCTGATCGGTGCCGTCGCTCATGATCAGGCGGCGACCGTCGGTGGTCAGGGCCCAGCCCTCGCCCGGATAGGAGAAGCCGCCCAGAGGCGAGAAATCGTCCAGCTTCCAGATGAAGCCGATGTGGTTGCGCCAGGTCAGGCTGTAGAGCTTGCCGTTCAGCGTGGTCATGCCCTCGCCGAAATAGATGGTCGGCAAATCGCGCTGACGCTCTACGCGGCCGGTCTCCAGATCGACCTTGCGGATGAAGGACGGATAGAGGCCCGTGCTCTCGTAAAGGCCGCCGTCATGGAAGAAGAGGCCTTCGGTGAAGGCCCCCGTGTCGTGCGGATAGGCTCGCACGACCTCATAGGACTGGACCGGGACTTCGGCCCCAACCGGCAGGGCGACGCCTGCCGTCAGCAGCAGGCCGGCGACGAGGCCGGCGAGCCGGGACGACAGGCGCATCATGAGGCTCAGCCCCGCTCGGCGGCGGCTTCGGCCTCGGCCTTTTGGGCGCGGGCCTCGGCGGCGTTCGCCTCGCTGCGGGCCAGTTCGGCCTTTTCCTTCTTGGATGCGGATCGACGACCCAGCATGTTCAACGCCTCAACACCGGCCGAGAAGGCCATGGCCGCATAGATGTAGCCCTTGGGCACATGATAGCCGAAGCCGTCGGCGATCAACACCATGCCGATCATCAGCAGGAAGCCGAGCGCCAGCATGACCACGCTGGGGTTCTTGTTGATGAAGTTGGCCAGCGGATCGGCGGCCAGCAGCATGACGGTCACGGCGACCAGGACGGCGACGACCATGATCGGCAGGTGCTCGGTCATGCCGACGGCGGTCAGGATCGAGTCGATCGAGAAGACGATGTCCAACAGGATGATCTGGAAGATGGCCGCGCCGGCGTTGGCGATGACCACGTCCTTCTTGTCCATGACGTCGTGGCTGGGCGTGGGATCGACCGTGTGGTGGATTTCCTTCGTGGCCTTCCAGACGAGGAATAGACCACCCGCGATCAGGATCAGGTCCTTCCAAGAGAATTCATTGCCCATGACGGTGAAGACCGGCTGCACCAGGCCGACCAGCCAGGCGATGATCGACAGCAGGGCCAGACGCATGATCAAAGCCAGGCCGATACCGATGCGCCGCACCTTCTGGCGCTGATTTTCGGGCAGCTTGTTCGACAGGATCGAGATGAAGATCAGGTTGTCGATGCCGAGCACGACCTCCATCACGACGAGGGTCACCAATGCGGCCCAAGCGGCCGGATCGGAGAGCAGGGGGGTTATGCTGTCGAGCATCGGGGTTCCAGATGGTGGATAAAGCTTGAGCGGAAATCGCTAGGGCCGACGCGGGTTCCGATCAAGCGATGGGGTGCGGCGTCATGGTCGCACCCCCCTTTGGCGCAGTCGCCCTTCCTACGCTGTGTGGAAGGAAACGGCGGCGCGCTCTCGCCCTGCGTCATCGGCGCGCCTTCACGCAATGTTGCGAGCGGCGAAACCCCGTGCTATCAGGCGCCCGGCTTGAAGGGGGCGTATTTACGGATACGGCCTCCGTCGTGCTTTCCGTAAGCATTTCAAGCTTTTGACCGTTGCGAGCCTCGCAGTCGGTTGCGACCCTGACACAACGACCTCGGACCCTAATCAGTGGCTGATGATTTCAGAACGACGGAAGTCGGCGATCGCTACGCACAGGCGCTGTTCGACCTGGCGCTGGAAACCGGCCGCCTGGACGCCGTCCGCGCCGACCTGAAGTCGCTGAAGGCGGCCTGGACCGAAAGCGCCGACCTGCGTCGCCTGGCCACATCGCCCGTCATCGCCGCGCCCGATCAGGCCAAGGGTCTGGTCGCCATCGCCGCCAAGGCCAAGTTCGAGCAGACCACCACGAACTTCCTGGGCCTGCTGTCGCAGAACGGCCGCGCCAAGGATCTGCCGGCCGTGATCGCCGGGTTCGAGGCCCGCTACGCCAAACACGCCGGCGTCGTCGCCGCCGAGGTCGTCTCGGCCCAGCCGCTGGACGCCAAACAGGTCGCCGCCATCACCGCCGCCCTGTCCAAGAGCCTGGGCAAGGCGCCGGAGCTGACCGCGCGCGTCGACCCGTCGATCCTGGGCGGCTTGAAGGTCAAGGTCGGCTCGAAGCTGTTCGACGCCTCGCTGAAGACCAAGCTTGACCAGATGAAGTTCGCCCTGAAACGAGCCTAGGCCCGTTTCAGAAACCAAAATGTTGCGCGCCTAAACGCGCTCCCGCCACCCAGAATGCGCGCCTGAACGGCGCACCCGCAGAAGACTGAAGAACAGAGAGCCCGTCATGGACATCCGCGCCGCTGAAATCTCGGCCATCCTCAAGTCGCAGATCGCCAACTTCGGCGTCGAAGCCGATGTCTCCGACGTCGGCAGCGTGCTGTCGGTCGGCGACGGCATCGCCCGCATCCACGGTCTGGACAATGTCCAGGCCGGTGAAATGGTCGAGTTCACCAAGGCCGGCGTGAAGGGCATGGCCCTGAACCTGGAGCGCGACAACGTGGGCGCCGTGATCTTCGGCGCCGACGCCGCCATCGCCGAGGGCGACGACGTGCGCCGCCTGGGCGAGATCGTGGACGTGCCGGTCGGCCGTGGCCTGCTGGGCCGCGTCGTCAACCCGCTGGGCGAGCCGATCGACGGCAAGGGCCCGATCGCGTTCACCGAGCGCCGCCGCGTGGACGTCAAGGCGCCCGGCATCATCCCGCGCAAGTCGGTTCACGAGCCGATGCAGACCGGCCTGAAGGCCATCGACACCCTGATCCCCGTCGGCCGCGGCCAGCGCGAGCTGATCATCGGCGACCGTCAGGTCGGCAAGACCGCCGTCGCCATCGACACCATCCTGAACCAGAAGAGCGTCAACAAGACCGACGACGAGAGCGCCAAGCTCTACTGCATCTACGTCGCCATCGGCCAGAAGCGTTCGACGGTCGCCCAGATCGTGAAGACCCTCGAAGAGTCCGGCGCGCTGGAATACACGATCGTCGTGGCCTGCACCGCCTCGGAGCCCGCCCCGCTGCAGTTCCTGGCCCCGTTCGCCGGCACCGCCATGGGCGAGTTCTTCCGCGACAACGGCATGCACGCCCTGATCGTCTATGACGACCTGTCCAAGCAGGCCGTCGCCTATCGCCAGATGTCGCTGCTGCTGCGCCGTCCGCCCGGCCGTGAAGCCTATCCGGGCGACGTCTTCTACCTGCACAGCCGCCTGCTGGAGCGCTCGGCCAAGCTGAACGAGGATTACGGTTCGGGCTCGATGACCGCCCTGCCGATCATCGAAACCCAAGCCAATGACGTTTCGGCCTATATCCCCACCAACGTGATCTCGATCACCGACGGCCAGATCTTCCTGGAATCGGACCTGTTCTATCAGGGCATCCGTCCGGCCGTGAACGTCGGCATCTCGGTGTCGCGCGTCGGCTCCTCGGCCCAGACCAAGGCGATGAAGAAGGTCGCCGGTTCGATCAAGGGCGAGCTGGCCCAGTATCGCGAGATGGCCGCCTTCGCCAAGTTCGGCTCGGACCTGGACGCCTCGACCCAGAAGCTGCTGGCGCGCGGCGCCCGCCTGACGGAACTGCTGAAGCAGCCGCAGTATTCGCCGCTGGCGATGGAAGAACAGGTCGTCTCGGTCTACGCCGGCACGCGCGGCTATATTGACGGCATCGCGGTCGGCGACGTTGGCCGCTTCGAGAAGGAGCTGCTGGCGCGCATCCATGCGAACCACGCGTCGCTGCTGGAAGGCATCCGCACCAAGAAGGACCTGACCTCGGACCTCGAAGCCGAGCTGAAGGACATCCTGGCCGCCTTCGTCAAGACCTTCGCCTGAGCCCCTCCGGACAGCTGAGAGAGTAGCGCCGGATGGCCAGCCTTAAGGAAATGCGCAATCGGATCGGAAGCGTGAAAGCCACGCAGAAGATCACGAAAGCCATGCAGATGGTCGCCGCGGCCAAGCTGAAGCGCGCCCAGGACCAGGCCGAAAGCGCCCGGCCCTATGCGCAGAAGATGGCCTCGGTCATCGCCAATCTGGCCGCCGGCGTCTCGGGCGCCGACGCGCCCAAGATGCTGTCGGGCACGGGCCAGGACCAGCGTCACCTCATCGTGGTGGCGACGGCGGACAAGGGTCTGGCGGGCGGTTTTTCGACCAACGTCATCCGCGCCGCGCGCGAGCGGATCAACAGCCTGATCAACGCCGGCAAGGACGTGAAGATCATCGCGGTCGGCAAGAAGTCGCGCGATCAGCTGGCGCGTCTGTACGGCGACAAGGTGGTTCACACCTTCGAACTGTCGGACCACAAGACGATCGGCCTGCCGTCGGCCCAGCCGGTCGCCGAAATGATCGCCACGGCGTTCGAAGAGGGGCAGGCCGATGTGGTCACCCTGTTCTACAGCCAGTTCAAGTCGGTGATCCAACAGGTCCCGACGGCCAAGCAACTGATCCCAGCCGTGGTCGAGGGCGATGCGGCGCCGATCGACCTGAACGGCGCGGTCTATGAGTACGAGCCCTCGGAAGAGGAAATCCTGGAAACCCTGTTGCCGCGCGCGCTGACGACCCAGATCCTGGCCGCGCTGTATGAGAACCAGGCCGGCTTCTTCGGCTCGCAAATGGCGGCGATGGACAACGCCACGCGCAATGCGGGCGACCTCATCAACGCCCTGACGCTGCAATACAATCGCAAGCGCCAAGCCCAGATCACCACCGAGCTGATCGAGATCATCGCCGGCGCCGAAGCCCTCTGATCCCGACCGAACAGACATTCCGATACGGACCCTGACCATGACCGACACCGTCGCCCCTAAGAAACCCGCCGCCAAGAAGCCCGCCGTCAAGAAGGCGCCTGTCGCCGCGACCGCGCCCGGCGCGGCCGTCGCCACGGGCAAGATCGCCCAGGTCATCGGCGCCGTCGTGGACGTGGAGTTCGACGGCCACCTGCCGGCGATCCTGAACGCCCTGCACACCCAGAACGTCGACCAGAAGACGGGCGAGCCCTTCACCCTGGTTCTGGAAGTCGCCCAGCACCTGGGTGAGAACATGGTCCGCGCCATCTCGATGGACACGACCGAAGGCCTGACGCGCGGCCAGCCCGTGACCGACACCGGTTCGTCGATCCAGGCGCCGGTCGGCCCGGGCACCCTGGGCCGCATCATGAACGTCGTCGGCCAGCCGATCGACGAAGCCGGCCCGATCGCCACCACCGAATACCGCCCGATCCACAAGGAAGCGCCCAGCTTCGAAGAGCAGTCGACCTCGTCTGAAATCCTGGTCACGGGCATCAAGGTCATCGACCTGATGTGCCCCTACACCAAGGGCGGCAAGATCGGCCTGTTCGGCGGCGCTGGCGTGGGCAAGACCGTGACCATGCAGGAGCTGATCAACAACATCGCCAAGGCGTACGGTGGTTATTCGGTTCTGGCCGGCGTGGGCGAGCGCACCCGCGAAGGCAACGACCTGTATCACGAGATGATCGAGTCCAACGTGAACGTGGACCCGTCCAAGAACGGCGGCTCGACCGAGGGCTCCAAGTGCGCCCTGGTCTACGGCCAGATGAACGAGCCCCCCGGCGCCCGCGCCCGCGTCGCCCTGACCGGCCTGTCGATCGCGGAATACTTCCGTGACGAGGAAGGCAAGGACGTGCTGCTGTTCGTCGACAACATCTTCCGCTTCACCCAAGCCGGTTCGGAAGTGTCGGCTCTGCTGGGCCGCATCCCCTCGGCCGTGGGCTATCAGCCGACGCTGGCCACCGAGATGGGCAACCTGCAAGAGCGCATCACCTCGACCAAGAAGGGTTCGATCACCTCGGTTCAGGCCATCTACGTCCCCGCCGACGACCTGACCGACCCGGCGCCCGCCGCCTCGTTCGCCCACCTGGACGCCACGACAGTTCTGAGCCGCGACATCGCCGCCCAGGCCATCTTCCCGGCCGTCGATCCGCTGGACTCGACCTCGCGGATCATGGACCCGCTGGTCATCGGCGACGAACACTACAACGTCGCCCGTTCGGTTCAGGAAGTGCTGCAGCAGTACAAGGGCCTGAAGGACATCATCGCCATCCTGGGCATGGACGAGCTGTCGGAAGAGGACAAGCTGGTCGTCTCGCGCGCCCGCAAGATCCAGCGCTTCCTGTCGCAGCCCTTCTTCGTGGCCGAACAGTTCACCAACTCGCCCGGCAAGTTCGTCGAACTGGCCGACACGATCCGCTCGTTCAAGGGCATCGTCGCCGGTGAATACGACCACCTGCCGGAAGCCGCCTTCTACATGGTCGGCTCCATCGAAGAGGCCGTCGCCAAGGCCGAGAAGATGGCGTCGGAAGCCTGATCATGGCCGGCAAGCTGAACTTCTCCCTCGTCTCGCCGGAACGCGAGGTCTTTTCGGGCCTCGTGGACCAGGTCGATGCACCGGGCGTCGAGGGCGACTTCGGCGTTTTGCCGGACCACGCGCCCTTCATGACCGCCCTGCGTGAGGGTCTGGTGACCGTCTATAACAACGGCTCAAAGACCCAGTACGACGTCCACGGCGGCTTCGCCGACGTGAACGGCGAAGGCCTGACCATCCTGGCCGAACAGGCCACTGAGGTCGTCGCCGCCTGATCCTGTCGACGGATCGAAAGATTTGAGGCCTCCCGTTTCGGCGGGAGGCCTTTTTCGTGGGCGGCGGGCGCGCTAGGACCGGCCCATGACCGATCTCATCGACATCCACGGCGTCTGCGCACCCGGTTTTGAGGCCGTGCGCGAGGCGTTCGCCGCCAACTTCGCCGCCGCGCCCGAGGGGCTGAATGAGCAGGCGGCGCGGTTCAGCGTGCTGGTCGAGGGCGAAACGGTCGTCGATCTGTGGGCGGGCCATGCGGATACGGCCAGGACGACGCCGTTCACCGACACCACCCTGACCTCGGTGTTTTCGACCGGGAAGGCGGTGATGGCCATCCTGATGGCGAGCGCGGTCGAGGCCGGGCAGATCGACTATGACCAGCCGGTCGCCTCGCTGTGGCCCGAGTTCGGCGCGGCGGGCAAGGCGGAGGTCACCGTCGCCCAGTTGATGAGCCACCAGTCGGGGCTGCCGGGCTTTTCAGAGGCGGTCGATCCGACGATCTGGTTCGATGTGTCCGCGGTTCTGTCGCGTCTGACGGCCCAGGCGCCGATGTGGGCGCCGGGTTCAGGCTCGGGCTATCACCCGATCACCGTCGGCTATCTGGCCAATGAGATCTATCGCCGCGCGACGGGGCGGACGATGGGCCAGGCGCTGCGCCAGGACTTCGCGGGGCTGGACCTGTGGATCGGCCTGCCGCAAAGCGAGCATGGACGGGTGGCGCAGATGCGCAAACCCACGGCGGCGCCCAGCCTGGGGACCATCGATCCGATCAAACAGGCGGCCTTCCTGGATCGCGGGTCGGCGCCGGGCGGGCGCGGTTCGGCGGCCTGGCGCGAGATGGAGATTCCGTCGGCCAATCTGCACGGCACGGCGCTGGGGCTGGCGAAGATGCTGGGCGTGGTCGCCAATGGCGGCGCGCTGGACGGGCGGTCGGTGCTGTCGGCGGGAACGCTGGACCAGCTGACGCGCGAGCGCATCCACGGGCCGGACAGGGTGCTGCCCTATACGATCAGCTGGGCGGCCGGGCTGATGCGCAATGACGGGCTGAAGGTCTTCGGGCCGAACGACGCCTTTGGCCATTACGGCTGGGGCGGGTCGATGGCCATGGCCGATCCGTCGCGGAAGCTGTCGGCGGCCTATGTGATGACGCGCCAGTCGCCGCACCTGATCGGCGACCCCCGCCCCAAGCGTTTGCTGGACGCGCTTTACGCCGCCTTCTGAACCGGGCCGGGCGCGGTCAATAGACCGATCAGGCCGGCCAAGCCCGCGCAGCCGGCGCACGTTAGGATCACGGCCCGGAACGCTGCATGGAAGGCGTCGCGGGCGACGGGTGTGATTTCGCCGCCCGACATGACCTGGGCCAGCTGGGCGCGCGCGTCAGGCAGGTTGGCGACCCCAGCGAAGACCGCAGACAGCACCAGGCCCAGTAGGGCGACGGCCAGAAGGCTGGCCACGCGCGCCACCGCATTGTTGACGCCCGAGGCCACGCCGGTGTGGCCCGCCTTGACCGCCCCCATGACCGTCGCCGTCAGAGGGCCGACCGCCAGGGTCATGCCGATCGCCAGCACCGTCATGCCCGCCAGCGGTCCGTCGACATAGCCCGCGCCCGGCGCAGGCACGGCGAGGAGCGCCAGTCCGATCCCGGTCAGGGCCGGCCCGACGCTGAGCGACAGACGGGCGCCGAACCGATCGGCGACCCGTCCAGCGAGGCCGGAAAACAGGCCCATGACGGCGGCGAAGGGCAGCATGGCGGCGCCGGCCTCGGTCGCGCTCCAGCCATGAACCCGGATCAGATCGAAGGGCAGGAAGAACATCGCCCCGCCTAGGGCGAAATAGAGCAGCAGGGTCAGCAGATTGATTCCGCTGAACACCGAGGACGAAAACAGGCCCAGCGGCATCATCGGGTGGCTCTGGCGCGCCTCGGCCCAGACGAAGGCGGCCAGCAGCGCCGCGCCCACGGCCAGTCCGGCCAGGATCACGGGCGATGCGAACCCCAGATCGGGCGCGGCGGTCACGACCCAGGTCAGGGCGCCCAGTCCGGCGACGGCCAGAACCGCGCCCAGACCGTCCAGACCGCGCGCGTCGGGATCGCGGCTCTCGGGCGTGGCGGCCAGGGTCACGACGGCGGTCAGGATCGCCAGCGGGACATTGATCCAGAAGATGGCGCGCCAGTCGGCGGCGTCGGCCAGCCATCCCCCGATCAGCGGCCCGACCATGCCGGTCAGGGCCCCGAACCCGGCCCAGGTTCCAAAGGCCTTGCCCCGCTCCTCGGGCGGGAAGGTCGCGCCGATCACCGCCAGGGCGCCGGGCGTCAGCAGGGCCGCGCCGATCCCCTGGATCGCTCGGCCGGCGACCAGGGCCTGGACGGTGGGCGCCAGGGCGCAGCCGATAGAGGCCAGGGCGAAGATCGCGACCCCGATCAGAAAGACTCTCCGGCGGCCGAACCGATCGCCGGCCGCGCCGCCGATCAGAACGAGGGCGCCCAGGGTCAGCAGATAGGCGTTCGACACCCACTGCACCGCCGCCGTGCCGGCCGCCAGATCCCGCTGCACGGCGGGCAGGGCGACGCCCAGCGCCGAGCCGTCGATGAAGGTCAGGCTGGAGCCCAGCACCGTCGCGGCCAGCACCCAGCGTTTGCGCGCCGCCGACAGCGGATGGGCCGGTTCGGCGGCGGCATGGACCTGTCCGCGTTCGCATGGGCCCGGTTGGGCGGTCGTCATGGCCTCGCCTCCGTGTGGGCGAAGGCTACGCCGGTTCCGCCGTGGTCTTCAACGCCTCGCGTGCGGCGCGGCTGCGATTGAAGGCGGCCAGGGCGAAGACGCCGGCGCCGGCCCAGATGAAGACGAAGGAGACGATCCGCAGCACGGTCAACGGCTCGCCGGTCGCGACGCCGCAGGCGAACTGCAGCGTCGGGGCCAGGAACTGGATGAAACCGACCGTGGACAGGGGCAGACGCCGCGCCGACCAGGCGAACAGCGTCAATGGGATCACGGTCGCCGGGCCGTTCACCAGCGCCCAGATCAGGCCGGAGGGCGAGGCGAACCCGACCGCCTGACCGTGGGTGGTCAGCCAGGCCAGGAAGACCGCGCCGATGGGCAGCAGCACCAGACATTCCACGAACAGCCCGGTCTGGGCCGAGGCGGGCACGCGCTTACGGATCACCGCATAGGCGCAGAAGGTGACGGCCAGGGTCAGGCCGATGATCGGCACATGGCCCAGGGCGATGGTCTGGATCACGACCCCGATCGCGGCCAGACCGATGGCCAGCGCGCTCCAGCGGTCGATCTTCTCGCGGAACAGCACGGCGCCGGCCGCCATGTTGAGCAGGGGATTGATATAGTAGCCGAGGCTGGCCTCCAGCGTCGCATGATGGGTGGTGGCGAAGACGTAGAGGCTCCAGTTGGTGCCGATCAGCAGCGCGGACAGCGCCAGCCAGGCCAGGGTGCGCGGCGTGGCCAGCACCGTGCGCGCTTCGCCCCATTGCCCGGCCAGCAGCAGCACCAGGCCCGCCACGAAGACCGACCAGACCGCCCGGTGCGCCAGGATTTCGGGCGCGCCGAAGCCGTGCGCGGCCATCGCCATGAACAGCAGCGGCAGCAACCCCCACAGGGTGTAGCAGGCGATGGCCGTGCCGACGGCGCGGGGGTCGTTGGGAGAGGGGGTGGCGCTCATGGCGCGTATTCCTTTCACCCCCTTGCCGTCATCCTCGGGCTTGACCCGAGGATCGGGCGCGGCGGGCGTCTATGCGTCGCTCGTTCGCACCAGCGGCGGAACATCCGGTCCTCGGGGCAAGCCCGAGGATGACGAAAGTGAGGATCAGACCGTGATCGAACGATATCCCGACGACGACTTGATCACGCCCGTCTCGTCCAGCAGCTGGGCGATCTGGACGGCGTTCAGGGCGGCGCCCTTGCGCAGGTTGTCGGACACGACCCAAAGGTTCAGGCCGTTCTCGACGGTCGGGTCCTTGCGGATGCGGCTGACATAGACGGCGTGTTCGCTGGCCGCGTCGACGGGGGTGATATAGCCGTCGTGCTCCTGCTTATCGATGACCAGCACGCCGGGCGCCTCGCGCAGGATGGCGCGGGCCTCGTCGGGGGCGATGGGGCGGTTGAACTGGACGTTGACGGCCTCGGAGTGGCCCACGAAGACGGGCACGCGCACGCAGGTGACGGTGACCTGGATGTCGGGGTCCAGCATCTTGTGCGTCTCGTCCGACATCTTCTTCTCCTCGTCGGTCGAGCCGTCCTCGAGAAAGGCGCCGATGAAGGGGATGACGTTGAAGGCGATCTGTTTGGGGAACTTCTTGGGCGTGGCGTCCCCCAGGCCGTAGATGGCCTTGGTCTGATTCCAGAGCTCGTCCATGCCTTCCTTGCCGGCGCCGGACACCGACTGATAGGTCGAGACCACGACCCGCTTGATCTTGGCCGCATCGTGCAGCGGCTTCAGCGCCGTCACCAGCTGGATGGTCGAGCAATTGGGGTTGGCGATGATGTTCTTCTTGGTCGCGTCCTTGATGGCGTCCGGGTTCACCTCGGGCACGATCAGCGGCACGTCGGCGTCCTTGCGGAAGGCCGAGGAGTTGTCGATCACGATGGGACCGGCCTTGCCGATCTTCTCGGACCATTCCTTGGACACCGCGCCGCCGGCGGACATCAGGACGATGTCGACCTTGGAGAAATCGAACTGCTCGATGTCCTGGCATTTGATGGTCTTGTCGCCGAAGGAGACCTCGACGCCCTTGGACTTGCGCGAGGCGATGGCGTGGATTTCATCGACGGGGAATTCCAGTTCCTCGAGGATGTTCAGCATTTCGCGGCCCACATTGCCCGTGGCCCCGACGATGGCGACGCGATAACCCATTTCTTCTTGTCCTTCGGACGCGCTACCGCTCGGCCCACGGGGCCTCGCTGCTTGAGCGCATTGTAGTGATGGCCTTGCAAATAGGCGTTCAGGGCCGTGAAGCAATCGCTTTTCGCTGGAGGGAGCGTTAAGCACCGCTCCCATGACCTCCCGTATTCGCAACGCCTACGACATCCGCGTGGAAGAGGGCGTACTGACGCCCGATCCGGCGCAGGAAAGCGTGATCACGGCGCTGGAGCGGCTGGAGGTCGATCTGGCCAAACGCGGCCTGTTCGGCAAGGCGCCGGAGGTGCGGGGCGTCTATCTCTACGGCCCGCCCGGACGCGGCAAGTCGATGCTGATGGACCTGTTCTATTCGGCGACGCCCGAGCCGCGAAAGACGCGCGCGCACTTCCACGCCTTCATGGCCCGTATCCACGATCTGGTGAAACAGTGGCGCGAGGGGGATGCGAAGACCCGCAAGGCCGTGTTCGGAACCCATAAGGGCGACGACCCCATCCCGCCGATCGCCAAGCTGATCGCGTCGGAAGCCCGGCTGCTGTGTTTCGACGAACTGCAGGTCACCGACATCGCCGACGCGATGATCCTGGGCCGGTTGTTCGAAGCCCTGTTCGAGGATCGGGTGGTGCTGGCCATCACCTCGAACCGCGCGCCGGAGGAGCTCTACAAGAACGGCATCAACCGCCAGCTCTTCCTGCCCTTCATCGACATCATCCGCGAGCGCTGCGTGGTTGTGGAGACGGCCGGGGCGCGGGACTGGCGGCTGGACCGGATGACCTCGGCCCAGGTCTGGCACACGCCGGACGACCGCGCGGCGTTCGAGGCGTTATGGCGCGAGCTGAAGGGGGGCGAACCAGAAGAGCCGGCGCACCTGAGCGTGTTGGGCCGCGATGTGGTGGTGCAGCGCACCGTCGGGTCGATGGCGCGGGCGACGTTTAATGACCTGTGCGCCAAGCCGCTGGGGCCGCAGGACTATCTGGCCATCGCCCAGCGGTTCCACACCCTGTTCCTGGAGGATGTGCCGATCTTGAGTTCGGCCAACCATCACGAGGCGCGGCGTCTGGTGACCCTGGTGGACGCCCTCTATGAGGCCAAGACCAAGCTTATCGTACTGGCGGCGGCCAAGCCCGAGGCCCTCTATACCGAAGGGGTGGGGGCGTTCGAGTTCGAGCGCACCGTGTCGCGCTTCAACGAAATGCAGAGCAAGGACTGGCTGGCGCACGTCCGCGACTGACGGCTAGGGTATCGACTGACCTTCGGAGTGTCTTCATGCGCCGCCTCGCCCTCGCCGCCGCCCTTGCTTTGACCTTATCGCCGCTGACGGCGGGAGGAGCGTTCGCCCAGACGGCGCCGGCTGCGGCCAGTCGCGGGCTGACGCCGGCCGAGGTCGCGACGTGGATCACCGGGCTGGGCGGGCGGGTCGGGCCTGTGCAGACCGAGAACGGCCTGACCTTCTTCACCGTGACCAATGCGGGCCTGACCTGGGCGGTCTTTTTCTATGGCTGCGAGGCGTCGGGCTGCGGCGAGGTTCAGTTCAGCGCCGTTGTACCGGGCGCCGGGGCGACGCTGGATGCGGTCAACGCCTGGAACCGCGACAACCGCTATCTGAAAGCCTTCCACACCGCCGCCGAAACGCCGACGGCGACGGTGCAGTACGATGTCATCGTGCTGTCGGGCGAAGGCGTGACGCAACTGGCGGACCCGCTGACGGTCTGGCTGCAACTGCTGCCCAAGTTTGCGGCAGGCATGGGCTACGTCGCGCCGCGATGAGCTGCCTCCCCCAACGGGAGAAGGGAAAAGAAAAAGGGCCTGCGGATCGCTCCGCAGGCCCTTCGTCATTCGATGGTCGCGCGGCTTAAGCCAGCGAGGAGTCGATGTCCTTGCAGGCTTGCAGCAGGCCCTGGACCGAGGCGACGGACTTTTCGAACATCGCCTTTTCTTCGTCGTTGGTGGTGAACTCGACGATCTTCTCGACGCCGCCGGCGCCGATCAGGGCAGGAACGCCGACGTAGAGGTCCGACAGACCGTATTCGCCCGACAGCCAGACGGCGCAGGGCAGGACGCGCTTCTGGTCCAGCAGATAGGACTTGGCCATGGCGATGGCGGATTCCGCCGGTGCGTAGAAGGCCGAGCCGGTCTTCAGCAGGGCCACGATCTCGCCGCCGCCCTTGCGGGTGCGCTCGACGATGGCGTCCAGTTCGTCCTGCGACAGGAAGCCGGCGGCGACGGCGTCCGGCAGGGGCAGGCCGCCGACGGTCGAGTGGCGCACCATCGGCACCATGTCGTCGCCGTGACCGCCCAGGGTCCAGGCGTGGATGTCCTGCACCGACACGCCGGTCTTTTCAGCCAGGAAGTAGGCGAAGCGGGCCGAGTCCAGCACGCCGGCCATGCCGACGACCTTCTCCTTCGGCAGGCCTGAGAACTTCTGCAGGGCCCAGACCATGGCGTCGAGCGGGTTGGTGATGCAGATGACGAAGGCGTTGGGGGCGTGGGCCTTGATGCCTTCGCCGACGGCCTTCATGACCTTCAGGTTGATGCCGATCAGGTCATCGCGGCTCATGCCCGGCTTGCGCGGCACGCCGGCGGTGACGATGCAGACGTCGGCGCCCGCGATGTCGGCATAGTCGTTGGCGCCCTTCAGGGCCACGTCCTGGCCGAAGACGGCCGAGGCCTCGGCGATGTCCAGCGCCTTGCCCTGCGGGGTGCCTTCGGCGATGTCGAACAGGATCACGTCGCCCAGGGCTTCGCGCGCGGCCACGTGGGCCAGGGTTCCGCCGATCATGCCGGCGCCGATAAGGGCGATCTTCGCGCGAGCCATGGATGTCTCCGTTTATTGCGTGTGCGAAAGGGGATTAATCGTGCGGGCGGTCTAGACCCCTCGCGCGGCTGTCGCAAGAACCTCGCTTTACGGCCTTGGTCAGGCTTGCGAAGGTCCGGCGACAACCGGAGGATTTCGATGCGCCGTTCATTCGCTTTCGCCCTGCTGCTGACCTCGGTCGCCACGCCTGTGCTGGCCCAGACGCCGCCCGCGACCATTGGAGACCGCTATATCCCCGCGCCCTGGTGGATGCGTGATCCGGTCATCGCCTCGGTCGGTCAGGTTCGGGTCGAGATTCAGGCCAACCGCGCCTTCGTTTCGGCCAGCTTCCAGTCGGTGGACCGCAGCGTCGCCGAGGCCTCGCGCGCCGCCGCCGATCAGGTGCGGGCGCTGAGCCAGGCCTTGTCGGCCTATGGCGCCGAGAAGGTGCGGGTCGAGACCAGCGTCACCACGCGCCCGCTCTATGACCAGTACCGCGACGAAAACGGGGTGATGCGCGACAATACCCGCGCTGACCGCGTGGCCCGCTATCAGGCCGACGCTTCGGTCAATGTGACGGTGCGCGACGTGCGCCTGATCGAGCGGGTCTATGCGACCATCGTGGCCTCGCGTCCGACCTCGATCGGACAGGTGAACTTCAACCTGGAGCCGGAGAACAGCTGGAAGGCCAATCTGCAGGCCGAGGCGATGAAGGATGCGCGCCGCCGGGCGGAGGCGGCGGCGACCAATGCGGGCGCGACCCTCGGGCGGGTCAAGATCATCGATCCGTCGGGGCGGGTCTGTCAGACGGATGTGCTGGCGGGCTGGCCTTCGTACGCCACGGGGAGCGGGCACGAGACGACGGTGGACGACATCGTGGTGACGGGTTCGCGCATGGCCTATGCACCTCAACCGCCGCCGCCCCCGCCTCCTCCTCCTCCTCCGCCGCCCGGAGGTGGAGCGCCGAGCGAGGCCCAGATCGAGGCGGCGCGGCTGGCGCTCCAACCACCGTTGCAGGTGATGACCGACAGCGCCTGCGTCATCTACGGACTGAACTGATGGGGTTCGAGGTCGCTCCCGCCTTCGAGGCAGGATCGGTCGCCGCCGCCGAATGGCCGTTGTGCCATGTGCGGCTTCAGGACGACGCCCGCTTTCCGTGGCTGATCCTGATCCCGCGCATCGAGGGGGCGGTGGAGCTGGAAGACCTCAGTGTCGAGCAGCGATCCATGTTGATGGAGGAGACCGTGCGGGCCGGAGCGCTGGTTCGCCGGCTGGGTGCGGTCGAAAAGCTGAACGTCGGCGCCATCGGCAATGTGACGGCGCAGCTGCATGTCCATGTGGTCGGCCGCCGCCACGACGACGGTCTGTGGCCCGATCCGGTCTGGGGGCGCGGGCCGGTTGTTCCGTATACAGACGATGAGCGGGCGCGCAGGCTGGCGATCGCCGCCGGAAGCTAGATGATATCCAGCGGCACGGCGTGTTTCGGGGGCGGGAAGGCCGCATCCAGCCGTTCCAGATCCTCCAAGTCGAACTGAATCTCCAGGGCGTCGGCGTTGGCCTCGACGTGTTCGATAGAACTGGCCTTGGGGATGGCGATGACGCCGTCGTGGCGCAGGACGGCGGCCAGCGCCACCTGGGCCGGGCTGGCGGAATGGCGATTGGCGATGTCGCGGATCAGGGGCTGTTCCAGCAGTTCGCCCCGCCCAAGCGGCGAATAAGCCATCATCGGCATGTCGCGCGCCTGCATCCACGGGAAGAGGTCGAACTCCACCCCGCGCGAGGCGAGATTATAGAGCAGCTGGTTGGCGGCGCAGTCCTCGCCCCCCTCGATCTCCATCAACTGCTCCATGGCGCGCAGATCCAGGTTGGACACGCCCCAGCGGGCGATCATCCCTTCGTCCACCAGGTCGCGGAACGCTTCGACGGTCTCCTCCAGCGGGACGTTGCCTTCCCAGTGCAGCAGGTACAGGTCCAGCCGCTCGACGCCGAGCCGTTCCAGCGACTTCTCGCAGGCCAGCATCATCTTCATCTCGGACGCATTCTCGGGCCGGACCTTGGAGACCAAAAAGACCTCGTCGCGCCGCCCGGCGATGACTTCGCCCACCAGCCGCTCCGACCGGCCGTCGCCGTAGAGTTCGGCCGTGTCGATCAGGGTCATGCCCAGGTCGATGCCGCGCGCCAGAGCCTGCTGCTCCTCATCGCGCCAGGCCGGGTCGTCGCCCAGCTCCCAGGTGCCTTGGCCGAGGGCGGGAACGGTCGTACCGTCCGCAAAGGTGACGAGGCGGGTCATATCCGTCCTGACGATAATGAGCGGCGAAGACGCCGTCGGAGGAAGCAATGCGAACCCGGCATATCAAGACCGACGGTCTGGTCCAACAGGTTCTGGAGGCCGGGTTCGAGGATGACAACGCGCCGCTGGTCCTGCTGATCCACGGCTTCCCCGAACTGGGGATCAGCTGGCGCGCTCAGGTCGAGGCGATCTCGCAGGCGGGCTATCACGTCGTCGCACCAGACCTGCGGGGCTATGGCGGGACGGACAAGCCGTCGGCGTTGGAGGCCTATTCCATCCTGCATCTGGTCGGGGACATGGTCGATCTGGTCCGCACGCTAGGCAAGGCGTCCTGTATTGTCGTCGGGCATGACTGGGGCGCGCCGGTGGCCTGGCATTGCGCCCTTTTGCGGCCACATCTGTTTAAGGCGGTGGCGGGCCTGTCGGTGCCGTTCCAGCCGCGCCGCCCCAAGGGACCGCCCACCGCCGCCATGGCCGCCATCTCGAAACGGGCCGGGCTGGGCGACCTCTATATCAGCCGGTTCCAGGCGCCGGACGCGCACCGCGCGCTAGACGCCGATCCGGCGATGGCGCTGAGGAAACTGTTCTACGCCTATGACGGCGCGACGCCCGCCGAGCGCAGATCGACCGGGTTCATGCCCGAAGGCGTGGCGCTGCTGGACACCATCGCCGACGATGCGACCCTGCCGCCATGGATGAGCGAGGCGCATTTCGACGAATATGTGCAGTCCTTCTCAGCCGGCGGGTTCGAAGGACCCCTGAACTGGTATCGGGCGATGGACCTGAACTGGTCGCTGACGGCCTTTGTGCAGGACCAGAAGATCACCCCGCCCGCCCTGTTCATCGTCGGCGAGGACGACCCGGTCCGCCACTACGCCGGCGGGCATGAGGCAGGCCTGAAGGACTGGGCGCCGAACCTGATCCGTTCGGTCGTAGTGCCGGGCGCGGGCCACTGGGTCCAGCAAGAACGGTCGGACGAGATCAACCGCCTGCTGCTGGATTTTTTGCAGGGCCTTTAGGCTGCCTGCTTCGTCGCCATCTGATCACGAACCTCGGCCACGATCTCAAGGCTGCGGATGCGGGCGGTGTTGTCGAACATCATGCCGGTTACCATAAGCTCGTCCACGCCGGTCAGGGCGATGAAGTCGGTCAATTGGCGCTTGACGGTCTCCGGGCCGCCGATGGCGGAATAGAGCAACCGGCCCTTGGCGCCGGCGATCTGCTGCGGCGTCAGGATCGTGGTGATGTCATCGACGGGCGGCGGCAGCTTGCCCGGCTTGCCGGTCGAGAGGCGGGCGAAGCTTTGCTGCATCGACGTGGACAGGCGCACGCCCTCGGCGTCCGTGTCGGCGGCGAAGACGTTGATCGCGGCCATGGCGTGGGGCTTGGCCAGGCGGTCCGAGGGGACGAACTCGCGGCGGTACAGAGCCAAGGCTTCCAGCAGCAGTTCGGGCGCGAAATGGCTGGCGAAGGCATAGGGCAGGCCGAGCTGGCCCGCGAGCTGGGCGCTGAACAGGCTGGAGCCCAGAAGCCAGATCGGCACGCGCAGGCCGGCGCCCGGGACGGCGCGGACGGGCTGGTTTTCAGATGCCGGCTCGAACCACTGGATCAGCTCGACCACATCGCGCGGGAACTGGTCTGCGCCTTCGAAATAGCGCCGCAGCGCGCGGGCGGTGGCGCCGTCCGTGCCGGGCGCGCGGCCCAGGCCGAGATCGATCCGGCCGGGGAACAGGGTCTCCAGCGTGCCGAACTGTTCGGCGACGACGAGGGGCGCATGGTTGGGAAGCATGACGCCGCCGGAGCCGACGCGAATGCGCTCGGTCCCCGCCGCGACATGGCCGATGACGATGGCGGTCGCGGCGCTGGCGATGCCGGGCATGTTGTGATGTTCGGCCAGCCAAAACCGCTCATAGCCGAGCCGATCGGCGGCCTGGGCCAGGGTTAGGGTTTCATCTAGGCCGCGTCGGGCGTCGCCGCCTTCGACGATGGGAGAGAGGTCGAGAACTGAAAACGGGATCATGACGCCTAGATCGGGTCTGTCCCTCGGGGTTCAAGGGCGAGGGTCTGGAACCGCAACCGGATCAGGCGCTTTAAACTCATCTCGACGAACGGAGACTGCGTCATGACCGACACCAATCCCACCACGCCCGAAGCGGATTGCGACGACGCCCGCGAGGCGGCCGACATGGGCGAAAAGCCGGACCTGGGTCACAAGGCGGATACGCTGATCGACGCCCTGGACGGCAGCGATTCGGGATCGGACACGCGGGCAGGCTCGCTGCGCGGCGGATCGGCAAGCGGTTCGGACGACGATCCCGACTCCGCCGAGATCAACGACCGACTGGCGAAGGAAGGCTCGGCAGGTCGAGACGACGCCGCCGGCTGAGCGGGCGCCTTGTCGCCGCCGCAACCATGCGCCACGGTGGCGCTCTGACCTTCTCGGTCCAAGGACGATCTCTCGATGACGCTTCGCTTGGCGGCCCCCGCCGTCGTGGTTCTGTTTTGCCTAGCAGGATGTGATCGCTCGGCCCAACCGGTCGAGGCCAAGGCTGCGCCTGAAGCGTCGGCGCCGGCCGTCGCTGACGCGATGCCGCCAGCAACCGAAGCGCCCGCCGTTTCAGGAACGTCCGCGCCTGCCGCCGCCGACGGCGCGCCGTCCTTTGCGGTCGTGTATCCCGGCGCGCAGGTGGACGGACAGCCGCTGGCGGCCGGCGGCGAGGCTGGGCCGGGCGGCCTGATCACCTTCACCACCAGCGCCTCGCCGGACGATGTCGTCGCCTTCTATCGCGAGCGCGCCGAAAAGGCAGGCTTGCGGTCCGTCGCCGGAATGAACCAGGGTGACACGCGCGCCTACGGCGCGGCCGCGGACGCGGGGAACGGCGCCTCGCTGCAGGTCGTCGCCACACCAACCGAGACCGGCCAGACCTCGGTCCAGCTGGGCTGGAGCGCCGGTCAGTGAGGCGGGTCGCCGCCCTGGGTGCGGCGACGGCCATCCTGCTGGCCGGTGGGTGCGCCGGCGCGCCCAAGCCGGACGGCGCGATGCCGACGGCGGGCTTCCTGAGCGATGAAGCGATCGCCCAACTGACCGATGCGGTCCCGCCAGCCCCAGCCCCTGGGTCTGTCGTGGACCTGGCGGACAAGTCGGCGTCGGCGCGGTTTGTGGCGCTGGAAGACGGCGACAGATGGCTGCTGGCGACCGCCCATGCCGAGCTGCGCCCGCCCTTGGCCCTGCAACATTTCGACTGCGCCTTGGGTGTCCGGCTGGGGTCGGCCGAGACGCCGGCGCTGGACCGGGTGATGGCGCGGATCTTCCACGATGCGAACAGTGCGGCCGAACGCGTCAAGGCGCGTCAGGCGCGGCTGCGGCCGGTCGGCGACGATCTCGATCGTCGCGCCTGCCAGACCCTGACGCCGTCGGCGCGACGCAGCGCCTCCTATCCGTCCGGCAGCGCGGCGGTCACAATGGCCTATGGAGAGGCCTTTGCGGCGCTGGAGCCGGACCGGGCCGAGGCCGTGCGCCGGATCGGCCACGAGATCGGGGTCAGCCGCCTGGTCTGCGCCATGCATTATCCGACCGATGTCGCGGTCGGCGAACAGATCGGGCGAGATGTCGCGGCCAGGGCCGTCGCCACCCCGGCCTTCCAGGCGGACATGGCGGCGGCGAGGGGCGAGCTGGCGGCTGCGCGTCGCAGCGGCCTGACCAATCCCGGCTGCGCGGCCGAGCGCGCGGCCTTGGCGATTCCTCTGCCCTGATGACGGCGGCGCTGGCTCTGGCCTTGCTGACCTTTCAGGCGCCGGCCGACCGGGCCTGTACGGCGCAAGAGGTGGCGGCGCTGACGGCGCTGTCGACGCAGCCGTATCGCCTGACGTGCCAAGCCGACCTGTCGGGCGTCGATATTCGCCGCCGCGTGCTGATCGAGGGCGCGGAAGGTTCAGGCGCGTCACTGGATTGCGGCGGCGGGACCATCCGCGCGCCGGGCCCGGCGACGACCGCCGCCCCGACCGTCGCCGTCTGGTCCCGCCGCGAGGGCGATCGGTGGTCGCGGCCGGTCGATGTGACGATCCGAAACTGCACCGTCGTCGGCAATGTGCGGATCTGGGGCATGGGGGCGGGCGGATCGATGCGCGACCTACTGGCCTCGTCACGCACCGCCGGACACACGCAAGCGGCCCAGTCCGCTGCGCCGATCCGCGTCACCCTGGACCGGGTCCGGTTCGAGGGCGTGGGGACCATTCCCCTCTATGTCGGACCGGGAGTGACGCGCACCACGGTGACGCGGTCCCGTTTTGTGGGGCGCTCGACCTCGACCGCCGTCTATCTGGACGCTGAGAGCGCTGGCGCGCTGATCCAGGACAACGAATTCGATATTCGCACCGGGCGCGAGCAGATCGCGGTGGACGGGTCGGGCGCCAACCGCATCGTCGGCAACCGGCTGGCGTTGCACGGCAAGGGCGGGGTGTTTCTGTACCGCAACTGCGGAGAGGACGGCGTGATCCGCCACCAGACGCCGTCCTATAATCAGATTACGGACAATCTGCTCACCGGCGCAGGCTGGCTGAGGCCGCGCGCTGTGGTGATCGGGTCGCGCGAGGGCGGACGACGCTATTGCGGCGACGACCGGGGGTGGCCGTTCGGGTCCAGCGCGGACGACGGCGACGGCGCCACGGGCAATTTGACGGCCCGAAACGTCGTGCGACGCTGATCGGACACCTTGCGCAAAGCCGTGGTTCGGGCCTGATTGGGGGGCGGAGCGATCGGGGGATTGGATATGCGTTGGATGATGTTTCTGGCGTCCCTTTCGGCGGCTCTCGGCCTGGCGGTGCTGACCGCTCAGACGCCCAAACCCCTGCCCGCCTCGACACCTGCAGTCCAGTTCTCGGCCGCGCGCGCCATGATGGACGTGAATCGGATCGCACGAGCGCCGCATCCGGTCGGCTCGGTCGAGCATCGGCAGGTTCAGACCTATCTGATCCAGAGGCTGACGGCGCTGGGGCTTCAGCCCAGCCTGCAGACCGGCGCCCTGTCGCCCGCCGCCGTCGCGCGGCTTGAGCGGGAGGGTGGAAATGCGGGCGGCGTCCAGGCCGTCAATGTCATCGGCGTCCTGCCGGGACGGAATCCGGCCCTGCCTGCCGTGGCCATTATGGCGCATTACGACACCTCGCCGACCTCGCCCGGCGCCGCCGACGACACCTCCGGGGTGGCCGCCATTCTGGAGGCCGTGCGCGCGATCAAGGCGCGGGGCGGGGCCGAGCGCACGCTGGTGGTCCTGTTCACCGACGCCGAGGAGCTGAATCTGGACGGGGCGCGGGCCTTCTTCAGCGAACATCCGCTGCGCGACGACATCGGGGCGGTGATCAATCTGGAGGCGCGGGGCGGCGGCGGGCGCGCCATGATGTTCGAGACCGGACCCGGCAACGCTCAGACCATCGCCCGCTACGCTCAGGCGACCCAGAGGGCGACGGGCGGGCCGTCCAGCAACGCCCTGGCCATCTTCGTCTATCGGCTGATGCCCAATGGCACGGACTTCACCGTGGCGGCGGATCGGAGGCTGGCGGGGATCAACCTGGCCTTCATCGGCCGCCCGGCGCAGTACCATTCGCCGTCCTCGACCCCGCAGGCGCTGGATCAGGGCAGCGTGCAGCATATCGGCTCCCAGGCGTTGGAAATGGCCGATGACCTTTTGCGGGCGCCTGCCCTGCCGCAGGCGACGCAGAATGCGGTCTATGCCGACGTCTTCGGCCTGTTCGTCGTGCAGCATTCGCCGGCGATCGGCTGGCTGCTGTTGATTGTGGGAGTCTTGGCGACGGCCTTCGCCGCCTGGGGCGCGCGCCATGCGACGGGCTTGAGAGCCATGCCGGTCGTGCGAGGCGCGGCGGATGGCCTGTGGTTGTTGGCCAGCGCGGTGGTGGTGGGACAGGCGGTGCGCGTCCTGGCCGGGCCGATCGGCCGTCGCGTGGATTCGGCCGACCTCTATTACACCTTGCTACGTCGCCTGCCGGTTCTGGAAATCGCCGTGGCCCTGGCCATGCTCGGCCTGGTTCTGATGCTGACCGCAGGGCGACGCCTGCTGGGCCGATGGGGCGCAGCTGGAGTGATACTGGCCGCATTCACACTTGCAGCGGCGCTGGGCGGTTTCAGCCTGCCGATCCTGGGGGCGACGGTGATCGCCCTGGCGCTCAGTCTGGTGCGGCCGAGGCCGCAGGGCGAAGACGCCGTCTGGGGCGGCTGGCTCGGGGTGATCGTCCTGGTCCTGATCCTGGGCGGCGGGGTGCAGGCGGCGGCGCCGGAAGCCGCCTTCCTGCTGCTGTGGCCCAGCCTGATCGCCGCCCTGGCCGCCGCGTCGACGGCGGTGATCGGGGCCCGCTTCGGCTCGTGGGCGTCCTTTGCGCCCGCCGTCGTCGCCACAGCCCTGGTCGGCGGGTGGTTGCTGGTTCAGGGGCACGGCGTCTTCCTGGGCGTCGGCATGGACATGCCTGGCGCAGTGGGGCCGATCGCCCTGATGATCGCGATGTTGGTCCGCCCGCTGGCGCCGCACTCGGGGCGGGCCTTGCCGATCTTCGCCGCCGCCAGCCTGGCGCTGGCCGTCGCGGTCGCCGTGGGGGCCAGGTTGGTCGCTTGATCCGGATGCGTTTCGAAGTCGTCCGAGCGAAGAAACCGGGCTAAGCATACCGCTGCTGTTTTTCGGGGCCTCGGCGCGTTTGCACCATCTTCACGTCAATCCGTTCACCGTCCTGTCGCTGGCGATAGCGATCCTGGGCGCGTGGACGGCTCTGGATCTGTTCAACCGCACCCGCGACCAGATCGGCGCGACGCGGTTGCGTTGGCTGGGCGTCGCGGCCCTGGCGCTGGGCGTCAGCATCTGGTCGATGCATTTCATCGCCATGCTGGGGTTCGAGACCGAAGGCCCCGTCTTCTATGATCCCGGCCTGACGCTGGTCTCCTTCCTGCTGGCGACGGCCGGCACATCCTTGGCCTTCCTTACGGCGGGGACGGCGCAGGCCAGCCCCTTGCGACTGGCGCCGGCGGCCCTGCTGATGGGCGGGTCCATCGTCGCCATGCATTATGTCGGGATGGCGGCGATGCGGATGAACGCCGTCCTGAGCTATCAGCCCGTGCTGGTCGCCCTGTCGGTTCTGGTTGCGGTCGCCGCGGCCTATGCCGCCCTGATTGCGGCCCGCCAGGAGCGGAGCCTGGCCTGGCGCGCGGTCGCCGCCGTGATCCTGGGTCTGGCCATCGTCTCCATGCACCATGTCGGGATGGCGGCCCTGATCCTGACTCCGATCGCCGACGCAGGGCCGGTGGAGGGCGGAGCGTCGCCGGTCGTACTGGCGGTCGCGGTGACGACCGGGGCGGTGACGTTGCTGTTTCTCGCGCTGGGCGCCTCGATCGTGGATCAGCGCGCCAATGTCCTGGCGGCCGTGGACGCAGGCGGCGTCGGCTTCTGGGAAGCGACCCTGCCGATGAAGACGACGATGATGTCAGGCCGCGCGCGCGAAATCCTGTCCATCGACGCGGACAGCCGTCTGGGAGCCACCGAGATCGGCGATCGTCTGTCGCCCGAGGATCTGCCGCTGCATCGTCAGGCGCTGAAGCGCGCCCTGGCGGGGGAGGGCGAATATGATCAGGAATGGCGTCTGCCGGCCTCGGGCCGCTGGATCCATCTGAGGGGGCGCCTGATCCGCAGTCGTTCGGGCCGGCCGATCAAGATGTCGGGCGTCATCACCGACATCACCGATCGCCGTGAGGCCTTCGCCGCCCTGGCCGACAGCGAACGCTTGCAGCGATTGCTGATCAACGAACTGAATCACCGGGTGAAGAACACCCTGGCCACGGTGCAGTCCATCGCCCACCAGACGGCGCGGCGCACGCCGGATGTCGCCACCTTCACCGCCCTGTTCGAGGCGCGGCTGGTGGCCCTGTCCAACACGCAGAACCTGCTGACGGCCGCGAACTGGGAGCGTGTCGATCTGCGCGCCATGCTGGCTCAGGAACTGGCCCCCTATGCCGAGGAACAGGTTCGCCTGACCGGTCCGGCCGTCGATCTGAACGCGCAGCAGACGTTGGGCATGGGGATGGTCTTTCACGAGCTGGCGGTGAACGCCGCCAAATACGGCGCCCTGTCGACCGCTTCGGGCTGTGTGCGGGTCGACTGGTCCGTGGCGAACGGCCATCTGCTGCTGGATTGGGTCGAAAGCGGCGGGCCGGCGGTATCGCCGCCTCAGCGCAAGGGTTTCGGTTCGGTGCTGATCGATTCGACCATCAACCGTTCGCTGCGCGGCTCGGCGGTCATGACGTACGACCCCGAGGGCGCCAGTTTCAGCCTTCGTCTTCCGCTCTAGTCTGCGTCAAAAACGGTCGTAGGTTTTGGCTGTTCTCGTTTTGATCAATGAGAACATCTTGTGAACCGGAACAAACCATGCACATAGTCGGCCTCACGAAACGGGGGCGGGTCCAGGCGGGTCTCTCCCAAGCTTAATGACAGGAATCATGGCAAGGGAGACGAAGGCAATGGCTTCACAGGCGGCACTCAAGTTGGTGGGCAAGGACGACGGCGACAAGCAACGCGCCCTGGAGGCGGCGATCGCGCAGATCGATCGCGCCTTCGGCAAGGGCTCGGTGATGAAGCTCGGCAAGGCCGGGCAGGTGAATGAGATCGAGAGCGTCTCGACCGGTTCGCTGGGCCTGGACATGGCCTTGGGCATCGGCGGCCTGCCGGTCGGGCGGGTGATCGAGGTCTTCGGCCCGGAATCCTCGGGCAAGACGACTTTGGCCCTGCACACCGTCGCCGAAGTGCAGAAGAAGGGCGGGGTCGCCGCCTTCGTCGACGCCGAACATGCGTTGGACCCGGTTTACGCCCAGAAGCTGGGCGTCAATCTGGACGATCTACTGGTGTCCCAGCCTGATACCGGCGAGCAGGCGCTGGAGATCGTGGACACGCTGGTCCGGTCGGGCGCCGTGGACATCGTGGTCGTCGACTCCGTCGCAGCCCTGACGCCGCGCGCCGAGATCGAGGGCGAGATGGGCGACAGCCTGCCGGGCCTTCAGGCGCGCCTGATGAGCCAGGCGCTGCGCAAGCTGACCGCCTCGATCTCTAAGTCGAAATGCATCGTCCTGTTCATCAACCAGATCCGTCACAAGATCGGCGTCATGTACGGCTCGCCCGAGACGACGACGGGCGGCAATGCGCTGAAATTCTACGCCTCGGTGCGCCTGGACATCCGCCGCACCGGCGCGATCAAGAACCGCGACGAGGTGGTCGGCAACACCACCCGGGTCAAGGTGGTCAAGAACAAGGTCGCCCCGCCGTTCCGCGAGGTCATCTTCGACATCATGTACGGCGAGGGCATCTCCAAGCTGGGCGAGGTCATCGACCTGGGCGTCAAGGCCGGCATCATCGAGAAGTCGGGCAGCTGGTTCAGCTATGACTCCACCCGCATCGGTCAGGGCCGCGAGAATGTGCGCGAGTTCCTGAAACAGAACCCCGACATCGCCGCCTCGATCGAAAAGAACGTGCGCGCCTCGACCAACAAGATCGCCGACGAACTGCTGGGCACGCCCGAGCCGGACGAAGGCCAAGACCTGGAAGGCTGACGCCAGCCTCCGAGGCTGGGCGGACTGTCAGAGTGTGCCCTGGTCTCGGTCCGGTCTTTTCACCGCTACTCCGTCGCCCCTAGCGACCCGCCACCGACCCCGCGAAGGGCGGCGGAGCGACCCGCTCGACCTCGTGTCGGGCGGGTCTTTTTGTTTCGTGAGCGGTGCCGATCTTTCTTTCGTCATTCCGGGCGAAGCGTAGCGGAGACCCGTAACCCAGCGGCGCGCATGAGCGCGAAGCTGTCGCGGACTGATGCCCCGAGATTCTGCGATGGAAATATCGCTTTCGGCGCCGCTGGGTCCCCCGGTCGCGCTTCGCGCGCCGGAGGATGGCGAAAGTCAAACGCTAAACGAAAACGGGCGACCCGAAGGCCGCCCGTTCCGTTGTCTGTGGATGTCCGCAACCGATCAGGCGGCGGCCTTCTCCGGGGCGAACTTGCCGTAGAAGGTCTCGTTCTTGGCGGCCATGTCGCGCAGCAACTGCGGGACCTTGAAGCGGTCGCCATACGTCGCGGCCAGACGGTCGGCGGTCTCGACGAACTTGGCCAGGCCGATGCCGTCGATCATGCTGATCGGACCGCCGGTCCAGGGCGCGAAGCCCCAGCCTAGGATGGCGCCCAGGTCCGCTTCGCGCGGATCGTCGATGACGCCTTCTTCCCAGCAGCGGGCCACTTCGACAGCCTGACGATACAGCAGGCGCGTCTTCAGTTCGTCGATCTGGGCGAAGGCGGTCGGCTCTTCCGGCTGGTCGATGCCCTTGGTGGTGGGGGCCAGTTCGCCCAGACCCTTCCAGATCGTCTTGGGCTTCTGATCGTAATCGTAGAAGCCCTTGCCGTTCTTGCGACCGAAACGCCCGCCCTCGACCATCTTGGCGACGATGTCTGCGCCTTCCGACGGCACATATTTGTCGCCCAGATCCAGCGCCGTCTGTTTGGCGATCTTGTAGGACAGGTCCAGGGCGACGTCGTCGTGCATCTCCAGCGGGCCGCGCGGCATGCCGGTCATGCGGCCGACATTGTCGATCAGGGCGGGGCCGTAGCCCTCTTCCAGCATCGCCATGCCCTCCATCAGGAAGGTGGAGAAGCAGCGCGAGGTGTAGAAGCCGCGGCTGTCGTTGACCACGATCGGCGTCTTCTTGATCTTCAGCACATAGTCCAGCGCCTTGGCGATGGCGGCCTGACCCGTCTGTTCGCCCAGGATGATCTCGACCAGCATCATCTTGTCGACGGGCGAGAAGAAGTGGATGCCGATGAAGTCCTCGGGCCGCACCGAGGCCTCGGCCAGGCCGGTGATCGGCAGGGTCGAGGTGTTGGAGCCGAAGACGGCGCCCTCGGCCAGTTGCGCCTCGGCGCGCTTGGTCACATCGGCCTTGATCTCGCGATTCTCGAACACGGCCTCGACGACCAGGTCCGAACCCTTGATCAGCTCATAGTCGGTCGTCGCCGTGACCGAACCCAGCAGGGCGTCGTACTTCTCCTGCGTCAGCTGACCGCGCGACAGACGCTTCTTCAGCAGTTCCTCGACGTGGGCCTTGCCCTTGTCGGCGGCTTCCTGGGTCTGGTCGATCAGGATGGTTTCGATGCCGGCCAGCGCCTGCACATACGCGATGCCTGCGCCCATCATGCCGGCACCGATGACCGTGACCTTCTTCGGATCGGACTTGGGCACGCCGGCCGGGCGCACGGCGCCCTTGTCCAGTTCCTGCTTGGACAGGAACAACGAGCGGATCATGGCCTGGGCCTGCGGCGTCATCAGGGTCTTGATGAAGTAGCGGGTCTCGATGCGCAGGGCCGCGTCCATCGGCACCTGGGCGCCTTCGTAAACGGCCTTCATCAGGTTCACCACGGCCGGATAGTTGCCGTAGGACTGCTTGCGCAGCATGGCGTTGCCGACCATGAAGTTCTGAATGCCGGCCGGGTGATAGGGGCCGCCGCCAGGCAGTTTGAACGACTTCTCGTCCCAGGGCTGGACGGCTTTGCCCCCCGACTCGACCTTGTTCTTGATCCAGGCCTTGGCGGCCTCGACCGACTTGCCCTTTTCGACCACCTCATGGACGATACCGGCGCCCTTGGCATCGTTCGGGCGGAAGGACTTGCCCTCGCTCATCGCCATCATGGCGTTCTGGACGCCGACCAGACGCGTCAGGCGCTGGGTGCCGCCGCCGCCGGGGAACAGACCGACCTTGATCTCGGGTAGGCCCAGCTGGATCTTGTTGTCGTTCTCGACCACGCGGTAGTGGGCCGCCAGGGTGAACTCCAGCCCGCCGCCCAAGGCCAGGCCGTTGATCGCAGCTGCGATCGGCTTGCCCGAGGTTTCCAGCGCACGGAAGGCGCCGTTCAGCTTCCAGCCGGCGTCAAACGCCTTTTGCAGGTCGCCGCCGCCCGACAGCACGCCGCCGGCCATGTCGCCCAGGTCCGCGCCGGCGCAGAAGCCCGAGGCCTTGCCCGAGGTGATGACGGCGCCCTTGATGGCGTCGTCGGTCTTGATGCGTTCGACCAGCTCGGGGATTTCCTTCATCACGGAGGACGTCAGGGTGTTCATCGAACGGCCCGGAACGTCGAAGGTGATCAGGGCGAGGCCGTCGGCGTCGACGTCGATCTTGAAGTTTTCCATATCCATTTGCTCCTGGATCAGACGCGTTCGATGACGGTGGCGGTGCCCATGCCGCCGCCGATGCACAGGGTGACCAGGGCGGTGGACTTGTTCGAGCGCTCCAGCTCGTCAAGCGCGATGCCGGTGATCATGGCGCCGGTGGCGCCGAGCGGGTGGCCCATCGAGATGCCGCCGCCGTTCACATTCATCTTGGCGTGGTCGATATTCAGGGCCTGCATGTAGCGCAGGACGACGGCGGCGAAGGCCTCGTTCAGCTCCCAGACGTCGATGTCGTCGGGCGTCATACCCAGCTTGCCCAGCAGTTTGCGGGTCACATATTCCGGGCCGGTCAACATGATCGACGGCTCCGAGCCGATCGAGGCGCCGCCCAGGATCTTGGCGCGCGGCTTCAGGCCCAGGGCTTGGCCGGCTTCCAGCGAACCGATCAGCACGCCGGCCGAACCATCGACGATGCCGGAAGAGTTGCCGGGCGTGTGGACGTGATTGACGCGTTCGACCTCGGGGTAGCGCTGGTTGATCACGCCGTCGAAGGCCATTTCGCCCATCATGGCGAAGGAGGGGTTCAGGCCGCCGAGCGCCTGCATGTCCGTGTTCGGACGGATCGTCTCGTCATGATCCAGGATGGTCAGTCCGAGCTGGTCCTTGACGCCGATCACCGAGTTCTTGAACCGGCCCTCGGCCCAGGCCTTGGCGGCGCGCTTGTGGCTCTCGACCGAATAGGCGTCCACGTCGTCGCGGCTGAAGCCGTATTTGGTGGCAATCATGTCCGCCGAGACGCCCTGCGGCACGAAATAGGTCGGGAAGGCCGAGGAGGGATCGGTCGGCCAGGCGCCCATGTCCGAACCCATGGGCACGCGGCTCATGACCTCGACGCCGCCGCCGACGGCGAAGTCGGCCTCGCCGGACTTCACCTTGGCCGTCGCCATGTTCACGGCTTCAAGACCCGAGGCGCAGAAGCGGTTGATCTGGACGCCCGCCGTATATTGCGACCAGCCGGCCGAGAGCACGGCCGTGCGCGCGATGTCGGCGCCGAGTTCGCCCACGGGGGTGACGCAGCCCAGGATGACGTCGTCGACCTTGGACGTGTCCAGGTCGTTGCGGTCGCGCAGGGCTTCCAGCACCTGGGTCGCCAGGCTGAGGCCGGTGATCTCGTGCAGCGAGCCGTCCTTCTTGCCCTTGCCGCGCGGCGTGCGGACGGCGTCGTAGATATAGGCGTCAGCCATGGAAGTGCGTCTCCATCTTTGGGCCCATCCTCAACGTGCGGCAGGTCGCGGCACGACGGACAGGGCGGTTCCAAGCGTAGACGCCAAAAACCCTACGTTTACGTCAACGTCAAGTAATAAGCCGCGTGATCGCGGCCGCTTGAGGCGACTGCTTCGACGGACTGACGGAATGAGGGCGTGGGAACGCCGGCCGAGCGCCCGCGGTCAGCGCGGCGGAATGCGGGTGGCGCCGCCGGTGATCTTGCAGGCGTATTCAGTCTGGGGACGGCCGGTCTGAACGCCGGTCGGCGTAAGAATGCCTCGGTCGCGCGTGCAGGCGGCTTCTAGGGCGTTCAGCTCCTGCTGATAGCTATTGGTCGCGCCCA
The DNA here is from genome assembly GCF_040546195.1 of Brevundimonas sp. UYEF29. Lineage (NCBI taxonomy): Bacteria > Pseudomonadati > Pseudomonadota > Alphaproteobacteria > Caulobacterales > Caulobacteraceae > Brevundimonas > Brevundimonas sp. UYEF29. Next base: position 1,833 of record NZ_JBEPNH010000012.1, on the reverse strand, counting down.
TCGTGCCGCAGCCCGAAAGCAGCGGCAGGACGACGGCGGCGGAAAGGATGAGGATACGCATGGTTCGCTGCTCCCTTTGGAGCGTCAACCGCTCCGCATAGCCCCCCCGGCCCTCGAAGACTACTGCGTCGCCGACAGCCTGACCAGCTTGCCGTTCTGCTCATCGGTGATGGCCCAGACCGATCCGTCGGCGCCCACCGCCACGTCGCGGATGCGTTCGCCCAGGTCCGTCAGCAGGCGCTCTTCGCCCACCACCCGGTCATTCTGGATGACCAGACGCGCGATGTGTTTTTCTTTCAGGCCTGCGACCAGCAGGTTTCCGTTCCAGCCGGGGAACATGGCGCCCTGATAGAAGGTCGCGCCGCCGGGTGCGATCACCGGATCCCAGTAATAGACCGGCTGTTCGGTGCCAGGGGTCTGGGTGGCGCCGCTGTTGATCTGACCGCCCGCATATTCGACGCCGTAGGCCGCATCCGGCCAGCCGTAGTTGGCGCCGGCCTTGTCCAGATTGACCTCGTCGCCGCCGCGCGTGCCGTGTTCGATGGTCCAGATGGCGCCCGTTTCCGGCTGAACGGCGACACCCTGAACGTTGCGGTGCCCCAAGCTCCAGATTTCCGGCAGGGCGCCGGCGCGGCCGACGAAGGGGTTGTCCTGCGGGACCGTGCCGTCGGCGTTGATGCGGATGGTCTTGCCCATATGCGAGCCCAGATCCTGCGCCTGGGGCCGCATGGGCCTGTCCGAACGCTCGCCCAGGGTGATGAACAGCTTGCCGTCCGGTGCGAAGGCAAGGGATGATCCAAAATGCTTGTCGCCGTCATAGACGGGCAGGGCGCGGAAGATGACCTGGACGTTTTCGACGCGTGATCCGTCGTCCGACAGGCGCCCGCGCGCGACCGAGGTGGCGTTGCCGCCCTCGCGGGGTTCGGCATAGCTCCAATAGATCATGCGATCCTGCGCAAAGCTCGGTCCGACGATCACATCCAACAAGCCGCCTTGACCACGCGCATCGACGGCGGGCAGGCCCGTGACCGGTTCGCCGACCTGGCCCTGGGCGGTGATGATGCGCAGACGGCCCGGCTTTTCAGTCACCAGCCAGCGACCGTCGGGCAGGGCCGCCAGACCCCAGGGGTGCACAAGGCCCGAGGCGACCACCGTGTGGGTCATGGCCTGTTCGGTCTTGACGCCCGGCGCGCGGGTCTGGCCGGCGAAGGCCGGTTGCTGATCAGGATTGTTCGCCGGACGGGTTTCCAGCGGGGCCCCGGCCTGAGGCGCAGCACCGGCGCTCTCGCTATTTGCGCCACAGGCGGCGGCGAGAACGAGCAGGGATGTCGAGGCGGCGGCGACGAACAGGCGCATGAAGGGCGAGCTCCGGCTGGGCTGTGGGCAGTCGTTACGAAACGGCGAGGCCAGCGTTACCGTTCCTGCCACAAGCCGTCTTGCGCTCTATCGCCGCAGGTTCTGGTCCGAGACGACTTGAACCGCGCGCCCGACGGCGATATAGGCACGCCTCTTTCGCGCTGGCCCCGGCCTCGCACAGGGCCCGGGACTGGGTAGCTCAGATGGTTAGAGCGGTGGATTCATAACCCACAGGTCGGCGGTTCGATCCCGCCTCCAGTCACCATTTTTGTCTTTCTTAAAAGAGACTTGAGGCATTGTTGCTTTGGGTTTTTTCATAAGTAAGCCAATAAGCTTCGCGTTATCCAGCCCAACGTCCTTTTCGGCTGGAAGTGTAAGACCCCTGACGTGACCCCCATTTCTCATCCAGCCATAACGAGAGTCCTTTGGTGATCTGAGCTGGGGTTGTCGGGGTTGGCAAGAGGCCGGTCAGCGCAG
>NZ_JBEPNH010000011.1:0-90038 GCF_040546195.1 Brevundimonas sp. UYEF29 | reverse complement strand
TCTGCTCTTCCGTGAATCTCGCTCGTTTCATTCCGTCCGTCCTTTCAAGGGCCGGACTCTAGCTCCGCGTGGAGGAAATTCTCAGGGGCACGTCAGCTGGCATGCGCCGCTGTGGCGCTGTCCTTGTCTGCTTGCCAACCGTCCAACCAGGTTCAGATAAAACCACCTGAACAACAATCAGCCGAGCAGCAACTGGAGGCGATCCGCCAGCAGGATCCTGAATATGTTACAGAAGCGGAGAGCAGAGCAAAACTGGAGCAGATACCGGCGCGGCCTGAATCACCGTCTGACAAGATATGGTATGTCGCTGCTGTGGGGGAAGGAAGGTGTGAAAGCCTTACCAGCAGCATCAACCTGGAAAACCCTGCCCAAGTCATCGATCTATTCGCTTCGCAGGGAATGCCTCTGGAAGTCATCTACGATGATGGTTCTATGGTGGCGGTGCGGAAGGTGGGAGATCCAAATGATGCAGGAATGGTGTTTGTCAGAGGGGAGTCGACCTGCCGGACTGCCTTAATCGGCCTTACGGCCATGGCGCGCTGAATTTCAGCTTTGTCTTCTCCGCGCAAGCTTTGACGACGCCGACGGTATCCTCCTCGTGATCTCGCCGCGGCCCGTTATCCGAGGAATCCTTTTGGTGTCCGATTGTCGGGTGCGGAAGATGGTCGATCGGACATCCGTACTTGGACGACACGGTCGCGGGCAAATAGCTTCATCTGACGTGGTCGATTGCCCACGTCCGTTTCTGACTCTTAGCTGACTATCAGAACGTCCGCTTTCTGGCCAAGGTCTCATGAGCTGCGGAAGGCAGGGCGTTCGTCCGCTTCGGGCGAAAACCTGCCGCCGAAGCTCCATGAGACGACTTTCGCCGGAATCAACGACCAGATTCCGAAGCCGCCGAGTGATCGCGGAACTGCCGGCGAGCCCGCCCCGCCGCGCGATCGCCCATGCCGTGGACCGGATCACCCACATCGGGAGATCCGGGGCCCGTCGTCCTGTGCAAGCGATGCTCGCCGTCGCGCCGGACGCGTCCCGCGACCATGCGGTGTGACGCATCGCGTGAGGGCTGTCCGCTCGAGGGCCGGCGGCGCTGGTCACCAGCCCGGGGCATCGGACGGCGGGGGCGGCGCGTCCGCCTCGTTCCAGCGGAAACGCCAGAGCCGGGACCCGAAAACATAGACGCCGTCCGCCACACACTCCACGTGACGGATCTCGTCGGGCACGACCAAGGTGTCGTCCAGTTCGCCGGGACCTGACCAGATGTGGATGATGTCGCCGGGCGCCCAACTCAGCAGGCGTCCGTCGGACAGGGGCGTGACGGCCAAGTCGCCCGCGTGGGCGTGAACCGAGCAGGCGCTTGTCGCGGGCCCGTCGGCGCTATCGGTGAACCAGTGGAGACCGGACGCAGGGTCGCCCGCCGCCAGGCCATCGGCCGCAGGCGTCAGGCAGATCAGTTCGTCGGGCCGACGGTGTTCGCCCACAAGCGTCCCTTCGCCGTCCCAAACCGTCAGTGCGCCCTCGGCGTCGGCGACATAGAGGCGTCCGTCCCCCGAGACCCATCTCGCCGGCCTGGCCCCACCGGCAAACGGGTAGCGGCGCGCCCGCATCCCGCCATCGGCGCTCCAGAAGGCGACGCCGCCGGACCGTTCGAAGGTGGCGAATCCCGGCGAGAGACCCGCCGCGCCCAGCAGGGCGCCGGGCGTCGACCGGATTATCCGGGGCGGGCCGTCGATGTCGTCCATGGCCCAGATCCGCAGGCTCGAGCCCAAGGTGATCGCGACATCGCGGCCCGAGACCGTCAGATCAGGGAAGCCCGCCTCCGCCCCGGGGGGGACGGTTCCTGCCCGCAGGCCGTCAAACCGGCTCAGGGCCGGCGCACCCGCGGGATTGACCAGCACGACCCCGCCCTCCACGGCGGCGACGTCCCGGATTGGGCTCGCATCGCCCCATACATCGGCATCCCGCATTCTGATCTGCCCCTTCAGGTCGATCAGGAGCAGCGCCTGGGCGCCGGTCGCCGCGCAACCGCCCGGGAAGGGCGTCAGCCGGCCAGCGTATACGCCCGCTTCACGGCCCATGAGTGCGTCGTCTTGGGCGAGACGCTCTCCGGCGCGCGTAAAGACGTGCACCCTATTGTCGCGCTCGAGGACGATGACCACCTCGCCCAGCCAGACGGCTTCCGCGACCGCGGTCTCCAGAAGGACTTCGCCGATCGGGGCGCCGTCGGCGGACCAGAACAGCAGGCGTCCGTAGTGGTCCCAGCTGACCGCGCCTTCGGGGCCGGCGGTGCCGTGGCTGGTCGCCCCGTCGAAGAGATCGGGCTCAATCAGGTCGAAGGCGCCGTTCAGGGCGCTCACCCGCCAGAACTTGAGCAGGCCGTCGTCGCCGTAGCTGACCAGCCGATCCTCGACCTCCAGTAGACCGCGCACCCCGTTGCTGGCCGAAGCGTGGAGTTCCGGCGGGAAGGGATGGGAAAGGAGGTCGCCTGCGGTCGACCACAGACGAATGCGGCCTTCCAGATCGCCCGTAAGTGTCAGGCGGGGGCGCGCCAGACACGCGGTGACCCGGGGGCATACCTCCGGAACGGACAGAACGCGCCCCTCGAGCGAGACGAAGGCGGAGGCGCCGCCCCAGAAGCCGGCGATCAGCCAGCCCCCCGTGACCGGCCAGACGCCGGCGTTGTCCTCGAATCCCAGGGCCGGCGTCCGGCCGATGAGGCGGCCGCGAAAATCCCGCACCTCGGCGGCGCCGGCGGCGTCCACGACCAGGAGGCGGTCGCCGTTGGCGCAGGGCGGGCCCACCCGAGCGGCGGCCGGGTCGGCGCAGGCCTCCTCCAGGGCCGCGCCCTGGAGGCGCCAGAACGCGAGCCGATGGTCGGGGGTCCGACCGGCGAGCCCGTCCGGATGGGCGAGGCCCTCCCGCAGGCCTGGCGACAGTCCGGCGGATCCCGCCGCGGGACGGGGACGTCCATCCCGGCTCCAGAAGATGGGCGGGCTGTTGAAACTCCAGCTGACGAAGCCGTCCGGAAGGGCGGCGGCGGACGCTGCGCCCGGGGCCTGGGCGAGGACCGACGGGCCAAGCGGCCCGGCTGGGGCGCCGGTGATCTCGCGAAGGGCGCAATGACCGTCGTCACTGGTGAGGAAGACGCGGCCGTGGGCGACCACCGCCTGCCGCACCGGTCCGCCAAAGATCTCCCGGGCGCGCTCCCGGCCCTCGGAATCCCAGAAAATCACGGCTCCGTCCACGTCATGGGTGACGAGGCCGCCGTCCGGCAGGGGACAGGCGCCGAGCGAAGCGTCGGCGTGGACGCGCTGCGGGAGGCGGTCATGGCGCGACCGGCCTTCGCCGGTCCAGAACAGCACCCGGCCGTCCTCGCCGATCGAAGCGAAGCCGTCGGCGAGCACGACGAGCCGGCGAACCTCCCCCGAATGGCGGATCGGGCCGTCCGGTTCGCCGCGCACGCGACCCTCCTTATCCCAGAACAGGACATCGCCGCGCCGGCCGCCGGACATGATGAGCCCGTGGCCCGAGATCGCCTCGACGAGACCCGGATGGAGCGCGGCCCGCGTCAGGACGGATCGGGCCGGGGGATGGGCGATCACGGCGCGGCCCGGCTCGGCGCCGAACAGTCCGGCGTCGGCCAAGGCGTTCAGAACGACCCGGCCGTAAGGCGTTCTCGCCGCGGCGACCGGTCTCCAGGCCTGCTTGAGCCGTTCCCCGTGCAGCGCCCAGAATGCCGCGTGAGGCCGTCCAGCCCCTTCATGACCGTCGGCGGCCAGGCGGCGCCAGTCCTCGATCGTGCGGCGCGCGCGATCCAGCGCGGTCTCGTGACGCTCGAACCGGGCCGCAAGGAAGGCGCTGTCGGTCAGCAGCCGCACGGCGGCGTCCGGCGCGGCGAGCTCGCACAGCTGTCGCGGACTCCAGTCGAGCGCATAGGGCGCGCCCGGCCGACGCGGCCGCGGCCGCCAGGCCTGGGCGAGCCAGAGCGTCAGGGTCTCGGCGGCGACATCGGCGTCCGTTCCCAACTGTTCGGAAAACGCCGCAGCGAGCCGGGGATGGTGGAAGGCGAAGGTGCGTTCGGAGCCCTCGCCGCGCGTCACGAACCAGCGGGCGATCCGCGGGTCGAGGCTGTTGAGCTCGATGGAGAGCCCGCCGGCCATGACGGCGAAGAGGTCCTCGATCTCCCATTGACGCAGGGGCGCATGGGCCAGCCCCAGCAAGGCGAAGAGTCTCCGGTTCGACAGAGCCCAGAGGTCGCCGGCGTCTTCCAGTTCCGCCAGACGCGCGCGGACGTAGGCGCCGAAGTTGTCGGGCGCCGCCACGGGGGCGGACCCGTCGGCGGCGGGGGGCAGGGTCGAGAACACCTCGGACAGGAAGAGCGGCAGGCCCTCCAGATTACGGTGCAGCCCCCCCGCAAGACGGTCTCGCGCCTCTTGCGGCATCAGGGGCGCGACCTCGGTCAGCCACTGGCTTACGCCCGGCAGGCTCAGGCCGGACAGGTGCAGGCGGGCTCCCGCTTCGGGCGCCGCCTCCAGAAGATCCAGCCACGGTCGCAGGACGCGCGGCGAGTCCCTGTCGGAGGCGGCGCGGCAGCCGATGATTACGAACACGCCCTCGGGGAGCGGGGCGGGTATGAAAGGCTCGATCCGGGCCGCCGCCTCGTCCAGGCCGTCCAGGACGATGACCACCCGACCGGTCGTCGCGGACGGCGTGAAGGCGGCGAGCCGCTGGTAGATGCGCTCGCCGGCGGGCTGGTCGGCGGCCGGGATCGCCGACGCCGTGGCCACCAGGCTGTCGAGCTGGGCCGCGATGTGACCTTCGATCGCGTCCGGCGAGGTGGTCGCCGGCAGGTCCGCGCTGATGAAATGGCGCACGGCGTTCGTCGGCGCCGCGCTTTCAAGCCAATGGGCGAGCAAGGCGGACTTTCCCGCCCCGGCCGCGCCGGTGAGGATCAACAGGCCGCCGGGTCGGTCGCAGAGGAAGGCGTCCAAGGCTGAAAAGGCCTCTTCCCGGCCGAAAATCGGGCGCGCCAACAGCCGCGCCTGACGCAGCCGGACCGCGGCGGCGGTTCGCGACCAGCGCGGGCTCGTGGCCAGCAGGCGCTGCAACTCGGCGGCGATCTCGCTCACCGACTCCCCGCGAGCGGCGAGACGGCCGACGTCCGGCGCGTCCGCCTGCGCCGCGCCGATGTCGCGAAGAGCGGCATCGATGGCGTCCAGACGGGCCTGGATCGCCGTGTCGCCGGCCACCAGGGTCCGCTGAATGCCGGTCAGTTGCAGGTTCAGGCCACGAAACTGATCCAGTTCGAACGCCGCCCTGAGGGCGACAGCCTTCTCCTCCTTCAAACGCGCGGCGAAAAAGGCGTTGGTCGCCGCCAGCCAGCCCGCGTGGGCGGCTTCGCCACGGAAGCGGCGCTCGAAGGCGTCGGGCCGGTCGATCGGCCAGCCCCGGGCCTCGCCCGCCGCCCGAAGTTCCGCCAGCATGGCGTCCTCGGCCATCGCCGGAACGGCGCCGGGCGCAGGGAGGCGCGCGCCGATGTCCTCCAGCACGGCGGCGAGGTCGGTCAGGAGCGTCCCGTCGTCGGGGGTTTCTAGGAAGTCGGCGGCGGCCGCTTCGCGTCGGCCGGCGTCTGTCCAGTCCCGGACCCGGCGCGCGAACCGCGCGGCGCCGTGCGCCTGGGCATGCTGGGTGACGATGAAGTCGAGTGCATCCAGCTGGGAGAGCCGGATCGCCCGGGCCAGGTCGTGATTGAGCGGGAGCTCGCCCGGCTTGGGGCCCCCGCGCGAGAGCCAGGAGGACAGGGCCTCTCGGCCGCCGGTCATGATGAGGTCGCCGCCGCTGTCGCCCAGGAAATTGCCCAGCGCCTTGGCGGCGAGGCCGCCGACCGCGGCGCCGACAGGGCCGGCGACGAGCCCGCCCGCGGCGGCCGCCGCTCCGGCCGCGCCGTCCTGCGACAGGGCCTGGCCGATCACCGTGAGGCTGACGCAGGTCAGGCCGCCGGCCAGGGTTCGCCAGACCCCCGTCTTCACGGATTCGCCTTCGCCTTGAGGGTGGCCAGCACCTCGGCGGGGGTCTCCACCGGATACGCCGTCGGCCGGCTCGCCGGCGCCCGTTCGAACAACCGGCGCACTCGGTTCTGCACCGGCCGCGTCGGATCGTGGAAGGGATTGGCGTCGAACAGGCTGGCGAACACCGGATCGGCGCGATAGTTGGGCAGGCGGGCGATGACGGGCAGGTCGCCGGACAGCTGCAACAGGATCTCGTCATCCTCCAGGTCGAGCAGGTGCTCGGGTGAGCCGAAGCCGACCAGGCTCGCCATGGCCTCGGCGGCGAGCATGGTATTGGCGCCGAAGCACTGGATGGCGCGGCAATTGTTGACCATCGTCTGCCAGTCGCGCGGGTAGAGGGTCATCAACTGGCTGGGGTCTTGCCAGAAGCTCCAGGTCTGCAGCCCGTAGCCGCGCAGCAGGGTGATGGCGCGCCGCAGGTCGTCGAAGGCGCCCAGTTGGGCGGCCTCGTCCAGAATGAAGAGGGTGGATTTCTGCGGACGGCCGCTGCGACCGGAAATCTGGGTCATCAGCACATGAACCCACAGACGCAACAGCCGGCCATGGCTTTCCAGCATATGGGGCGGCAGCACCAGGTAGATCGACAGCGGATCGCCGCGTTGCACCGCGCCCAGGTCGAAGCTCGTCGTGCGGATCGCCGGCGCGATCATGCCGGACCGGACGACGTCGACGATGTTCTGGGAGAAGGACAGAATGCCGCCCAGGGTCGAGACGGCGCCGATGCGCAGCATGCGGCCGATATCGCGGGCCTCGGCGTTGCGGGACGCTTCCAGCGCATGGAGCACGGTGCCGGCCAGGGCGCTCTCGCCCTGCGGACGTTCCACCGCGGCGCTGTAGGCGCCGACCTCGCCGACGGCCTGATTGACCAGCATGCGGACGGTCTCGAGGTGTCGTTGGGCCGGCGGCAGATCGCTCACCACATGCAGCAGGACGCCCAGCACGAAGGTCGCGCCGCGTTCGCGCCAGTATCCACCGTCGCTGACGTCCGCGGCGACGTTCGGAGCGGACAGGGCCGATACGATCGCCATGGCGTCGTCGACGAAGGTCGGGCTGTCCGGATCGAGGACGTCGAGCGGGTTGAGGGACGCCGCGTCCAGGCCGGTGACGCCCATGGGGTCGATGATCGCGACCGCCTGCCCGAGTTCGCGGCGTCGGCGCGCGGTCATCAGGGCGTTCTCGCCCTTGGGATCGATGACGATGACCGGGCCGTCGAACCGCAGCAGCGCGGGAACGATGCACCCGGTGCCCTTGCCGGCTCCTGTCGGCGCGATGGTCATCAGGTGGCCCTCCCGTTCCATCAGGATCGGGGCGAGGGTGTCGACGCCGGGGTCGGCCGCCGCCTGTCCGAAGGTGAAGCCGATCGGCCGGCGGCGGTGCTCGCGCTCCAGCGACCAGCCGACGATCAGGCCCTCGTCCTCGACCTGATCCGGGAGGCTCAATTCATTCTCGACAGGGATCAGGCGCATGGCGCGGGGGTCTCCAGGTCCGCAGTGACAAACAGCCCCTCCATGCGTTCGGATCGCACGGGGAGGTTTTCGAGCAGAAGGTCGTCGCCGACCATTTCCAGGATTCCGTCCGGCGTCAGCGCCAGCCTCGTCTCGAAGACGGCCTGGCGATAGCAGACGGTCAGTGCGAACAACCAGCGCCCCTCTTCATCGAATCCGGCCGGCGTGATCGGTCGGACGTGGGGCTCCAGAAGCTCCCGCAAAGCCTCGGGCCGGTCGACGCGGTGCGACAGAGCCTCGACGGCTTCCAGCGGCTGGAACAGCTCCCCATCATGGCGAACAGAGTTCATGAAAAGGCGGACGTAGTCCAGCCGGGCTTCCGGGCTCTGCAAATGAGATCCGGCGAGATCGTTCAGATCATGAATCCAGGCGGAACTTCCATCAACGGCCACGACCTGGTCTCCGGTCACGACGAAGGCGGCGATGCCGGTCACGCCGCCGGTCAGCCGCCCCTGGGTCTCGATGAGCATCGCGCCGTCGAAACAGGCCAGCGGCCGGGACCGGACTCGGTCGCAGAAGGCGGCGAGCGGCAGGGGCGTGCGGTGGGCCCCGACGCGGTGGTGCACGCCGATCAACCGCAGCACGCTCGCCCCGGTGTCCGGGTCGAGATCGCGCCAGTCCCCCGCGAGCAGCGGCGGGCGGCTCCAGGACGTCAGGGGCTGGTCCAGGGCCTGGCGGATGCCGGCCGCCTCGAAGGTCGTCAACGGCTGGCCAGTGTCGCGCACCTTCAACCAGGCCAAGGCCAGTTTTCCGGACCAGACCGCCGTCGCCATGGGGGCCAGGTCTTCGAGTTCGCGGCCGACGACGATGCGGTAGGCGTCCCGGGCGGCGGCGTGGAAGACCGGATCGGCCGTGACGCCGTCGATGAGCAGGGGCGGAAAGGGGCGTTCTCCCGCCGTCGGCCGCTCCAGGCGGCGCAACAGAGGGAGAAGCTCGTCCAGCCGCGCGCCCAGCGTCGCGTTCGGGGCGACGCGGAGGAGTTGCTCCACCTGCTGGAGCGCGCGGGCCTGCACCCTCAGCTGGTTGGCGAGCGCGCCGTCAACGGCGGGGAGCGACTGCATCAGGCCGGCGGCGTGATCCAGAAGATAAAGGGACACCTCGGTGTTGGTCACCACACGCTCGGTCCGCGTGAAAAAGCGGCCGTCCAGGTCGTCCGGCTTTAGCACGCGGTAGGCGTCGCCCAGGGGCACGCGGGCGACGGCCGCGCCGATCGCCCGGCAAACCTGGGCTTCATCGTGCGTGCGCCGGTCGCGGGCCGGGTCATCGCTGCGGACCGAGTCCAGAAAGTCCGCGGCGAGGGCCAGCGCGTCCCTTGCGAGATCCCCGACGGTTTCGCCCGCGCGACGGCGGGGATCAAGATGGGAAACGGGGTCTGCCTGCACCTGAAACTCCGATTGTCGTCGCTCGCGCCGTCGTCGGCCCTGAGCGCCCCCGTCGCCGGCCGCCCTGTTCAGGGTGCGACCTGCACGCGGCCGATGACGCCCGCGGACCGGTCGCGAACCTCATAGGAGAGCACATTGGCCGTCAAGGACCCGCCGTCGGTGGCGGGCTGGACGCCGGTGATCTGCAGGACCACGTCGATCTGGGCGCCCTGGAGATAGGGGACGCGATCCTTGATCCGTTGCGCCTCCGCGGCCGGCACCTCCCAGCGCTGGGCCTGCTGCCCGTTGGCCAGCCGCAAGGTCACGGTCCGGGAAAAGCTCCGGAAGGTGTAGGTCGACCCCGGAGCGAGGGCCTGGACGATGAATTCCCCATAGGCCGGGTCATAGTCGCTCAGATTGGAGTTCACGGTCAGCCGGAGGCGTCCGATGCCGCGCACGCTCGCCTGAGCCGCGGCATAGGCTGCGCGGAGCTCCTCGCGGCGCGCGGGCTTCTCGTCCGCCGATCCGTACCGGACCTGGCTGTCCTGGCCGATCCAGGTCTCGATAGGCGGCGTCAGCCCGGCGAGGTCGTAATAGAGGAAGACCATCGTCTGTTCGTCCGGATTGACCAGCTCTCCGGTGCGACCCGCCAGAGCGGGCGTTGGAGGCTGCGCGGCGGCCTGAGGCAGGGCCGAGGGCGCGCCGGCAGCGGGAACCGCGTCTTTGGGCGCGGCCGGGTCCGGCCCGTCTCCGTTTCCGGCGGGCCGGTCACAACCGGACAGGATGAGGGCCAGGCCGGCGATCAGGGTGATGCGAGTTTTCATGGTTCAGTCCCCCTAGAGTTTGGGCTCGGCGCCCTGGGTGGCGGCGCGCGCGACTTCGGCGTCCCGGCGCGCCTGGTCCCGGTTGGCCCAGGCTTGCTCGACCTCGGTCAGCAACCGATAGCCGCCGGCCTGGTCGATGACGCCGACCGAGAGGCTGTCGGCCAACGCCGGGTTTTCGGTCGAGGCGACCAGTTCGGCCTGCACGACCACGCCGCAGTTCGGGGACAGGTTGCTTCCGGAATCGGGATTGGCCGGCGCCGAACAGCTGAAGAAGTAGGGCGAGGTCTCCAGGATTCGCCGTCCGGCGGGGTCGTAGGCCCACTTCAGAACCCGGCGGCCGCCCTGGTCGTCGTCCGCGGTCGGCGCGCCGTACTTGCCGGTCAGGGCGGCGACGACGTTGGCCATCGTCGGCCTGGCGGCGTCACCGTACCGCTCGCGTCTGGACGCGGAAATCACCCGCTCCTGCCCCGGCAGGCCGACGGTAGAGACATAGACGAGCGACTGGCCGGGATTGACCGCGTCGGGCTCACGCGCACCGGCGCTGCGAGCGCTGGCCCGGCGCAGGCTTTCCTGCATCTGCTCCTCGGGCGTCAGGGTGGACTCGGGCTGGGCGAAGGCGCCGGTGAACCCCTTGCGCCAGCTCTCGCCGCCGCTGTCGACGTCGAAGCCGCGATATTTTTCCTCGGTTACGACCATCAACGGATTGTCGCAAAGCACGATGTTGGCGGCCTCGTCATAGGTGAGGCCCGGGCGCAAACCGATGACGTCGACCGTCGGCGATCCGGCGGTCGGCGCCGGCGTGGCGATGCGGGCCGGGCATCGCACCCGGCCGCGCGCGGTCTGGGCCACGGCCGCGGCGGAGCCGGGCTCTGCGCCGGTTAGGCCCCCGCCTTCCGGAGCGGACCCGTCGCCGGAGCCGCAGCCGGCGAGAGCCACGGCCAGAAGGGCCGTGATCGAGAGTGAAGCGTCAAGACGCATGGCTTTCATCCTTCGTGAACAGCGGGGCGCATGCGTCGCGCGCTTCGGCCCCGGGGTGTTGGGGGACGTCCGGAGCGGGCCGTGAGACCGCGCTCCTTTGAGCCGGGTCAGCCGGCGCCGCGGGCGGCGAGCGGGTTCTTCAGCACGCCCATGCCCGCGGCGATGAGGGCGGCGCCCGCGATCACGCAGAGCCAGGCTCCGGGGCCGACCTCCATCAGCGCGTCCAGGGAGCCGCTCATGGCCGAGCCGAAGCCGGAGGATTTGACCTTGTCGATGATCGCGCTCTTGATGAGGAAGGGCAGGGCCCCTGCGAACAGGGCCGCCGCTCCGGCGATGATCGGCGACGGACCCGCCGGACGCCCGGTCAGGATCAGGAAGATGACGCCGATGGCCGCCAGCGGCGCCGCGAAGCGAAGCCACAACAGGGATCCGGCCAGGCCCAGGCCGCCTTCCTGACCCATCAGGGCGCCGGCTGACGCCATGAGCTTGGGCACCTTGTCGATGTTCAGCAGGGTGGTGGAGAGCTCGGGCGCGGTGAGCGCCGGCAGCAGGAAGGCGATGAGCACGACGGCGGCCGCCGCCGCCGGCACCGCCGCATGCTGGCGCGCCAGGGACTGAAGGCGGTGGGCGGCGCCGCTGGTCTTCAGGGCGTCCAGATCAACGGCGGCGCCCAATCCTCCCATCGCCGATATCGCCGGATAGATGTCCCGGGCGCCGTCTTCGACGGCGTCGAAATCCACCGCCGCGCCGGCGGCTGCACGGCGTTCGCCGCGCCAGTCCGCCGGACCGAACCGGAAGCGGTTGCCCGCCTCATTCACAATGACGCCCGATCCGTCGGCGTCCACGCCCAGAACTCGACCCCGCATCCGCTGGCCCTCCATGAGCCCGGCCGCCCCGATGGCGGTCCGGATGGGCTGGAGGATGGGCCGATGCCGCGAAGAGGTCCGAAAGCCGATCTAAAGAAAAGCTGAAGCGTGGCTCAGCCCCGCAGGGCGGCCTTCAGCCGTTCCCGCCGCTGCAGGGTGAAGCGATCCCGATTGTCCGTCAGGCCGGGCTCCGCGCGGGCCAGCAAGGCCCGGGCGTCGTCGCGGCGTCCCTGCGCCCAGGCGATTTCGGCCAGAAGCAAGTCCAGGCCCGCGCCCCAGTTCGGATCGCCGACCAGCTGGGCGACCGCGGTGCGATCTATATCCGTCAGGAGCGGCGCGGCTTCCCTGTGTCGCCCGGCGATGATCAGACAGTCCGCCAGGGCAGCGCGCACGCCGTTCTCCAGCGCCGGTGCGCCGGTCCCCGAAACCCTCACGGCGGCATGGGCGGCGTGGATCAAGGCCAGTCCGTTGGTGGTCGCGCCGGCCCGGCAATAGTTGACGCCCGTGTCTGTGCGGCCGGCCACGGCGGTGAAGGACCCTGCCCCGTCCTTGGCCTCGGCGGCGCGCCAGAGCCGTTCGCCGTCCGCGGCGGCTTCAGCGTACCGGCCGAGCGAACCCAGCGATTGCTGCCGCGCGGCCAACAGCAGCAGCGTGTGCCGGTGATCCCGTCCCAGCCGCCGCTCCATGGCGGGCAGAAGCGCATCGAAGGCCTCCACCGCGGCCTCGTAGCGCTGCATCAGCATCTGGGACTGTCCCAGGTTCAGGCGCAGCAGAAGCGTGTCGGGGTGGTCCGGCCCTTGGATCGCGGCCATCTCATCCACGAGCCTGCGGAAGATCGGCTCGGCCTCGCCGGCTTCGCCCATCCGCAACAGCATGAACGCGTGCCGCTGGGCGATGTTGATCCGCTGGACAGGGGTGAAGCGCGTAGGGTGGGCTTCCGCCCAGCGATGCGCGGCGGCGAAGCGGGCGAGCGCCTCGGGACCGTCGCTCCTGGCCAGGGCGATATGGCCGAGGGCGGCGTCGCGCCAGAATCTCAGTTCGTTGTCGGGACCGGTCGCCTCGATCCGGGCGTCGTCGGCACCGACCCGGCGCTCGGCGCTGTCCAGGCTGCCTTCGCGCGTGGACAGGGCTTCCGCGGTCGCCCATTGTAGGCGGTTGATGATGGCGTCGTCGCTGTGCGCCTGCCCGGCTCGGCGGTACTGGCCGTCGGCAGAACTGTAGAAGTTGAAGGCGCGCGGGTAGTCGGATCGCTGGTCGAAGGCGCGGGCCAGCGAGGCATGCAGGCGCGCCGCGATCAGCGGCTGGCCGGCGAAGCGTTGGTCGATGACGCCGCTGGCCCGGACGATGGCCTCCACCAGGGGCTCTTCGGCCTGGGCGGCGCGGGTCGGATCGGGACTGCCCAGAACGTCGTCCGCCAGGAAGGCGTAGCTGGCCTCGCTGAGCGCCAGGGCGCGACGCGCCTCGTTGCGTTGCTGCAAGGCCAGGGCGCCGCCGCCGACGGCCAGCACCAGCCCGCCCGCCACGGCGCAGACGGCGGCGATCACCGCCGGCCGCCGGGCGCGCCGCGCGGTCTCGCGGGCCTCCAGGGTCCGCAGCCTGGCGGCGGCCTCGGCGCGCTCGGCCTCGGCCGACCGTCGCTCCGGCAGGGTGGCCAGCCGGTCGGCCAGGGATCCGGCGTCGCGCAGGCGCTGGGCCGGATCGCTGGCGCTGGCCTCGGCGATATCGGCGCGCAACAGATCGTCATCGACCCGGTTCTCCCAACCGGGGGCGAAGGTCTGGTCGAAATCGCGGGCGATCAGCTGGAGGATGATCAGCCCCAGGGCATAGACGTCCGAGCCCACGCTCGGCGCCTCGCCCCGCAACAGTTCGGGCGCCATGTAGGCGCGCGTTCCGCCGCGGCTGGAGCCGTCCGCGTCATCGTTGAGATCGCCGGTGATGTTGAGGCGCGCCAGGATCGCGGCGTCGAGCAGCCGCCCATTCCCGAAATCGGCCAGGCGCACGACCGGCCGTCCGTCGGGGGCGCGGGACACCAGGATGTTCGACGGCTTCAGATCTTCGTGCAGAACCCCGGCGCCGTGGGCGGCGGCGACAGCGCGACAGAGCTTCTCGGCCAGATCGAGGCGGAGCGCCCCGGTGTCGGCGTCGGCGTCAAGCCCCGTCACGAAGGACTGCAGATCCTCGCCCGCGTCCCGGCTCTCGATCCAGTAGGGACGATGATCGAAATTCCATTCCAGCAGCTCCACGGAGGGTTGGGCGTCGCCAAGCGCCCTGCGAAGGACCCGGTACAGGGTCGCTTCCCGGCGCAGGGCGGCCAGCCGGTCGCCGCTGTCGGCGAACTTGAAGACGCGGGTTTCGCCGGATTTTTCATGGACCGCGCGCCACACGTCGCCGGCCTCGGCGTCGCCGAGCGACTGCTCCAGACGCCATTGAGGCCGGCCGGGCGCCGGGTCGCCGGGCGCGAAGTCGAACCGGACGGCGGGCTGGGCGGGGGCGTCAATGACCTGGACCGCCGGCGTCAGCCGATAGCCGATCTTGGGAACGGTCTGGATTAGGCGGGCCCCGGTGTCGTTCAGCGCCTTGCGCAATTTGGAGACGGCGGTGGTCAGCGAGGCCTCGACCACGTGGACATCGGGCCAGACCGTGTCGAGCAATTCCTCCCGCGTCAGCGTCTCGCCAGGATGCAACAGCAGTTCCAGCAGGACCAGAAGGGGTTTGCCCTCCAGCTCGACCTCCCGTCCGCCGACGGTCAGCGTCCAGCCCGGTTCATCGAACACCGCGTCGGCGAAGACCCAACGTCGGCGCCGGCCGCTTCTGTTCTGCGCGTTGGTCTGCATCGCCATTCCTGCCCTCTCGCGATCCCCCGGGTCTTGAACCGGACTGTAGCCGCAAACCCCGGCCCGGCGCCAAGAGTGGGTTCCCTGGCCCCGGGCTTTGCAGCACAGACAGGCGCGGAGAGCCACGCTTACGGCGTTTCCGACGCTCAAGGTGAACCGCGGCGCGCGCAGGGCCGCCGTGCAGTCTCGGACGCCGAAGGCGGTCCGATGATCCCGCGCCCGGCTCCCGTGTCGTCGCGTCGGGCGCCGGGAGAGTGGGCAGCAGTCCTGGAACTGGCGGTCAGGCAGCCAGTCGCCGGTTCTGGCTCCGCATCCGACGTCGTGCGCGGTCGGCGCGAGCGTTCCTGCCTCGCTATAACCGTCGTCGATTGCCGGGTGCGTTATTAGGGGGCGGTGTCGCCGCAACCGACGCCCAATGTCGTCTTGTCGGTCGTGATCCAATGACCGCTTCTGGCGCATTGCAGACTTCGGTGAGCAAAGGAGGGCAGGGGTCTTTGCGCCTAAGCGGCATTCAACGAAACGGAACTCCAGCTTAGACGCAGTTTCGTTCGTGCGCGCCAGCACGAGAAAGTCGCGCACGGGCCGTTCCCTATACGAGTTAATCCAACAACTCTCACGCGCACGTGATCGGGGGTCAGCTTGACCGTTGGGGTCGCTTTCTGAACCACTGTTCGTCAAACGGGATGGGAGGATCGCGGTGAGGCAGGGGCTGATGGGGTGGGCATGTCTGGCGGTGCTGGGGCTTGGATCTTCGGCCCAGGCGCAGCAGAGAGACACCTACTTCTACGACGTGCAGGGGGTGCTGTCAGGTTAACCGGGTGCGGATGAAGTTCGCCTAACTCTGGCCGATCTAAGCGACCGCCCTCGCCCAAGCGGCGTCCGCCTCGGCGCGGAAGCGGCGAAGGGTCGGGCGGCTGATCAGATGACGCTGGACGTTGAAGGTATTGTAGATCGCGGCGTGGATGGTGAGGAATCGCTGGGCTGAAGCTTGAGATTTGAAGCCCTGTTGTTGCCGTTCTCGTCGTCGGATCGGCAGATGTGAGTTCTCGATCCGATTGTTTTCTCTGAGGCAGCCCGGTCGGTGGATCTGAGCGAGACCAAGCTCTCGAAGCGCCGCGCCGTAGGACAGCAGGCCATCGGTCGTGATCTTTTCCGGCTCAATGGGCTGGTTGCGCAGCAGGCGCCCCAGCAGTGCCAACGCCGCTTCCGTATTCCTTCGTCGCTGAACGACGAGGTCGAGAACTTCGCCTTCGTCATCGACGGCGCGCCACAGATACATCCGTCGGCCACCGATCCAGCAGACCATTTCGTCAAGATGCCAGCGTGGCGACGGCGTCGGCCGGCGCCTCTTCAGCCGTCGAGCGATCAGCGGTCCGAACTTGATCGTCCAGCAGCGGATGGTCTCGTAGCTGACATCCACGCCCCGTGCCGCGAGAAGCTCTTCAACGTCGCGAAGGCTCAGGCTGAAGCGAAAGTAAAGCCAGACGGCATGGCGGATCACGTCGGCAGGGTAGCGGTGGCGTTTGAAGGATAGTGGCTTCACGAAATGCGATCTCCGATCAGGCCTTAAGGCTGCCTGAGTGGAGACAAGTTAGCGTTAGACTGACAGCACCCCCGTTAGACTGCCAGCACCTCCGCGCCAGCACCAACCGGGGGTCAGACTGACAGCACAGACCCGCCTCATCTTTTGAGGGGAGGGATGTGGGCCGGAAGCCCTATCGGGGTAAATTATATAAATAATTCAATCGGAAATGGCGGAGAGGGTGGGATTCGAACCCACGGTACCCTTCCAGGCACGCCGCATTTCGAGTGCGGTACATTCGACCACTCTGCCACCTCTCCGCGGCGCCGATATCGCTTGGTCGAGCGAGGGGCTTCTCTAGTCGGAGCCGCAGCGCTTCGCAACCCGTCTGTGAAAGAAATCCGACGCTATCTTTGCGCGGGCAAAGACAGGCCCGGCGCGGCGCCGGTCTGGGCGTCCACGCCCTTGAAACGAAACAGTTCGGCGGGTCGGCCGCCCGTGGTGGAAGACAGCTGTCCGATGGGTTCGACCAAGCCTGTTCGCTCCACGCCGCGCCGGAAATTCTGCTTGTGCAAGCTGAGACCCGACACGGCCTCGGCGCCCGCCTGAAGTTGGGACAGGGTGAAGACGCCAGGCGTCAGATCGAACAGGACCGGGCGGTATTTCAGCTTGCTGCGCAGCCGGCCGAGCGCGGTCGCCAGGATGCGCCGGTGATCGGACGACATGATGCGGCCCGGCATGGACTGTTTGGGCGACTGGTCGGCGTCGCGCCAAGCCTCGGCGACCAGACGCGCCTCGTAGAGCAGTTCATAGCGCTCCAGGACCCGCTCCTCGTTCCAGCGATGATCGGGCGTCAGGGCGAACAGGGCGCGGGCGCGGGCCAGCCGGTGCTCGTCGCCATCGGCCCAGGCGTGCAAGCCTTCTGTGATTCGCGCGTCGTGACCGCCGCGCCGGTCTTCCCAAGGAAAGAATTCGAACACGGCGTCCCATCGGGCGTCGTGTGTCTGGCCTTCCGCCGCGTCTGGCGTCAGGGCCAGATAGCCGACGGAGACCTCTCTTTGACGGCCAGGACCGGGGGTGGCGCGCGGCGAGGCGCGGCCCGCGTCGCCAAAAGTGTAGAGCTGTTCGACGAAGCCGAGCCGAAACCCGGTCTGGGCGGTCACGAAGTCCCGCAGGGCGCGTTCGAAGGTGCGGTCGCGCACGGGATCGAACGGCCCGAAGGGCAGGGCGCGCGAACCGTCCTCGCTCGGGGTGGTCAGGACGACGGCCTGCCGATCTTTCAGGGTCATCACGACCGCCGACAGACCGATGCGAACGCCGTCCTCCGCCCCCTGGGTCATTGCGCTATTCCGTGTTTCAGGCGTCGTCGGCGGGGATCAGGCCGACGGCGCCCGCCAGGACGCGATAGCGTTCAAGATAGCGGGCCTGGGCGACCGGCGCGGGTTGGGGCTCGATCGTCAGACTATAGCCCTCGGGCGGACTGCCGAAGAAGCCCAGCGATTCCTTTTCGGTGAAACCCGCCAACTGCGTCGCCTCGAAGAAGGCGCAGGCCTTGTCGGCCTTCTTGATCAGCGTCTTGATCGTTTGCGGCGTCTTGGGCGGCAGGCCGTAGCGCAGGTGGATCGCGGCTTCCAGCTTGGCCTCGAAGTCCTTGTAACCGGCCCCGAGCGCCGCCTTGAACGGCGAGATCATGTCGCCGATGACGTATTCCGACGCGTCATGCAACAGGGCGGCCAGACGCCATTTCGGATCCAGGCCGGGCTTTATGTGGGCGGCGATTTCTTCAACCACGCACGAATGCTGGGCGACGGAAAACGCGTGTTCGCCGATGGTCTGACCGTTCCAGCGGGCGACGCGCGCCAGGCCGTGGGCGATGTCCTCGATCTCGATGTCGAACGGCGACGGGTCCAGCAGATCCAGGCGACGACCGGACAGCATGCGCTGCCAGGCGCGGGGGGCGTTCTTCTTGGTGGGGCGCTCGGCCAAATCGCGTGTCCTGATCGCTTGTCGGCTGGTCAGGTGACGCAAAGATACGCCGGGATCAAGCGGGAGGGACCAGACGGCGCAGGAAATCGCCGCGTCAGCGTCCGACGTTCAGCGTAACCAGTTCCTTGGCGTCATCGAAAATGCCGTCGTTTCGGCGATCCTTGGACCTGACCACGGCGATGACGATCGGACCGCCGCTGGGGCCGCGCGCCTCGAAGCCGACCTGTCGCCAGCCCGCATCGCCGGGCTGATCGTCAGCCAGGATGTAGGTCATGCGCGTCGCCGCGCCCGGCGCGCGGGTGCGCACACGGGTGGAGTTATCGTTGGCGTCCACGCTGACCGTCGAGGTTTCGGTGCGGACGTTTTGTCCGTCCTTGGACTGGATATTGATGCCGCCGATGCGGACGCTGGCGTTATCGCCCTGGGTCTCGATCTTCAGGCCGGGCAGGCGTACCGAGGCGTCCTCGCCGCGCGTCTTGATGTCGACCCCAGGCGCCTGGACGGAAGTCGTATCGCCTGCCTCGATCGCTGGCGGCGGCGGCGCATCTCCGGCCCCGGGAGCAAGGCGCGCGACCGTATGGGGCAGATCGGCGCTGGCGCGCGCTTCGAAGTCCCGCAGCACGTCATCGACCGAGCGACCATCCAGCTTGACCAGATGCAGCACGACGTCGGCGCCCTTGGGCCCGCCATAGACGCAGTTCGCGCCGCCCGCCGCCGCCAGGCCCTTTCGCGTCAGGACGCCAAGATTGTCGGGGCATTGCAGGGCGTCGATCACCTTCAATACGCCTGCGCCCTGATCGTCGCTGGACGAGGTCGTGGTGATGCGGACCGAGTTGTCGCCGTCGCAGGCGGCCAAGCTGGCGCTGAGGGCTAGATAAAGCAGGATATGACGCATGGTCGAACCTCTCTTGGCGTACATTCTGCCCGCTGCGGCCGCGTGATCCAGTGAAATCGTGGTAATCACCGGGTCAGCCGCCGGGGCGTGAACCTTCGCGGCGGTTCAGGAACGCCAGGCGTTCGAACAGATGCACGTCCTGCTCGTTCTTCAGCAGCGCGCCATGCAGCGGCGGGATCAGCTTGTTCGGCGTCTTCTCACGCAGGGTCTCGGCATCGATATCCTCGACCAGCAGCAGCTTCAGCCAATCCAGAAGCTCCGAGGTGGACGGCTTTTTCTTCAGGCCCGGCGTGTCGCGGATTTCGTAGAAGGTCTTCAACGCCTCGGAAACCAGGCGCGGTTTGATGCCGGGGAAGTGCACGTCGACGATGGCCGACAGCGTCTCGGCGTCGGGGAAGCGAATGAAGTGGAAGAAGCATCGGCGCAGGAAGGCGTCGGGCAACTCTTTTTCATTGTTGGAGGTGATGATGACGATGGGGCGCACTTCGGCGCGGATCGTCTCGTCCGTTTCCTGGACGTAGAACTCCATCCGGTCGAGTTCCTGCAGCAGGTCGTTGGGGAACTCGATGTCGGCCTTGTCGATCTCGTCGATCAGCAGGACGGGGCGGGCAGGGGCGGTAAAGGCCTCCCACAGCTTGCCCTTCTTCAGATAGTTGCGGACATCATGGACGCGTTTCTCTCCCAACTGGCTGTCGCGCAGCCGGCTGACCGCGTCGTATTCATACAGGCCGTTATGGGCCTTGGTCGTGGATTTGACGTGCCAGGTGATCAGCGGCGCGTCGAAGGCCTTGGCGATCTCATAGGCCAGGACCGTTTTGCCTGTGCCGGGCTCGCCCTTGATGAGCAGGGGACGCTCTAACGCGACCGCAGCATTCACCGCGACCTTGAGGTCGCTCGTGGCGATGTAACGGTCCGTGCCTTCGAAACGGCTCATAGAAAAATCCACTCCGTATTTCCACGAAGTGGGTTAGCGGATCACTTGCGTCGTGAACAGCGATCAGGTGATGCGCTTGGCCGAGACGGGATCGCTGGCGGGGAAGGTTTCTTCCAGACCTTCATCAACCAACGCCTCCTGGCGGCTGTCGGACTTGTCGATCTTGTCGAGTTGGTCCGGCACGCCGTCCTGCGAAGGCGTGCGCTTGGCGTGCGGGGCGTCGGTCGAGGCGTCGTGACGCGCTTTGTCGTCGGTCATGTCATTGTCTCCTTATCGCGCAGGAGCGTCTTGATCGCCGTCCGGGCCGTATCCCAAGTCCGTGATATCGTCATCCGAGAGCCGTTTGGCCTCCCAATGGGCGGCGCTGGCCTGTGCGCCGCGTTCGTTTTCCATCAGCCCCGAATAGACGAGCTCGACTTCATCCGGCGCCGACACAGGCCCGCCTTCGGCGTCGATCTGATCGCGGTTTTCACCATCCACGCCCAACAGGGCGTCGGCTTCACGTTCGATGCCGTCGAGGGCCAACTGGTCATCCAGATCGATCTTGGCGTCCTCGTCGAAATCCTCGTCGTCGGCGTCGCCATCGGCCTGGGTCACGTCCAGCACCTGGTCGGCTTCATCCAGCAGGAATTCGCCGTCGCCCTCGTCGTCCAGATGGGTTTCGTCGAACGTCTCAGACTGTTCCTGATCGTCCTGGTAGTCGTTGTCCGGCATGGTCGTCTCCTCTTCGACAAGCCAACGCAACGGCGACGATACGCGTTCCAGCGGATCGATCTCACAAGGGATGGTTAACCGATGCCGGGGTAGGGTCTGATTCACTCGGAGCTGTCGTGCGCGACCGGCTCGACCATGACTGGAGTACGGTCCTCAATGGCCTTGAAGCTGTCGCTGAAACCCGGCGAGAAGTTCGTTTTGAATGGCGCAGTGGTCCAGAACGGCGATCGTCGCGGCGTGCTGATCCTCCAAAACCGCGCCAGCGTCCTGCGCGAGAAGGACATCATGCAGGCCGAGGACGTCACCACGCCCGCACGCCGCATCTATTTCCCGATCATGATGATGTATCTGGACGAGAGTTCGGCGTCGAAGTTCTTCGACGAACTCGCTCTGAGGATCACCGAATTCATGGGCGCGACGCAGAACCCCGACATCCTGGCCGAATGCGTCTCGGCCTCGCGTCATGTGCTGGCGCGCGAATACTACAAGGCCCTGATGTCGGCGCGTAAGATTGTCGAGTATGAAGAGAGAGTGCTGAATGTCGCTTCAGGCCTACACAGCGGCGACAGCGAGGGCTGAGAGCCCGCGCGACCTGGAGTACCGTCTGTTCGGTCAGGTCACGCGCGCTCTGGTTCACGCCTCCACCGTCGACGAATCCGACATCGCCACCCGTATCGACGCGCTGGACTGGAACCGGCGCCTCTGGTCGACGCTGGCCGGCGAGTGCAGCGATGCAGGCAACGCCCTGGGCGCTCCGTTGCGCGCGCAAATCATTTCCCTGAGCCTGTTCATCAACCGCCATTCCTCGGCGATCATGCGGGGCGAAGAGGGCTTTCAGGATCTGATCGATATCAATCGCATGATCATGCAGGGCCTGTCCGGCGGGGCGTCGCCGACGCAGTAAATCGGCACGCGTTCACGAAAGCGCGAAGCCCATTGGCGCAAGGCGTTGAGCCGTCTTATGATTCACCTCCCTGTTCAACAGTCGAAAGGAGGTGATCCAGTGTCTCATTGTCATCAATCGCGAGCGGCGACCGCGACCCTGGCCCTCGGAGAGGGTCTGGTCTGAGCCTTTCAGACTGAGTTGCGGCCGGACCGTTCGCGGTCAGGCAATGAAGGGTCGTCGGGGAAACCCGGCGGCCCTTTTTGTCGCCGTCAGTGCAGCAGCTTGGCGAACCAGCCAGTCAAGTGCTGCGCCACCTCGACCACCGTCGCCCAGATCAGAAACAGATAGAGGGCGCTGGCGGCGGTCGCGACGACGCCGAGCAGGATCGCGACCCCGTCGCGCTGCATCATGCCCAGGGCGAACAGAACCAGAGCGATACCGGGCAGGGCGTCTCCAAACGGGATGGGCAAGGCCATGATCAGGGCCAGCACGACGCACACCAGGCCGGTAAAGGTGTCGGCGACATCGCCGGTCAGCAGCGGCAGGCGTGGGCGGGTCAAACGTTCGATGGCGCGGACCATCTTCAGGACGCTCAGGCCATTCGGCCGTCTGCGAACGGCGCGCCTCACGCCGTCGGAAAAGATGTAGCGACGCCCGGCGATCCGCACCTTCGCCGACAGCACCCAGCGACGCAGCCAGGCCGGGGCTGCAAACGGCGTGGCGATCAAGGACGTGTAGGCGGCGCGGGACACCGAGGCCTTCAACATCCAGCGCGGCAGCCAGACGCTCTGTCTTTGGAAGGCCAGTTCCAGAGACATCAGGATGATCGGCACGGCGAAGACCGCCTTGCCGCCGGGCGGCCAGGGCAAAAGCGCCAGCAGCGACAGGATCAGGATCATGGCCCCGAATCCGCGCTCGCCGAACGAAGCGACCAGTTCGGCCATGGTCAGCTTGGGTTCTGGGGCGTGGCCGAGGTCTTCAAGGACGTCGGAGAACCGCCGCAGGTCGTCGTTCGGAGGCGGTTGGGCGGGCATCAGGCGGGGCGCTCGGCTGGAGATTGCGCCCATCTAGGCGGTCGGCGCGCGGATCGCCACTTACAGAACGGACAGGCGGTCAGATAAATCGACTGTGTCTCAGTCCTGCACGTGCTCGGGTTTGCCTTTGCGCTTGGTCTCCGCCAGGTCTTCCAGCTGCTTTTCCGTCATGGACTCGACCATGGACTTGGACGCGCCCTTCAGCTTTGACTTCGGCGTATCTCCACGTTTGGCTGACAGGGCGGCGCCGGCGGCCTTTTGCTGAGCGGCGGATTTGGCGGGCATGGTCTGTCTCCTTGTGCGGAGACAAGCCGTCAGCCGCCCAGCAGTTCCCGTCCGATCAGGAAGCGGCGAATCTCGTTGGTGCCGGCGCCGATGTCATAGAGCTTGGCGTCGCGGACCAGTCGTTCAACCGGCCATTCCTTGGTGTAGCCGGCGCCGCCCAAGGCCTGAACGGCCTCCATCGTGACCTTCACCGCATTTTCGGACGCCAGCAGGATGGCGCCCGCCGCGTCGTAGCGCGTTGTCAGGCCGGCGTCGCAGGCACGGGCGACCGCGTAGACATAGGCGCGGGCGCTGTTCAGGGCGACGTACATGTCGGCGATCTTGCCCTGCATCAGCTGGAACGAGCCGATCGGCTTTCCGAACTGCTTGCGGTCGCGGACGTAGGGCAAAACCACGTCCAGCGCGGCCTGCATGATGCCGAGCGGACCGGCGGCCAGAACGGCGCGCTCATAATCCAAGCCGCTCATCAGCACGCCGGCGCCGCCGCCCAGCGGACCCATGATGTTCTCTTCGGGCACTTCGCAATCCTCGAACACCAGTTCGGCGGTGTCCGAGCCGCGCATGCCCATCTTGTCCAGCTTCTTGGAGACGCTGAAACCCTTCATGCCCTTTTCGATCAGGAAGGCGGTGCAACCCTTTGATCCCGCGTCCGGATCGGTCTTGGCATAGACGACGAGGGTGTCGGCGTGGGGCGCGTTGGTGATCCAGAATTTGGTGCCGTTCAGAACGTAGCGATCACCCTTCTTTTCGGCGCGAGTGCGCATCGACATGACGTCGGAGCCTGATCCGGCCTCGGACATGGCCAATGAACCGACGTGTTCCCCGCTGATCAGCTTGGGCAGGTATTTCTGCTTCTGCTCGGCCGTACCCCAGCGGCGAATCTGATTGACGCACAGGTTGGAGTGGGCGCCGTAGCTGAGGCCGATCGAGGCCGAGGCGCGCGACACTTCCTCCATCGCGACGACGTGTTCGAGATAGCCCAGGCCGAGGCCGCCGAACTCTTCCTCGACGGTGATTCCGTGCAGGCCCAGCTCGCCCATTTCGGGCCAGAGTTCGCGTTTGAACGCGTTCTTTTCGTCGATCTCGGCGGCCAGCGGCGGCGCCAGGCGATCGGCGGCCCAGCGGGCGGTGGTGTCGCGGATGGCATTGGCGTTATCGCCAAGGCCGAATTCCATGGATTGGGGCGCGAAGGGAATGCTCATGCGCTAGGGCGTAGCATCGCGCACGGCCTTTCGCCAAGCGCTGTCAGGCGCGGTCAGCCCGTCCCCAGCGCCGATAGCAGTTGTAGCCTGATACCCCCAGGCAGGCTGCGGCGACCAAGATCAGGACCCAGGCGACCGTGGCGGTGTCGCTGCTGTTCGATAGCGACGCGCGGCGAAAGGCGGCCATGGCGACGCCAAGGCAAAGAGCGCCCAAGCCGCCCATGATGACGAAGGTCAGGGTTTCCCCCAGCCCCGAGCGCCGGTTGGCCCGAGCGCGCGCCACGGCCTCGCGCGTGCTCAGCACGTCTTCACCGGATGCTGCGTCGCCCTCGATGGCCGGTTCGACGGGGCTGTCGGCTGGCGCGGCTTCGGCCAGGCCTGGCGCGGTCAGCACCACGCTGGTCTTCTGCGCATCGGCGAAGCCCGACGACGGCTCCGGCTGCGTGGCTTCAACCGGCGCGTGGATGTCGTTGGCGGCGATGATCGGCGCAGCGACGGAGACGGTCTCCGATTGTCCGGTCAGCGGCATAACGTCCGGGACCGGGCCGACAGCCGTCGCGGCATAGATGGCGTGCGGCTGGGGCGCGGTGGTCGCTTGAGCCAGCGCTGCGCCGTCCTGCGCCGGGAAGGGAGCGACGGCTTCATCCAGGGCGCCGTCGACGGCGGGCAGGGTCGGCTCGTCCGTCTCGAAAGGAGACGGCAGGGGTGCAGCGAGAAGATCCGCCAAGGTGACCGGCGCGCCCGGTGCGGCGTTGAACAGCGCATGTTCAGCAGATCGGCGACGCGTAGGTTTTTCAGCGGCCGCTTCATCGGCCCAGGCGCTCAAAGAGGCGGACGCCTGACGCGCAGATCCCGCGTTCAACTGCTCGACCACGTCGGAGGCGGCAAACCTGTCTGCGCCGATGGAAAAGGCGAAACTGGCCAGGGCGTCGAACTGATGCTGGTTGAGAGGAACGCGGACGTGATTGGTCACAGCCTTCACGACCGGGATCAGGTCGTATTGCATCAGCAGTTCGGCCTCGGCCTCGGACACCCTCGCGCCCTCGCGGGCCGACTGGGTGTGGCCATAGCCGATGACCCAGCGACCGTCGCTGCGTTGCATGGCCCGAGGCCGGAAGCCTTCGAAACTCTTGATGAGCAGGACGCCTTCGCGGGACACCTTGCTGGGTTTGGGGAAGACGTCAGACACAGTTGACCCAATTGGAAACAGGCGCGCGGCGCTCGCACCGCTCACAGCAAGGGCCGCGCCGGATCGTCCGCGTCGTGTCTAGAGCAGCACCAGTGTGGCCAGACCAAGGAAGATCAGGAAACCGAAGAAGTCGGTGGTCGCTGTGACGAACACGGCGGACGACACGGCCGGGTCGAACTTGAGCTTCGACAGGGTCAGGGGCGTCAAGACGCCGATCGATGCGGCGACCAGCAGGTTCAGGATCATGGCCGCGCCGATCACCAGGCCGATCTTCCAGTCTTCGTCCCGGAACCAGAAGCCGGCCGCGATGCCGATCAGGGGCGCCAGAATCAGGCCGTTGGCCAGGCCGACGACCATCTCGCGCCAGAAGGTGCGCGGGGCGTTCGAACTGTTCAGCTCGCGTGTCGCCAGGGCGCGCACGGTCACGGTCAGGGCCTGGGTGCCGGCGTTGCCGCCGATGGCCGAGACAATCGGCATCAGCACGGCGAGAGCGACGATCTGCTGGATGGTGGCCTCGAACAGGCCGATGACGCTGGCGCCCAGGGCTGCCGTCGCCAGATTGATCGCCAGCCAGGGCACGCGGCCGCGAACGATCTCGGGCACGGACGAACCGCGGTCCTCGTCGGCGACACCGGCCAGACGCAGGATGTCCTCGCGGTTCTCTTCCTGAATGATGTTGACGATGTCATCGACGGTGATCTGCCCCACCAGGCGACCGGCCGCGTCCACGACGGGCGCCGAGATCAGGTGGTATTTCTCGAAGATGTAGGCGACTTCTTCCTGATCCTGATCGACGGCGATCTCGTTGATCGGCTCCATCAGATCGGTCAGGGCGACGGTGCGCGCGGCGCGGAGAAGGCCGCTGATCGGCACGCCGCCGACCGGGCGGTTCAGCGGATCGACCACATAGATGTCGAAGAACAGCTCGGGCAGGTCGTCGCCCTGTTTGCGGATGTGGTCGATGGTGTCGCCCACGCTCCAGAACTGGGGCGCGGCCATCACCTCGCGCTGCATCAGGCGCCCGGCGGACTCTTCCGCATAGCCCAGGCTGCTTTCGATGGCGGCGCGATCGACCTCGGGCATGGCGGCCAGAACGCGCTCGCGCTGGTCGTCCTCCAGATCCTCGACGACGGCGGCGGCGTCGTCGGAATCCAGTTCCTGCAGCGCCTCGGCCAGGGTGCCGTGCGGAACTCGCTCCAGCACTTCCTCGCGGATATTGTCGTCCAGCTCGGGCAGGGTTTCGGCCAGAAGCTCCGGCGGCAACCACAGCACCACGACGGCGCGGTGTTCCGCCGTCAGAAAGCCCATCAGGTCGGCGACGTCGGCCGGGTGCAGGTCTTCGAGAAGGGAGCGCAGCCGCATCCCGTCGCCGTCGTCGGCGGCGTCCACGACTTTCTCGACGAATTGAGGGGTGAGGACATAGTCCTCGTCCAGGGCGGCGTGGTCTTCGTTATCGAGCGTCTCATCTGGAGCAAAGGCGGTGTCCGTGGTGCTCACGTGGTCGCCTCCCTTGGTAGAATGTCCAGCCGTACTTAGCCGATGAATCGCCCTGTTTAGCCAGATGGTGCGGTCGAGAAGACTCGAACTTCCACGGGTTGCCCCACAGCGACCTCAACGCTGCGCGTCTACCAATTCCGCCACGACCGCTCGCATCGGAGCGGCGGCGAATAGACGAAGCCGTTGGAAAAGGAAAGGGGCGAAATGAACGACGCAAAGACGTCGCGGATCAAAGCCTCAGGCCGACCCGGCCATGAAGTCGTACACGTCCGCCTGGCGGGTGACGGTGATGGCGATACGGTCGTCTCGGATCTCGATTTCGCCGCGCGCGACCGGATAGTTGTTGGCCAGGATCCAGACCTCGTCGCCCTCTGCGGCATCGAGGGGAATCACCGCGCCGCGACCCATGCGCAGAAGTTGCGACATCGGCAGCACCGAGCGACCCAGAACCACTGAGATTTCGACATCGACGGCGTTGATCTGGGTCACGTAAAGCTCTCTTCACTGGAGGGCCGTCTCTTGCAGAAACGCCCTGGCGATCACATTGAAGCGTCATGCTTGCTGAGCCGTTAAGCCCGTCCCTTCAGAAACTGCGTCTCGACGATGACCGACCGGTCGAATGGGCCGTTTCGAAAGGCTACATCGACTATGCGGCCGCGGAGGCCTTCATGGAGGCGCGCGTCGCGGCCATTGCGGCGGGCGAAGCGAATGAGCTGGTCTGGTTGCTGGAGCATCCGCCGCTCTACACCGCCGGCGTCTCGGCCAAGGACGACGACCTTCTGGATGCCGGACGGTTTCCGGTGCATCGCACAGGGCGGGGCGGGCAGTTCACCTATCACGGGCCGGGACAGCGCGTGGCCTATGTGATGCTGGACCTGAACCGGCGCGGCAAGGACGTCCGGTGTTTCGTGCGCGGGCTTGAGCTGTGGCTGATCGGCGCCCTGGATACGCTCGGCGTAAAGGCCGACATCCGGCCCGGTCGCGTGGGCGTGTGGGTCGAGCGCAAGGGGGCGGGCTGGTCGCGCGAGGACAAGATCGCCGCCATCGGCGTCAAGGTCCGCAAATGGGTCAGCTTCCACGGCATCAGCCTGAACGTGGAGCCGGATCTGGATCATTTCGGCGGCATCGTCCCGTGCGGCATTCAGGAACACGGCGTCACCAGCCTAGTCGATCTCGGCGTTCTGGCGACGATGGACGAGGCGGACGAGGCCTTGAGGCGCAGCTTCGATCGGATCTTCGGCGCAGCGGTCGAGGCGTCGGCGCCGCTTTGATGCGCGCCGCATAGCCGCAGCCCATGTGACAATCGGGCGAAATCCCGCGCGGCGGGGTTGGCAAGCGCCGGACGCATGGGGTTTAACCTTTCCCACGAGCTTGAAATCAAAGGCCGCAGGAAACCCCATGAACCGAATGATCGCCGCCGCTTCGGCCGCCGTTCTGTCGCTGACCGTCGCCGCCGGCGCCGCCGTCGCACAGGATTTTCGCGCTCTGGCGCAACAGGATCTTCAGGCCGCTCATGACGCCCTGGCCGCCAACCACCCCGCCGCCGTGATTCCCGGCGCGCCCAGCGAAGCGTTCCGCAGCTGGATCGATGCCGGCCTGACGGATGCGCAAGGCAAGGTTGGACGCGTGAACAGCGGCGACAGCCACGCCTATCTGATGCGCTACTACGCCAACGGCTTCCGCGATTCGAACATCGCGATCCGCCCGACCTATGAAGGCCTCGGTCCCTTCTTCGCGACCAGCTGGCCGGGTGTGACCACGGCGTGGCGCAACGGCGAATATGTCGTCTCCTATGTGAAGCCCGGCGTTCGCAACGTGCCGCCGCTCGGCGCGACCCTGGTCAAGTGCGGCGACAAGACCGCCGCTCAGCTGGCCGAAGAGCGGCTGGACCGCTGGGAAGGCGACCTGACGACGGAAGCCGGGCGTGTCCGCACCGCGCCCTATCTGCTGTGGAACCGCAACAATCCCTTCACCGGCGGCGTGCCGTCGCTGTGCACCTTCAAGGTCGGCCGTCGTGATCGCGACTTCCAGATGCAGCCCCAGCCGGCCGACGCCGCCAGCCTGGAAGCCGCCTATCGCGCCACCGTCTACACGCCGGGCGCCAATCCTTTGTCGGTCGAGACGGTCGATGGCCGTCCGTGGATCAACGTCCACACCCTGGCTGACGACGCCGGATGGGACGCCTTCTACGCCGCCGTCGAAGCGCAATTACCCGCCATTCGTGGTGCGCAGGGGCTGGTCATCGACCTGCGCGGCGCGAACGGCGCTTCGCTGAATGCGACGGGCAAGGGCTATGGCCTGGCCAACCGCATCTGGACGCCGGAGTTCACCGTCAGCCGTCAGCCTGAAGCCGGCTCGATCACCTACCGCGCCACACCCGCGAACCGTCAGTGGTTCGCCGACACCCTGGCCCGCATGCAGGCCGACCCGCGCTTCGTCGCCGAATCCGGCCCGGTGATCGAACAGACCCAGGCCATCGTCGCCGCCTTCGATTCGGCCTTGGCCGCCAATCAGCCGACCTTCACCATGCCGGGCCGTCCTTCGGTGGCAGACACGGGCGCAGCAAACCCCGTGGCGGGTGCGGTCGTGGTCCTGGTCGACAGCGGCTGCACCAGCGGGTGCCTGGATACGCTGGATCTTCTGACGCGCCTGCCGAACGTGCGTCTGGCCGGATCGGTGACGGCAGAGGATTCGATCTTCATCGAGCCGACCGTTCTGCGCCTGCCGTCGAACTATGCCGAGCTGACCTATGGTCATAAGGCCTGGACCACGCGTCAACGCGGCAACGACGCGCCCTTCACGCCGGCGCAGGGCCTTGCCTATACCGGATCGGCGACGGACGAAGCGGCCGTGCGCGCCTGGGTGGGCACGCTGTTCCAATAAGGAACGGTCGGTCGAATGAACGAGGGGCGGGCAGGGGTGGAACCCTTGGCCCGCCCTTCTTATTTGCAGTCCATGACCGATCTCGCCCAAACCTCCGAATCCCTCCGTTCGCCGTCGGGCTATGACCTGACCCCGCCGAATGCCGAAGAACGCGCCCGGCTCGAAGCCGACCTGAACCCAGAGGAAAAGCGCGTCCTGCTGTCCCATGGCACGGAGGCGCCCTTCTGCGGCACTCTGCTGGGCGAGAAGCGAGCAGGCGTCTTCTGCTGCCGCGAATGCGGCCTGCCGTTGTTCAAGAGCGGAACCAAGTTCGAAAGCGGCACCGGCTGGCCCAGCTTCACTCAGCCGGTTGATGAAGCGCACGTCCACGCGATCCGCGACACCAGCTACGGCATGATCCGGATCGAGACCCAATGCGCCCGCTGCGGCAGCCACCAGGGTCACGTCTTCCCCGACGGTCCGCCGCCGACCGGAAACCGCTATTGCATCAACTCGGTCGCGCTCAGTTTCGTAGCCGAGGGCGAGGCTCTGCCGGACCCTCTCAACCGCGGCGACGGCATCGCCTGACCTTGGCCTCAATCGCTGTGCTAGGATGACGTCGAACGGAGGTGGCCTATGCTGATCGCAAGTCTCTTGGCGGGTGTGGCTCTGGCGGCGTCAGACGGTGATCCGGACGGCGTGGTCACGACGGCGCCGACAAACGCGCCCACCCTGGCTCAGGCCCTGGCGGCGGCGCCTGAGGCGTCGTTGACTGCGCCGACGGCTCAGGATGCCGCCCCGCACGGCATGACCACCGAACAGCAGATCCAGAACTGGATCAGCGCGCGCACGCCGGGCGCAACCTTCGACGAAACCGCAGAGCCGGGTGCCCCGGCCGAGCGCAAGATGCATGGCATGGTCGAGGCCGGGATCGGCACCGGCGGCAATCGCAGCTATGGCGCGGCCGTTTCCTTGCCGGTCGGCGAGAACGGTCGCCTGGATCTGGCCTACCGTGAAGGCCGCAACGAACCTTGGGGATACGGCTACGGCGGCTATGGTCTGCGCGGACCGGGCTTCTATTCACCTTATGGCGGCTGGCGCGGCCGAGGCTATGGGGCCGACACCACGACCAAGTCGATGTCGATGGGGTTCAGCTGGAGCAAGGATAGCGATGCGGATGATCGCGATCGCTATCGCTGGGGCCTGTACGGCTACGACTGAAGGCTTGTCCGTCCGATCTGGAAAATCAAAAAGGCCCGGCGAAAGCCGGGCCTTTTCAAGTCTCAGATGGTGCCGCCGGGGGGAATCGAACCCACGACCTCAGCCTTACCAAGGATGCGCTCTACCACTGAGCTACGGCGGCCCCGACTGAGGAAGCGGCCGTATAGCCAAACCCTTCCGGGGAGGGAAGCGGCTTTTTGACGATCTGAAAGAAAGTTTGGACATGGCCCGTGATCACGGCATCATCGCGCCATGACTCGCACGCCGCATGACGCCGATACGCCCTCCGCCGCCGCGCAGGCGACGCCGATCGTCGAATCAGGGCCTGATTTCGAGAAAGCGCGGGCGAAGGCGGAAAAGGCCATGCGGCTGGCCTCGGCGCTCCGGGCCAATCTGCGGCGGCGCAAGGCGCCGGCGCGGACGCCTGCCGCGCCACGTGACAGCAACTGAAAGTCATCGGCTCGCGATCACGCAGCCCTTTGGCAAGCGCCCGTCGGCTTGCTAGAGAACCTTCCCCCCGAGGCGGTGGCCTCGGGCGCGCTTAAGGACGTCATGGACAGCATCGCCATTCAGGGCGGCGCCCAGCTTTTCGGGGACATTCCCGTCAGCGGCGCCAAGAACTCCGCCATCAAGCTGATGGCCGCCTCGATCCTGACGGATCAGCCCTTGCTGCTGACCAATATGCCGCGCCTGGCCGACACCCGGTTCCTGGGTCAGTTGCTGCGCCAGTTCGGCATCGAAGTGACCGAGCGGGACGGCGCGGACGGGCAGGAGAGCCTGTTTCACGCCAAGGACCTGACCTCGACCTTCGCCCCCTATGATCTGGTTCGCCAGATGCGGGCCTCGTTCAACGTGCTGGGGCCTTTGCTGGCGCGCACCGGCGAGGCCAAGGTCTCGCTGCCGGGCGGCTGCACCATCGGCGCGCGTCCGGTCGATCTGCACCTGCAGGCGCTGACGGCGCTGGGCGCCGAGATCGAGCTGGACGAAGGCTATGTCACCGCCCGCGCGCCCAGGGGTCTGAAGGGCGCCGAGATCGAGTTTCCCTTCGTTTCGGTCGGCGCCACCGAACACGCGCTTCTGGCCGCCGTGCTGGCTGAGGGCACGACCGTCCTGCGTCGTGCGGCGCGCGAACCCGAGATCGGCGATCTGGCCCACTGTCTGACGGCCATGGGCGCCAGGATCGAGGGAATCGACACCGACGTCCTGACCATCACCGGCGTCTCGTCGTTGAACGGGACGACCTGGTCGGTGATTCCCGACCGAATCGAGATGGGCTCCTACGCGGTCGCCGCCGCCATGGCCGGCGGCGAAGTGCGCCTGACCAAGGCGCGGGCCGAACTGATCGGTTCGCTGACCGACAAGATGGTCGAGGCGGGCGTCGAGGTGTCGCCGACCGCCGACGGCGTGCTGATCAAGCGCGACCCGAAGCAACGCCTGAAGGCCGTGGATGTCGAGACGGCCATCTATCCGGGCTTCGCCACCGATCTTCAGGCCCAGTTCATGGCGCTGATGACGACGGCGGAGGGCGTCAGCACGATTCGCGAGACGATCTTCGAAAACCGCTTCATGCACGTGCCGGAGTTGGCGCGACTGGGCGCCGACATTTCGGTCCACGCCGGAGAGGCGCACGTCACCGGCGTCGAGGTTCTGCACGGCGCCCAGGTGATGGCCACAGATCTTCGGGCCTCGATGTGCCTGGTCATCGCAGGCCTCGTCGCCGAGGGCGAAACGACGGTCGGACGCGTCTATCATCTGGATCGCGGTTTCGAGCGTTTGGAAGAAAAGCTCGGCGCGTGCGGAGCCGACATCCGCCGCATAAAGGGAACAGGTGATGAGCACTGAGATCGACGGCGTCATCCCCGAAGCCAAGGCGCCGGTCGAACCGCTGCGTCTGCTGGCCGAGGACGCCGACGATCTTCAGATCATCTCCGCCGCGCTTCAGGACGCGATCCTGCGCCCCGTCGACATCGTCTGGGAAAAGGCCGCCCGAACCCTGACCATCGCCTTCAGCCGCTTCTGCTGGGAGTGCGGCGGGACGCGCGTGATGTGCGCCATGCAGTTC
This sequence comes from Brevundimonas sp. UYEF29, assembly GCF_040546195.1. Taxonomy (NCBI): domain Bacteria; kingdom Pseudomonadati; phylum Pseudomonadota; class Alphaproteobacteria; order Caulobacterales; family Caulobacteraceae; genus Brevundimonas; species Brevundimonas sp. UYEF29. The sequence goes on along the minus strand of NZ_JBEPNH010000011.1, from coordinate 57,313 downwards.
GGCGACGTTCTGGCGGTCAAGAGCCGTCGCTTGTCGCGCAGTCCCGACGCCTCGCTCGAACTGCTCGCGCTCGAATTCATTCCGACCGAGGACCTGAGCGGGCGCGTCATCCTGATGTTCGCCGGCGGCGGTGATCTGCGAATCGACGTGGAATGTCTGGACGCCGTGGTCACGGACATTTCCGACCGCTGGCCCGCACGGATCGCGCCGACCCATCTGGACACGCCCGAACTGGACGAAGGGACTGCGGCATGAGCGCCGATCATAAGCTGGCCTCGGTCGAACTGGACGCCGCGACCCTGCCGGCGGCGACGGCCGAGATCGAGCACGAGCGTCGCGTCGCCATTTTTGATCTGGTCGAGAAGAACAGCTTCGAGCCTGTCGCCGCCGAGGGCGGACCCTACAGGCTGAAGCTGTCGCTCCAGGACAATCGTCTGGTGTTCGATATCGACGGCGAAAACTTCACGCGCACCTACGCCATCAGCCTGACGCCGCTGAAGGGCGTGATCAAAGACTATCTGATGATCTGCGACAGCTACTACGAGGCGCTGCGCGGATCCTCGGCCAGCCAGATCGAATCGGTCGATATGGGCCGGCGCGGCCTTCACAACGAAGGGGCCGAGCAGCTGAAGACGCGGCTGGACGGCAAGATCGTGGTCGATCATGAGACGTCACGACGCCTGTTCACATTGCTCTGCGCCCTCTACCGTCGCGGCTGACCTCGACTATCTCTGTGTTTTCGGGCATTAGGCCCGTCCATTCCGCCCCTCGCGCCCGCCCGGCGTGGGGTCGAACGCATATTCAACGGGCGTGAGAGGCCGCATGGCTAAGGAAGAACTGCTCGAGTTTCCCGGCACCGTCAGCGAACTGCTGCCGAACGCCACCTTCCGCGTGACGCTCGAGAACGACCACGAGATCATCGCCCACACCGCCGGCAAGATGCGCAAGAACCGCATCCGCGTCCTGGCCGGCGACAAGGTGCTGGTCGAAATGACCCCCTACGACCTGACCAAGGGTCGCATCACCTATCGCTTCAAGTAAGTGGCTGCGGGTCGCCCCGAACTGGTGCTGGCTTCGGCCAGCCCGCGCCGCATCGAACTGCTGGCGCAGGTCGGGATCACGCCCGACCATATCGATCCCGCCGACATCGACGAGACGCCTCTGAAGGGCGAGACCCCGCCGCGTCTGGCCAAACGGCTCGCCACCTCGAAGGCGCAGGTCGTCGCAGAGCGCCGCCCCGACGCGGTCGTCATCGCCGCCGATACGGTTGTCGCTGTCGGGCGTCGTTTTCTGGAGAAGGCGGCGGACGAGGCCGAGGCGACGCGTTTTCTGAAACTGCTGTCCGGCCGCAATCACCGCGTCTTCACCGGCGTCGCCGTGTGGCGCGACGGAAAACTATCGTCGCGCGTCAACGAAACCCGCGTGACCTTCAAACCCCTGTCCGACCACGAGATCGCATCCTACGTCGCCACGGGCGACTGGCGCGGCAAGGCCGGCGGCTATGGCATTCAGGGCCCAGCGGCCGCCTTCATCCAGCGCATCGTCGGCAGCCATCCTTCCGTGATGGGCCTGCCCGTCTATGAGGCCGTCCAGCTCTTGCACGGCGTCGGCTGGCGTTCATGAGCGGCGCAGTCGAGGTCTTCCTCGACGAGACGCCTGGCGAGACGCGTGGCGCGATCATGCGCGACGGCCGCTATACTCATCTTCTGATCCACCGCGAGGATGATGCGGCGCAGACCCAGCTCGGCGCCCGCTCGGTGGGGCGTGTCATCGAGGTGAACCCCGGCTTGCGCGGCGCCTTCGTTGATATCGCCGCACAGACCGCCGCCTTTCTGCCGTTCCCGAGAAATGACCGAATCACCCAAGGCCAACGGCTGGAAGTCGTCGTTGCCGCCGAACCTCGTGCCGGGAAAGGGGCGGCAGTTCGGTATCTAGGACCGGGGGAGGGGACGCCCCGCCTGATTCAGCCCGCACCCAGCATCGCCGAACAGTTGCGCGAGCTCGCGCCCGGCGAGGAATCAGTCACCGGCATCGCCGCCATCGACGCCGTGGTCGAGGCGGAGGAGGAGGCTTTGGCTCAATCGATCGGTTTCGCCTCGCATGGAATCGATCTCGCCGTCGAACGCACGCGCGCCTTGGTGGCTGTGGACATCGACTTCACCTCCACCCCCGGTCGTGATCCGAAACAGGCAAGGGCGGTTGCGAATCGCGAGGGGTTGAAACAGGCGGCGCGGCTGATCGGCTTGCGTAACTGGGGTGGTTTAGTCGTCATCGACATGGTCGGGGACGGTCAGGACGCCGAGGCGCAGTCCAAGGTCGTGCGGGCCGCGTTCGGTCATGAACCCCAGGCCGTCTTCGGACCCGTCAGTCGATTCGGCCTGTTGCAGATGTCGCTTCCCTGGCGCCGCACGCCGATCGAGGAGGTCTTGCTCGACGCCGGCCGACGCCCCTCGGTCCAGACGCGGGCTATATCTGTCGTGCGCGCTTTGCGACGGCAACTGCTGGCGGATACCTTGTCGCCACGCATCATCGGGCGCTGCGCACTGGACGAAGCCCTGATCGCTTATCCGCTGGCGGCGCGTCTGGGACCGCGAGCGGTGATCCAGGCCGATGCCGCGATCCCGCCAGGGCGCGGACGAATAGAAGAGGGTTGAGCCGTGGCTTCCTGTCCCATCTGCCGCAAGGCCGACGCCGATCCCAAGTACAAGCCCTTCTGCTCACGCCGCTGTTCCGACGTCGATCTGCAGCGCTGGTTCACAGGCGGCTACGCCATTCCGGTCGCCTTGGACGAGGGCGCGGAAGATGATGACGAAAAGGACGGATTGGGCGCTGGACAGGCGGAAAAGCCTCCCCTATAGACCCGCCTCTCGCGACGCCGCGTCGGCGCCTGGATAGCTCAGCTGGTAGAGCAGCGGATTGAAAATCCGCGTGTCGGTGGTTCGAACCCGCCTCCAGGCACCATCTTTTCCCACACCGTGAAAATCGATTGTTTTGAGCGCATGATCCTGCGCTGCGGCCTTCGCGCCGCCCTCGGGATTCAGCTGGCTTGCAGCGATCAGCCCTACAACTCGCCATATCAGGAAATGATCGCGCTCAGGATGGCCGTTTTGAACAAACTTGCTCCATCTGACGTCGGATCATCATCAAAATGTCGCGCGGCTGCACTCTAATGCACCGGTTGGTGGAACTTTTCTCCATGTCTCTCGACGGGTTAAAAGCCCCTCTTGTCCCTTGACGCTCCGGTAAGGGTTCGTCAAAGGGTTGAGGCGCCTTCGCAAGAAGACGTTAATGCGGATCGCCGGAGACGTGTCTCCGAAGGTTCGACCAGCGGAGACGAGGCGGGCGACCGGTTCGATCTCCACCGAAGATTTCAGCGGGCTCTGATCCTCGAAAGGACGGGCGCGTTGAAGGAAACATTTCAGGTTGGGGGGCGGTCGCTGACTATGGCCGCACCTTTGGTTCCACGAGTCAGACCAAGCAGGAACTGGCGAATTATGCTGAACAGCAAAAAGACGAATATCCTTCTCGCCATGGCCGGCGCCGCCGCGCTGATGGCGAGCTCGCCGGTCCTGGCCCAGGCCCCGGCCGAGCCCACCCCGGCCGCCTCGACTGCGGCTCCCGCAGCCGCCGCTCCGGCTGCCGGCGAAGCTGACCCCGCAACGGTGAACGACGCCGTCGGCGGCGGTCACGGCGACATCACCCCGATCTCCATGTTCATGGAAGCCACGGTCGTCGTTAAGGTCGTCATGGCCGGCCTGCTGCTGGCCTCGATCCTGTCGTGGACCCTGCTGCTCATCAAGCTGTTCGAGTTCGGCGCTCTGAACCGCAAGACCGACAACTTCCTTGAGAACTTCCGCGGCGCCCGCACCATCGCTGACATGCGCGCCATCTCGACTCAGGAAGAGTTCGACGGCAACCCGCTGGCCGACATGGCCGCCGCCGCCACCGAGGAAATCGAACTGTCGCGTCAATCGGGTCTGTCGGTCACCGGCGATCACCTCGACTCGGCCATGGCCCGCGCTCAGTCGGCTGTCGCCGCCGTGCAATCCGGTCTGGCCCTGCGCCTGTCGGGCGGCCAGCAGTTCCTGGCGTCGGTCGGCTCGATCGGTCCGTTCGTCGGTCTGTTCGGCACCGTTTACGGCATCATGAACTCCTTCATCGGTATCGCCCAGTCGAACACGACCAACCTGGCCGTCGTGGCTCCGGGTATCGCTGAGGCTCTGCTGGCCACCGGCATCGGTCTGTTCGCCGCTATCCCGGCCGTTGTGTTCTACAACTACTTCAACACTCGCATCGCTGCTTACGGCACGCGCGCCGACGGCTTCGCCGCTGAGCTGCTGAACGGCATCTCGCGTCAGCTCGACAAGGGGGCGTAAGACGGATGGCCGCCAAGATTAAATCGGGCGGCGCTGGCAACCTGCCTCAGGCCAACAGTGATATCAACGTTACGCCTTTCGTTGATATCATGCTGGTCCTGCTCATCATCTTCATGGTGGCGGCTCCGCTAGCCTCCGTGTCGGTGCCTGTTGAGTTGCCAATCGCCGTCGCCAAGGCGGCCCCGAACCCGCCCAAGCCGGTCTATATTTCGATCCAGAATGACGGCGACGTCTATGTGGGCGATTTCCGGACCGACGTCGGAGCCCTGGGTGAAGATCTGAAAAAACAGATCGGATCCCGGAACCCGGCCGATGAGCGGATCTTCATTCGGGGCGACCAGAACACCCGTTACGGCGACTTCATGCAGGTGATGAATGCGCTGCAGGATAACGGCTTCTATAGCGTTGCGCTGGTCGGCGAAGACCAGGCGACGAGTTAGGATGCGGAGATAGTATGACAGACGTCGAATATCATCGCAGTCGCTACGACGTACCCAAGAAGAAGGGCTTCATGGGGGTGTCCTACCCCGTGCTGATCGTCTGCCTGATGGTGGTCAGCATCTTGTTTGCGTTGCTGATTTTCTTTGTTCAGCAGTCCAAGTTCAAGCTGAAGGAGTTCAACTACGTCGACGAGTCCGTCGAGGTCGAGTTGGTCGAGCCGGTTCCGCCGCCTCCGCCGCCTCCGCCCCCGCCGCCTCCGCCGACGGATACGCCTCCGCCGCCGAAGCTTCAGGTGCGCGTGCCGGCTCCGGTCCCGAACATCGTTCCCCCTCCGCCGGTCAACATCACGCCGACGAAGAAGGAAGATCGGGTTGAATACACGGGTCCGCCCGTCAATATTCCTGGACCGCCGCCTCCGCCCGCACCGCCGGCTCCGCCGCGTCCGTCGACGATCACGAACGTTCAGTGGTCGCGCCAACCGCGTCCGACGGCTGATGACTTCCCGGCGCGTGCGCTGGAGCGTGAAATCAGCGGTTCGGCTACGGTCGAGTGCACGGCGCGCTCCAACGGATCTCCGGCGAACTGCCGCGTGGTGTCCGAAGAGCCTGCCGGAATGGGCTTCGGCCGCGCCGCCATTCGGGTGGTTCAGCGTGGACAACTGTCTCCGCGGACCGTCGACGGCGCCGCTCAAGACGCGACCTTCCGCGTCCGGGTGCCCTTCACCCTCGGGTGATCGTCACGGCAACAGACAAGACGCCTCGGAGAGCAATCTCCGGGGCGTTTTTGTTTGGGCGGTCACCCGCGAAATCTCCTGACGAAATATGAGGAAGGCGCTTGATCGCCTGCCGCAGGCCCGGTAGAGAACGCGCCTCGCGATGCGCGGGCCGCCTTAGCTCAGTTGGTTAGAGCGCCGGTTTGTGGAACCGGAGGTCCTCAGTTCAAGCCTGAGAGGCGGTACCATCGCAAAGCACGGCCGGGCTTGCAGCCCGCCGTCGCCGCGACCATCTCCTGATCGTCGGCCGTCCTATCTGTTTTTAGGCCGATCCCCACATCGACAGGAGAAGGCCCCATGAAGACGCGTAAGCTGGGTGCGAACGGCCCCGAGGTTTCGGCCATTGGCCTGGGCTGCATGGGGATGAGCGCCTTCTACGGCGGCGCCGACGAGGCCCAGTCCATTTCCGTCATTCATCGCGCGCTCGATCTGGGCATCACCCTGTTCGACACCGCAGAGATGTACGGCCCCCACACCAACGAGGTGCTGGTCGGCAAGGCGCTGAAGGACCGGCGCGATCAGGCCTTCATCGCCACCAAATTCGGCATCAACTACAATGCCGACCGCACAAAACTGATGACCGACGGCAGCCCGGCCAATGTGCGGCGCGCCATCGAGGGCAGCCTGAAACGCTTGGGCGTCGATCACGTCGATCTCTACTATCTGCACCGCGTCGATCCGGACACGCCGATCGAGGACACGGTCGGGGCGATGGCGGAACTGGTGAAGGAGGACAAGGTCCGCTTCCTGGGCCTGTCCGAGGCCGCGCCCGACACCCTGCGCAAGGCGCATGCGACCCATCCGATCACGGCGCTGCAGACGGAATACTCGCTGTGGAGCCGCGAACCGGAGGACGAACTGTTCTCGGTCGTGCGCGAACTGGGAATTGGTTTCGTGCCTTACAGCCCGCTGGGCCGCGGCTTCCTGTCGGGCGACATCACCTCGATCGATGACCTGGACGCAGACGACTTCCGCCGCACCAATCCGCGCTTCATGGGCGAGAACTTCCAGAAGAACCTGGATCTGGTCGAGGCCGTGAAAGCCATTGCGTCGGATAAGGGCATAACCGCCGCGCAACTGGCGCTGGCCTGGGTGCTGGCGCAAGGCGAGGATCTGATCCCGATCCCCGGCACGCGCCGCATCGCGACCCTGGAGCAGAATGCGGCGGCCGTGGACGTCGTTCTGACGTCTGAGGATCTCGCCCGGATCGAGGACGTCTTCCCCAAGGGCGCGGCGACGGGGCATCGCTACGCCGAGGCGGCGCGGGCGGCGCTGAACCGTTAAACTAGGGCAGACATGAGAAAGGCCCGGTCGGATCACTCCGGCCGGGCCTTTCGTATGTGGGGGGTCCTGATCCTACTGGATGCGGGTCCAGGTCTGGGTCTTGCAGAGCGGAGCCACGATGCAGCCGCGCAGACGCAGGCTGTTGTCGTTTGTCATGGTAATGGTGCCGCGATAGGTGCCGCCGTCGGCCGGGTTATAGACCGAGCCGTTGCGCCATTCCGTCGGACCGCCGGTGAAGCCGGTCAGCATGGGCAGATTGCGCAGGGTGCGGTTCCGCAGCGAGGCGTCGCGATTGTTCGCGTCGCGCGCATTCGCGTCGCGGCGAATGTGGTCCGAGGTCACCAGCGTGCCGCACAGCGCCTGTCCGCAGCGCGCGATCCGCACCTGACCGCCATTGGTCGGCGTCTGCCACAGGCCCGTCGGGTCGCCCGCCAGGGCCGGAGAGGCGAGGGCGCCCGCCAGGGTCGCTGCGGCCAGCATGATCTTGTTCTTCATAGTCGTTCCCTTTCGTCGGGTCGGTCGCGCCGCCCGTTGAAGCGGACGTTGATCGCGGTTTCGGTTGAAAACAAGGCCAAAACCCCAGCGATCACCAACGAAAACCGACCCTTAGGTCAACTTCAGCCGCCGATCAGGGCCAGCCATTCGTCCTCGGTCAGCACCTGGACGCCATGTTTTTCGGCGTCCTTGAGCTTGGAGCCGGCGCCGGGGCCGGCGACAAGGTAGTCGGTCTTTTTCGACACCGAACCCGACACCTTGGCGCCCAGGCTTTCGGCGCGGGCCTTGGCCTCGTCGCGGGTGAAGCGCTCCAGGGCGCCGGTGAAGACGACGGTCTTGCCGGCGACCGGGGTGTCGGACTTGGGGCGTTCGGCGTCGAGGATCTGGGTCAGTTCGGCTTCCAGAGCCTCCACGACCCTTAGATTGTGCGGCTCGTGGAAGAAGTGGGCCAGGGCTTCAGCGGCGACGGGGCCGACGCCGGTGACGCCGGCGATCTGGTTCAGGATTTCGGACGGGCCGTCCTCGCGCGCGACTCGGGCCAGTTCGACCAGGCCGGACCAGTCGTGAACCATCGTCGCCAACGACCGGCGGGCGGGGGCGGCCATACCCGGAAAGGCCTGGCTGATCTTCATGTCCATCGTGGCCTCGGGCCAGGGATCAACGGCGGGCTGCTTCGCCTCGGCCATCAGGGTCAGGACGCGGGGCGATATGGCGTGGGCGGCGGCCAGAGCGGTCCAGGCGTCGGACGGCACACCCGAAGCGGCCTGGAGGCAGGCGGCCTTCAGCGCGGACCAGCTCTCGAAGGCGCGGGCCAGGACGATGGAGGTCTGTTCGCCGATGTCGCGGATGCCCAGGCCGAACAGGAACCGGTCCAGCGAAATGATGCGACGAGCGTCGATGCCGGCGACCAGGTTGCGGATGCTGGTCTCGCCATAACCATCGTCTCGCTCCAGTTCCTTCAGCCGCGTCTCGTCGCGCGCCAGTCGGAAGATGTCGGCCGGCTCCTTGATCCAGCCGCGCGCATGGAAGGCGACCAGCTGCTTTTCGCCCAATCCTTCGATGTCAAAGGCGCGGCGGCCCACGAAATGTTTCAGCCGTTCGACGATCTGGGCGTCGCAGATGAGGCCGCCGGTGCAGCGGCGCTTGACTTCGCCGCCTTCGCGCACGGCTTCCGAGCCGCAGACGGGGCAGTGTTCAGGGAAGACATAGGGCAAGGCGTCGGCGGGACGTAGCTCGGCGACCACGCCCAGGATCTGCGGGATGACGTCGCCGGCGCGTTGCAGGCGGACGGTGTCGCCGATGCGGACATCCAGACGTTCGATCTCGTCTTCATTGTGCAGGGTGGCGTTGCGCACCACGACACCGCCGACGGTGACCGGATGCAACCGGGCGACGGGGGTCAGGGAGCCGGTGCGGCCGACCTGGATGTCGATGCCCTCCAGCACAGTGGTGGCCTGCTGGGCCGGAAATTTGTGAGCGATGGCCCACCGGGGGCTGCGGGCGACGAAGCCCAGCCGGCGTTGCCAGTCGATGCGATCCACCTTGTAGACCACGCCGTCGATGTCATAGCCCAGGGTCGCGCGGTCACGTTCCAGTTCGCGATAGGCGGCGATCAGGCCTTCGGCGCCCTCGACCCGGCGCGAGCGGGCGTTCACGGGGAACCCCCAGGCCTTGAGCTTTTGCAGGGCGTCCCACTGGGTCTCGGCGAAGTCGCTGGAGTGTTCGCCCCAGGCGTAGGCGAAGAAGTTGAGCGGACGTTTGGCGGTGATCCGGGCGTCCTTCTGGCGCAGGGAGCCGGCGGCGAAGTTGCGAGGGTTGGCGTAGGTCCGGCGCCCTTCGGCCTCGGCGGCTGCGTTGAAGGCAGCGAAGGCGTCGTTGGGCGCATAGACTTCGCCACGCACCTCGATCCGGTCGGGCCAGTCGTCGCCGGCCAAAGTCTGTTGCACATCGGCGATCGTGTTCAGATTGGCGGTGACGTCCTCGCCTGCGCGGCCATCGCCCCGCGTGGCGCCGATCGTCAGTCTTCCATCGACATAGAGCAGATTGGCGGACAGGCCGTCGATCTTGGGCTCGGCGACAAAGGCGATCGGTTCGTCGGCGGGCAGTTTCAGGAAGCGGGCGATCCGGGCGACGAAGTCGCGCACCTCGCCCTCGTCGAAGGCGTTGTCCAGCGACAGCATGGGCACGCCGTGGCGCACCTCGGCGAACTGGGTTGAGGCGGCGGCTCCAACCTTGCTCGACGGCGAGTCGGGGCGGACCAGATCGGGAAAGGCGGTCTCGATCGCCAGGTTGCGCGCACGCAGGGCGTCGTAGTCGGCGTCGGAAATCTCGGGCGTCGCCTCGTTGTACAGCGCGTCGTGACGGGCCATTTCGGCGGCCAGCCAGGCCAGGGACTCGGCGGCTGTCTCGGCGGTGAGGTCTTCGACGGGGACTTCGAGAGGAATCGCGTTGGCCATGGCCGTCGTCATATCATCTGACGCGCCGCCCGTGCATCGCGCAAAGCCGATGATGACAGAACCGTAGGCTGACGCGCCGTCCGCTCTTCGCTAGGTTCGCGCGTCCCTATCGGAGCCTGTATGACTCGTTCGACCCTCTGCCTTTTCGTAGCTGGTGCCGCCCTGATCGTCAGCGGTTGCACCGCCGTTCCTCCGGCAGCGCCGATTGCGCCGAGCGCCGTCGCGACCGGTACGAGCCAACTGCTGGAGGACGTGCGCATCCTGTCGGCCGACGACATGCAGGGCCGCGACACGGGCTCGGAAGGCGGCGAGCGGGCGCGCGCCTATATCGTGTCGCGGCTGGAGGCTATGGGCGTCCAGGCGGCGCCGTTCGGGCGTTTGCAGCGGTTCGAGGCGCCGGGCCGCACGCGCGAGGGCGTGAAGACCTTCAGCGGCGTCAACATCGTCGGCCTGATTCCCGGAACGCGCGTCGCCGACCGCTATATCGTGGTGACTGCCCACTACGACCATGTCGGCGTCAATGACGGCCAGGTCTTCCACGGGGCCGACGACAACGCCTCGGGCGTGGCGACGATGCTGGAGTTGGCGGCGCGACTGAAGGCCCAACCGCCGGAACACAGCGTGCTGATCGTTGCGCTGGATGGCGAGGAGCGGGGGCTGTTGGGGGCTCGCGAGTTCGTCAAGGCGCCGCCGGTGCCCCTGTCGTCACTCAGCCTGAACCTGAACTTCGACATGACGGCGCGGGCGGAAACGGATGGCCATCTGTGGGTCACCGGGACCTATCAGCACCCCAATCTGCGCCCCGTGCTTGAGGCCGTGGTGCCGAACGGGGCCGTGTCCTTCGCCTTTGGCAAGGACACCCCGCAGGATACGGGCGAGAACAACTGGGTCGACGCCTCCGATCATGGCGCCTTCAACGAGGCGGGCGTGCCCTTCCTGTACATGGGCGTCGATTATCATCCCGATTACCATCGACCGAGCGACACCTTCGACCGGATCACGCCGTCGGTCTTCACTAGCGCGACCGAGATCGCCATCGCCGGGTTCCGCGCCTTGGATCAGGCGCTTGATCGATGAGATCTTCATGGGTGATCGTCGCGGTCATGGCCGTGCTGAGCTTGGCGGCATGCGAGCGGCGCGACGCCGCGACACCGACGTCGATGCCGGAAGCGACGTTCCAGCATCGTCTGAGCGGTGATATTTCGGGCGACTATCGCCCGACAGGTGAGGGGGAGATGCCGCTCGTGGCTTCCCTGTTTGTCGGTCAGGATGAGGCCTTCGCCGCCTGGGACGGCGGGGCCCGCGCTTCGCCGCCGCTGATCCTGTCGCTGACCGGCCCGCAAGGCGAGGCCAGGGTTCTGCCGGACGCCTATGTCGTCACCGACGATCGGATCCAGATGCGCGGCTCCGTACCCGGCATGGGCCCGTTGGAGTTGTCGGCGCGGATTGATCATGGCGCATTGGCGACAGCGCGGCGCAATCTCGGAGATCAGACGCCTGTCGTCACCGGGACGATTTCGGCCAACGGTCGTCGCACGCCGTTCACGCTAAGCTGGTGGGGCGGCGACTGATCTAAGCGATCTGTGCTGAAGACGCGCCAAGATTGCCAATCTCGCAATCCCAGGTCATGGTGACGCTTGGGGGCGCTGAATGTCGACATCGGAATTGGCCGGCTGCGATGTGACGTCGACACGCGGCGTCGTTGCGTCTCGACGCCGCATTCGTCTTGACCCGACCCGCGCCATGGATGTCCTCTTCGCCCTGACAGGTCTGCTTCTGACCTGGCCGCTCTTCCTTGTCATCGCTCTGGGCGTCAGGGCGCAGGACGGAGGGTCCGCGATCTTTCGCCAGCAGCGGATCGGGTGCGACGGCCGAATGTTCGACTGCCTCAAGTTTCGCTCGATGCATATAGGCGCGGAGCAAGCGCTGCCCTCAGCCTCTGATCCGGAATGGCAGGCGATGCGAAAGCTGACACACGATCCGCGCGTTACGTCGTTGGGCCGCCTGTTGCGACGGTTCAGCCTGGATGAACTGCCTCAGCTGATCAATGTGTTGAGGGGCGAGATGTCGCTGGTCGGCCCCCGACCGATCGTGATCGATGAGGCTGCACGATATGGCCGGCGACTGGCCGACTACTGCGCGGTCCGGCCGGGGCTGACGGGGCTGTGGCAGGTCTCGGGCCGAAACGCCGTGCCCTATCCGCGCCGTGTCGCGATGGATGTCTGGCTGGTCAGAAACCGCACCGTCGGCGTCTATCTGGCGATCCTGGCGCGCACGATCCCGGCGGTGCTGAGCCGACGGGGCGTGTCCTAGGGAAGACGCTCCTCAAAGCCGTCGTCCGTGCCGATGATGGCGAGGTCGGCGAGATCCAGGAACAGGCCGTGCTCCACCACGCCGGTGATCAGTTTCAGATCGTCGGCCAGACGGACCGGATCGTGGATCGCCTTGCAGACCGCGTCATAGATCAGATTGCCGCCGTCCGTGCGGACCAGGCCGCGATCCGCCTGACGCACGCGCGCCGGCTGGTTGATGTCGTGGTCGATCAGCACATCGGCGATGCGGTTGGCTGTCGTCTTGTGACCGAAGGCGACGACCTCGATCGGCAGGGGGAAGGTTCCCAGCACTGGCACCACCTTTGCCGCGTCGGCGATGACGATGCAGCGTGCCGAGGCCTCCCACACCAGCTTCTCGCGCAACAGGGCCGCTCCGCCCCCCTTGATCAGCGCCAGGCCCGGCCCGATCTCGTCGGCGCCGTCCACGGTCAGATCGATACGGGGCGTGTCCTCCAGCGTCGAGAGCGTCAGCCCGAGTTCGCGCGCGAGATCTGCGGTCTTCTCCGATGTCGGCACGCAGCGCAGGTCGGGCAGGTTGCGCGCCGCCAGCGCCTTGACGAACCAGGCGGCCGTCGAGCCGGTGCCCAACCCGACGATCATGCCCGCCTCGACGTGGGCGGCGGCGGCCTCGCCGGCGTTCTTCTTCTGGAGGTCGCTCATTTGGATTTCGCAGCCTTCCTGACCTTGGCTTCGGCACGGAAGGCCGCAGCCGCTTCGGGTTTGACAGTCTGGCGCGCGCGGCCGAAGGCCATGGCGTCGGCGGGCACGTCCTCGGTGATGACGGAGCCGGAGGCGATCAGGGCGCCGTCGCCGATGACCACCGGGGCCACCAGGCTGGAATTCGATCCGATGAAGGCGCCGGCGCCGACCTGGGTCTGAGCCTTGTTGAAGCCGTCATAGTTGCAGAAGATGGTCCCTGCGCCGACGTTGGCGCCGGCGCCGACCGATCCGTCGCCCAGATAGGCCAGATGATTGGCCTTGGCGCCTTCGGCCATCTTCACGTTCTTGACCTCGACGAAGTTGCCGACCTTGACCCCCTTCGCCAGGTCCGCGCCGGGACGCAGGCGCGCGTAAGGACCGACCTCGGCGCCGGCCGAGACCCGCGCGCCCTCGATATGGCTGAAGCTGCGAATGCGCGCGCCGGCATTGATCACCGCGCCGGGACCGAAGACCACGAAAGGTTCAATGACGGTTCCGGCGCCGATCTGGGTGTCCCAGGCGAAATGGACGGTTTCGGGCGCCGCCATCGTCACGCCGGCCGCCAGGAAGGTGTCGCGTTGCACGGTCTGAAACAGGGCCTCGGCCTGAGCCAGTTCGGCCTGGGAGTTGACGCCCATCACCGCGTCCTCTGCGGCGAAGACGGCGCGGGTCGGGTGGCCGCCCTTCCGCGCCAGAGCGACGACATCCGTCAGATAGTATTCGCCCTTGGCGTTTTCGTTCTTCACCTCGGCCAGCAGCGAGAAGAGCAGGGCCGCAGGCGCGGCCATGACGCCGGAGTTGCAGGCGGTGATGGCGAGAACGTCTGACGACGCCTCCTTGGCCTCGGTGATGGCGGTCAGGGTGTCGCCTTCGACGATCAGACGGCCATAGGCGCCCGGATCGCGAGCCTCGAACCCGATGACGGTCACGCCGTCCGCATTGAACACGGGCTCGATGTCGGCGGCTTTCAGCAAAGGGACGTCGCCATAGGTGACGACCACCTCGCCGTCGAAACCGGCCAGCGCCTGTTCGGCGGCGCGCACCGCGTGGCCGGTGCCGAGCGGCGGGTCCTGGACCGCAATGGCGGCCTCGCCCAGCCGTTTCACCACATGGGCCCGGACCTCGGGCGAGTGATTGCCGACCACGACGACGATGCGTTCGCACCCCAGGCCTTCCGCCGCATCGATGGCGTGGTCCAGCATGGCGCGGTGGGCGACGGGGTGCAGCACCTTGGGCAGCGGCGACTTCATCCGCGTGCCCTGGCCGGCGGCGAGAATGATGGCGGCGCGGGCGCGCGTCTGGCTGGTCATGAATCGTCTCGCAGTCTAGTCGTCCTGCGATCTAGCCCATCATGCGGGCCAGCGGGAGATGTGGATGAGCGATCGCGACCTGGAAGGCTGGACCATCGCCTTCGACCTTGACGGCACGCTGGTCGATTCCGCCCCGGACCTGATCGGCACGCTGAACCGGATGCTGGTCGAGGAGGGGCTGCCGCCCGTGCCGATGGAGTCCGCCTCGAGCCTGATCGGATCGGGCGCGCGGGCGCTGCTGGTGCACGGCTTCGAAGCCGCCGGCGCGCCGGTCGAGCGGGCCAAGTCCGACGAACTGTTCGAGCGGTTCCTGGTCGATTACGCCGCCCATATCGCCGACGGCTCGCAGCCTTTCGAGGGCGTAGTCGAGACGCTGGAGCGGCTCAGCGAGCGGGGCGCTATCCTGGTCGTGGCTACCAACAAGCGTTCGGACCTGTCGGAGTTGTTGTTGGGCAAACTGGACTTGACCCGACATTTCGCCGCCATCGTCGGCCCGGATCGGGTCAGCGCGCGCAAGCCCTCAGGCGCCCATTTGAAGGAGGCCGTCGTGATCGCAGGCGGCGATCCCGAACGAGCCATTATGGTGGGAGACGCTTCGCCGGACGCGGACGCCGCCAAAGACGCCAGCATGCCCTGCATTCTGACGACCTTCGGCTTTACGCCGACGCCTGTTGAAGACCTGGGCGGGGACGTGCTGATCGATGCCTTCGAAGACGTCGAAGAGGCGATCGACGGCATTCTCTCCGACTTCTACGTGCGGCGGGCGCTGAAATTCTGAAGCCAGCCGACAGGAAATCTGTTGGCTGAATGATCGCTGCTGCGGTTGCGGATCGCCATGGCGATGGACAGATTGGCGCACCCCAGTTGAAAGTGCCGTCATGCTCGCTCGCTTTTTCAAGATTCCGCTGTGGCAGCGGACCGCCGCCGGCTTCATCCTCGGCATCATCGCCGGGCTGATCCTGCGCGAGCGGGCCGAGACCTGGCTTCAGCCGATCGGCGACGTCTATCTGAACCTGATCCGCATGGTGGTGGCGCCGCTGGTGCTGTTCACCATCGCCAGTTCCATCGCCAAGCTGGGGGAAGGGGCGGGGGCTGTGCGGCTGGGGGTGCGAACCATCCTCTGGTTCGCCATCACGTCGCTGCTGGCGGTGCTGGTCGGTTTCGCCTTCGGTCACATCATCAATCCGGGCGTCGGCCTGTCCAACCTGCCGCTGGGCGAGGTTAAAGAGCGCGTAATCCCGACCCCGCTGGAAGTCTTGATCGGCGTCGTGCCGACCAATCCGTTCGCCGCCCTGGCCGAAGGCAAGGTGTTGCAGATCATCTTCTTCTCGGCCCTTGTCGGCATGGCCTTGGTGGCGCTGGGCGACCGGGCGCAGGGCGTTCGGCGTCTGGTGGATGAGGGGGCAGCCATCATTTTCCGCATCACCCGCTGGGTGATCCAGCTGACGCCCATCGGCGTGTTCGGCCTGATCGGATCGGTCGTCGGCGGCTACGGCTGGGAGGCGCTGCTGCCCCTGGTGAAGTTCATCCTGGCCATCTACGCCGCCTGCCTGTTCCACATCCTGATCGTCTATTCGGGCCTGCTGAAGGTCCATGGGCTGAAGGTGACCAGCTTCTTCCGCGGCGCCTTCGCGGCCCAACAGACTGCGTTCGCTACCTCTTCCTCGCTGGGGACTTTGCCGATCACCCTTCGCCAGACGGTCGAGCGTTTGGGCGTGCCGCAGGCCTACGCCGCCTTCGCCGTGCCCCTGGGGGCCAATGTGAAGATGGACGGGTGCGGGGCCATCTATCCGGCCATCGCCTCGATCTTCATCGCCCAGTATTTCAAGATCGATCTGACGCTGACCCAATACGTCCTCATCGGCCTGACGGCGGTGCTCGGATCACTGGGGACGGCCGGCGTGCCGGGCACCAGCATCGTCATGCTGACCCTGACCCTGTCGACCGCCGGCCTGCCGCTGGAAGGCATCGGCTATATCGTCGCCATCGACCGGATCATCGACATGATGCGCACCGCGACCAACGTCACCGGACAGATGCTGGTGCCGGTGCTGGTCGCCAAGGAAGAGGGCATCCTCAACCAAGACATCTACAACGGTCACGTCGCCTGGCTGCCGGGCGACCCGGAAGCCGATACGCCCGAAGGCGTTCGCGCCGCCGGAATCTGAAACAGGCGCTTGCGCGGGGCCGGCGACCGGGCTATGTCGCCGCCTCCGCAAGGCAAGGACGCGTAGCTCAGCGGGAGAGCACCTCGTTCACACGGATGAGGTGGCTTCCACGAAGTCAGCGCCTTACAGCCTTGCATCCGGTGCGAATGAACCGGGGACGCGTAGCTCAGCGGGAGAGCACGCCCTTCACACGGGCGGGGTCGTAGGTTCAATCCCTACCGCGTCCACCATTCCAACCAAGAGGAATGGTGATCCTGACTGGGCCGCGATTCTGCGACCGTTCGGCTTTAGCCCGCCTACCTATTCATCCCGCTCAGGCGACTATGTTCGCTGGCTCTATTTCATCCAGCGCGGCGACATCGTGAAAATCGGCATTGCCTGGGATGTGACGCGACGGCTCCACCAGCTACGGGCTGGATGCCCCGACGGGCTAAGGCTGGCCGGGAAAATCGCGATCCCCTCCCTTCTTGCTCTCCAGACTGAGAAGAAGGTTCACACGGCCTTGGCCAATCACGCGATTGGTCGGGAGTGGTTCCGGATATCACCCAAGGAAGCGAGGACGACTGCGGCCCCAATTTGCAAGATGGCGCACCAAGCGGCCGATGCCCTGGACCAGGCGCGGCATGACCTTCGATATTCGGCGGCGGCCTGATGTTCTCTTTCCGTTCTCATTGAGCTATGACCCAGCCCGTCGGTGGCGCGACGGAGGACATCATGGGTCAACCCCTATCAACCGAAGAACTGATGCGTCTCGACGCCGAGCTTGCCGCCCGCGTCGTGCGCAACCCGGCGCCGCATCCCAGCTTGCCGGCGACACCGGGGCCGGGATCGAACGTCGCCTATGTGTCGAAGGAGGAGAACGACCGGCTTGTGCGGCAGGCGATGGTGTTGGGCCTCGGTCTCTTCCAGGCGCGATGATGCTGCCGATTTCCACATGGGTCGATGACGGCATTGGCCTGGACGTGTTCTGCAACTGCGGCCGAACAGGCTATGTCTCAGCCGAGGCGGCGCGCAAGCTAGACACGTCGATGTCTCTACCGCTCGTCGCGCATCATCTGGTCTGCAAGGCCTGCGGGTCGAAGGGCGCCGCACTACAGGTCAGGTTCTCGATCTCGGACTATTACGATCAGGCGCGGGGCCATGGCTGCTTGATACCGGGCGGGCACAGCAAAACGCCCCCGGCGTGAGCCGAGGGCGATCAAGGCGGGCGGTCTCACCCAGGGAACGTAATAGACCGCCCACCGAGCGGGGTGGCGCATATTGCCGGGCCACCACCCTCACAGGCCGGCTCCGCGCAACTAACTCAGATCAACGACACTGCGTTCCGGAAGTCCGCAAAACGACAAAAGCCGCCGTCCTCGAAAGGTCGGCGGCAGTCGGAAAACACATGAGCCGACTTTGCGATCGGCTAGCCAGATAACCACAAAGCGCTGCGTCAAGTTCCCCTTAATCCACTCAAGCTTGGGATTTGCAGCGTCGGTTTTGATTGGTAAATCAGCGCGTTTAGTTCGGAGTGATCAATGCAACGCAAACCTATCGACGAGCTGTGTGAGCTAGCGCGCTGCGGGGGCAGCATCACAATCTATGCCGACACGCGTTCCGCTGACGAACTTATCCAGCTCGCGAGCGCGCTACGCCATGGGGCAAAGCTCACACTGAATGGCACAGCGATGCGGCCGAATGAGGAGCTATGTCGGATCGCCAAAGCGTCGCCGGGAAACGTCACTTTCACGGGCTAGAGGGCTCGCGAGAATACCAGAGCCGACGTCGCTGCTCTTTTAGCTTGAGCCACTCTTCTATCAGCCGCCGCTCCGCGATCAGCGTTTCGATTGCGAGGGCGCGGGCGGCATCCGCCACGCTCAAGGCCTGCTGGGCTGAGCTAAGCGGGGCTGTCGTCGTTGGAGGCTGGTCGTATCCGGGCGACATGGTGCCTCTGGATGGGAAATCACCAAATCGGTCGGGCGATAGAAAGCCCACAGGTCCGATGAAGCGGATCGGTCGGCCGGAGGATTGGGAATGACGAAGCAAAACGCCCCCGGTGTGAACCGAGGGCGCTATGCTCTGTACCCATGCAGCGCTGATCACACGCTGGGACGGCCCCGGAGCTTTGCGAGGCCGGGCGCTACTCCGGCTGGCTGAGAGGGCGATGGAGCCTCAACCTACCCCTCCCGCCCGGTTGCATGCCCACAGAGCCGGAAAATGGGAGCGCAATGTAGCGTGTCTGCTTTCCACGCCGCTCGCAGACGAATTATGAGTCAGTGACCGGCGATCCGCAAGGCGGAAACGACGGCGCCGTAAATACGGGATTTTCCCGCTATTTCGCTCAAAATGCCCGTAGCTGCTAATTTCTAGGTCGGCGCCGAGATTGCGCATCAAAACGACGAAGGCCGCCACCCCGAAGGGTGACGGCCCGACATTCAAGCTGCCGTGCGAGCAAGCTCTCTGGCGGCCTCCTCGCTTCCGACGTGACGCCGCCGCTTGAGCACTTCGTTCACCCGGCCGGGGTTCACGTCGAAGCTGGCAGCGATCCTGTTCTGGAACTCTCCCGACCAGTGACGAAGCCAGACCAGAACAGCGTCATTGAAGGTGAGGGTACGGCTTGGCGCGTTGTTGTTTGCAGCCATCATATTGATCGGGCTCCTTTGGTCCCGAGAATATGGCTGGCGGCTTGACTAAGGCTCCGAACAAACTCATAACGCGTCCTGTGCACAAAAACGAACCGCCAGCCGGTTCATCTAGGGGCCGGGGCTGTCACCCCGGCCTTTCGTCTGTCAGCAGCAAAGCCGCCAACTTGGGAGACATGCCCTAGTTGTGCGATTCGGGCAAGTAATTGTCCTGACTCATGTTTTTTACTTCAGGAACGGCGAAAGCCGCCCCGGTCTCCCGGAGCGGCCTCGATAGCGGAACCGAGGCTCGACGCTGGGATCGATAATGTCGAGGGCATCTAGCCCGGTCGCGGCGGCGGCGGACAATCCAGCCCTCGCATCCCCATGGTGTCGAAGAACCGGCAGAGCCGAGACACCCGCGCCCAGCCTTCCTCGCCCCAGGCTTCCACGGCGTTGTCGTATTGCTCGCCCGCGATGCGGCTGGTCAGCACGTCGTCAGGCGGGACTGGCTTGGGCTGGACGATCAAGTCCGTTGCAGTCGGGAAGGCTCCGACCGGCTTCGCGCAACTGGCGACAGCGGCGCCTAAGCTCGCGATCATCAGGGCGGCTGTCAGGGATCGCTTCAGCGGCATGGTCTCTCTCCTCTTGCCGGTTGCGGATGGTGGTCGTGTCGGCTTCGCGCTCGACAGCAGCGGTTTCCCGCGCGCCTGATGCCTTTGCCTCGGCCTTCTGTGTCTCGACCGCCTGTCGGTCGCGTTCGCCCTGTGCGCCTCTGTGAGAGCAGTAGGCTCCGGTCAGGACGAAGGCGGCGACGATGGCCACGATCAGCCAGCCGGTTGGATTAAGAAGGCGGGGGACGGAGCGGAGGAGGGCGAGGGCGGCGATCATCCGGCGCCGCCGCTTTCGATCTGCTGGGCGATCCGTTCGGCGCGGCCCTTCACCTGTCCAACCCACACCTTGTTTGCCCGGATCGCGGCGGCCGCCTCGCGCCAGCGGCCGGCCTTCATAAGGGCCACGGTATTGGGCCACTTCTCGACGAGGCCATCTGCCCCAAGGTTGAAGGCGATGTTCTGGATCGCGCGCTGGCGCACCGGATCAGCCGTCCGCCACCACGGCGCCACCCGGTCCAGGTCGCGCTTGAAGCGGGCGATATCATTGCGCTTCAGCAGGTCGGCTTCCTCATTCGAGATGCCGCCGCCCTTCCGCTTGTCGATCAGACGGCCGATGCCGATCGTCCAAAACCCAAGGCTGTCCTGATAGGCATGAAGCACCCGGCCTTCG
Organism: Brevundimonas sp. UYEF29; assembly: GCF_040546195.1. Classification (NCBI taxonomy): domain Bacteria; kingdom Pseudomonadati; phylum Pseudomonadota; class Alphaproteobacteria; order Caulobacterales; family Caulobacteraceae; genus Brevundimonas; species Brevundimonas sp. UYEF29. The sequence goes on along the minus strand of NZ_JBEPNH010000011.1, from coordinate 37,092 downwards.
TCACGCTCCAGCTCGCGGATCAGGGCCATGTCGTTCGGATCGATCTCACCGATCGCCGCAAGTGACGGCGCCGGGATCGCTGCCTTGATCTGATTGACTTCCGCTTGGGTCAGGCCGCGACCCGCGATGGCGCGCACGACGTCGAATAGAGCCCGGTCGCTCATGAGCAATCTCCAGATTTTGGGGGTGGCCGAGAGGCCGGCGTCAGCCCGCGTTTGCGGCGCTGTTGAGCGTCATCAGTAGGAGGAGGCTCGCAAGCACGATGATAGCGCCGCCCAACATGGCCAGCCGAAGCCAGCGGCGCCCGACTTGCGGGTGGTTCGGGTCTTGGCTGGCGGGAAGGTCAGCGACGGCCATTGCTGGCGCCTCGAAGGCCATGCGTATGGCGTCCCGATCCGAAACTCCCGACCTTTTCGCCATCTCGATCATCCGCTGGATCAACGCGGGCGGCGAGCGCTTACGCAGCACATAGTCGAGGATGAACAGCATCAGTATCAGATCAGCCGTAGCCTTCAGCGGCGACACCCAGCTGATGGCTGAAAGCGTCACGACCTGCCCAGGGAACAGGATCGTCACCCCCCGGAAGAACAGCACGCCCATGTAGACGGCGCCGCAGATGATGAAGGGCAGCGGTGCCGTGATCCGCGAAGGAAACAGCGGACCCAACACCTTGATGATCGGCACGCATACGGCTGCGGCTGCGATGTATGTCAGGCCGGAATAGAGGGCGATGGCTTCTTGCAGGGTCATTGTTCGCGACCTCCCAGCCGCTTATCGATCTGCCCTTTGATCCGCTCGATGAAGCCGGGGCCATACGGGGCAGTGATGAGGCCGAGCGTCAGAGCTACGGCGGGCATGGCGAGGCCTGGAATGACGGTCAGGACCCAGCCGGTGAACGCTTCTGCGACAGCTGGCGCAAACAGGGCGCCGGCCACCAACTCAAGGAGGGCTCGCCGGCGCGCCTCGGGCGTTCCGACCTTGGCGCTGAAAGCGGCAATGACGCCGAGGGCGCCGTAGAACATTCCGCCACACAGTCCCCAAAAGGCGGCGATCGTGCGCGGGTCAGGCAAGTCGAGCATCCGCCCCTCCAGATGGTCAGGCCGTAGTGAAACAGCCGTCGGGCGGCTGGAGGGAACCGAGCGGTCAGGCGGGACGCTTCAGAGCCATGGGAATGATCTGGTTCTTCATCGGCATTGTGGTTCTGGCCGGCGCGATGTTCGCCCTGTCGAACGGCATCCAGGGTTTCAACCGACGCCGCTCCTTTGAGGACAAAGACCTCGATGGCGCGCCGGACGAACCCAACGGCCCGGCGAAAGACCTCTGATCAGTCGCGGTTGAAGTTCAGCAGCACGGCGGCGCAAGCGATCAGCCGCCAGCCCAGCGGCACCCGGTCCACGCCCAGGGCTTCGAAGAAGACGTAGTCGCCCAGCAGCTTCGGCCAGCGGGTGTCGTTCCGCATCAGGTCGTGAACGATGGCGGCGCGGGCGATCTGGTCCCGCAGCCGTGTGCCGGCCGCCGTGCGGGCGAACCAGGCGGGCAGACTGGCGAGGTCGCTGCAGAAGCCCTTCCCCGCCTCGATCGACCAGCCGGAGTTGCGCATCTTGTCGAAGAGGGGGGCAGAGACGACGGCGGATTGGCCCTAACCATCGCCCGCGGCTTGCGGCCACTCCTGGAGTGCGCGAATGTGAGCGCTGTTTGCTCAGCGTAGAGTTGCTGACCCAGCGCGTCGCATTGAGGAAGATCATGCAAGGTAGCCACGCTGTCCCGGCCGGTGCCCACGAGTTCTTTCGCCAGCTTGTGGAGGATGCTTATGAAGCCGTGTTGCTGCGCGCTGCCGATCCGGCGAGCCTGGAGCGCTGGTCGGCGGACCTAGAACAAGGTCGGGCGGCGCTGTCCGATCTGCTCCGGTTTCTATTGGGCAGCGGCGAGTTCGCAGGAAAGGCCGATCGCTTTCTGGAGTCTCACGTGGCGGGCGCGCACAAGATCAAGGACCACTCTCAGAACGGAGAGCTCGGCGTCCTTCTCCCGCACCTGTTCGATCTCCCAGACAACGGTAGGGTGGTCGTCGACGTCGGCGCCCACGCGCGCCAGGGGTCGAACAGTTACGACCTGATGAGAGCGCTTGGATGGAAGGGCGTCCTGATCGAGCCAAACCCTGGCTTGATCGATGGCCTTCAACGGGACTTTGACGGGCTTGACTTCAGCATCCATCAGCTTGCCGTCTCGGATGAACCGCGGCGAGCGAAGCTCCACTTCGGCATCCACCCAGAGATTTCCTCACTGGTCCGGTCCAGCACCGAGCAATGGGGCGAGGTGACTAATGAGGTAGAGGTCGAGGTCGTCAGGCTCTCGGGTCTTCTGGACCAAGAGAGCGTCCCCCACGACTTCGGCCTCCTGTCCATCGACGCAGAAGGCGAAGACCTGCGCATCTTAACGGACGTTCTGTCTAACGGCTTCCGCCCCCGCTGGATGATCCTCGAGGCCTATAAAGCCTCTGAGGTCACGGGCTTGGACCCAGCCCAATACCCAGCCCAACTCGTCGATGACTACGACATCGTGGGCACGACCTACGCTAACCTCATCCTTCGTCGGAAACCTGGGTTGGCGTAGATCGCCGGGCTAGTACGTTTCCAGCACAGACATGGACTTGCACTCAAACGTCAGATCCTGCACCGCGACCAGCCAGGCCGGGTAGCCTGCTCTCCCAGTGTAGGTGATAGGCGATCCGACCTGCGCTCCGTTCACGTAGGCCGTGGCGGTAGAGCCGTTCAGGCCGATGGCGAGATCGACGTCTTCGGTCGCGGCGCTGAAGCAGTCGTCATCAACGACGATCGGCCCGCCGCCTATGAAGTTGCCGTCAACCAGATGCCAGAAGGTAAGCGCCGTCCCGACACGAAGCAGCGTGAGCTGATTGTTGTCGCCGAAGTCCCGCAGGGTGTCGTTGGTCGCGAACAAGCTGATCCCCTGTGAGGCAGGGCTCCCCAGCCTGAAGCGGCCCTGCAGAAAGCGGATCTTCTCGAAACGCTCGTTGGATCGCCGGTAAGACCAGCCCTCGGTCACGCCCGGCTTCAGGACGCCCGTCCCGGCCATGTCTCGCACGGAGCGCCAGTTGTGGGTGTCGAAGGATGACCCAACGGGCTCGAACCGGACACTGTCGATCTGTACATAGCCTGCGCTTTGGTTGTGCAGCAGGATCAGTTGCAGGCCCTTCCGCAGGACGGGAAGGGTCTGGGCGTTCCTGTGCGTGCCTAGCGGTTGCTGAGCCGTGCCGGCGCCGTATGCCACGCCGACCTGCCGACCGCCGACGTATTTGACGAGGCTGGAGGCGGAAGTGGAATTGTTCCACATTTCGATGACGGGGACGACGTCTTCCGTACAGTAGACGGCCAAAGCATAGGCCTTGCCTGGCGCGATATTGGTGACGCGCCCCGATCGGGAAGTTGCTTGAGCGTCATAGTTGCCCGAAGGGCTGGCGAAGTCGGTGCCATCGATCCGGGTCCCAGGCCCCACCCGCAGACAGTTGCTGCTGCCCCACGGCATGAGCATGGTGGCAAGCGTCCAGCCCAGCTGCGCATAGGCGTCTGCGGTTAGGTGGATCCCATCAGTGGTGGTGACGGGTACGCCTCGGAACTGGCGCAGGATTTCTTCAGCGTCGGCCCAAGGCAGGTCGTACTCAGAGGCCAGATCGCGGACGGCGGTGGCAAAGACCCTGTAGTCCTGGTTCCCAATACCGGCCCCGTTCGGGGGCGAGATGAGGGCGACGGCTTCCCCACGCGCGAGGGCAGCCTCGATGATGACGCGGTATCCCGCCACAAAAGCGTCGACGCTCATAGAGCCGCTGTCGTTCGTTCCGAGCATGAGGAAACGGACGTCAAACTCTCGACTGTCGTCTTTCCAGCGATCCCAACTGGCCAGGACGGTATCGCCGGGGAAGCCCAGATTGGCCACGCTTACGGCCGGGACGCCCCCTACGTTTCCCCAAGTCAGATATGTGGCAAGGCCTAGCATGCCCGGCCAATCATCAGCGGAGCGCCGGCTCGTGCTGCCATTGATGGGGTCTCTCGGCCCCGTGGTTCCGCCGTCGTTCTGGCCGTAGGTCAGGCTGTCCCCTTGGCAGGCCACCTGGAGCTGGACGGCGCCGGCCCGCAGCTTCTGTAGCGCCTTAGCCCACGCCCCGCGGCGCAGCTTGTCCTCCAGCAGCGCCACGCTCACCGCGCTGATGGCCTCGCGGAAAGCTTCGGCCTCTACGTTCGACCCATCTCGGTTGACCTTGTTGACCACAGACGGAGCTTCGGGCGCCTCGGCTGCGATATTAAGGATTTCTGCAAGGGCTCCGGTCGCGTCATCGCGGGCCTGTTGAACGGCCGAGATGGAGCCGTAAATCTCCAGCGCCGACGCGAGCGAGTCCGAGGCTATCGCGGCTGCTGCCTCGCTGCTTGTAACGGCTTGGGCTACGGTAGCGAGCCCGGACGCCACCGCGTCAATGTTCTCTGTCTTTCCCACCAGCTCGGCTAGATCAGAAGCCCAGTTGGCGGGCGCGGAAAACCCGCCGTCATCCAGCGCCACCAAGATCATCGCCAGCGCCGTTCTGATCTCATGTTTGATCGGCTCGTGGGGCCCGGAGGCTGGAACCCCCCGGACGGCGTGGTCGCGGAAGGCAGCATCGACCGCGCTTTGCAAGGCTTCGAATGTCGTAGGCATGGGCGCTCCTTCCCGCCGCGCGGGACTGTCAGGAGGTGAGGGAAAGTGGAACCGGGGCCGACTGGCCGGTCAGGGCACGGTCTCGGCTGTGCCGCCCGTGCCGCCCCAGCCGGGAGGCGGAGGGGGAGATGGCGGATAACCACCAGCGCCGTCCTCGGTAGACTGCCAACCGATGAAGACCCACGAGCCTGTCGACATGTGGTTGGGCGCGGGCGAGACCTCGGACTCGAACCCGGCGCCGTCCTTCCAGAACACGCCGTAACTCGTCAGTTCCGACAGGCCGGTGATCGTGCCATCGGGGATGGCGACGGGCGCGCCGTCATCCATCGTGGCGGTAAAGGTCGTGATGGTGATCGTGTCGACAGTCGCGCTCGTCGGATAGGGAATGGACCGGGCGATGGGCTTGCGGGCCGGTTCCTGATCGCCCGGCGTCACCGGCGGGCGTTCGACCTCTGGAACGTCCGGGGCTGGGGCTTCGCCGGCGTCGATCTCGGTGTCCGCCTTGATCACGTCGAACACGACCTGCGCATTGGCCAGGTCAAGCTCCACGTTCATGACCTCCAGCACGACATCGGCCATGGATTGCAGCTCGGGGTTCTGAACCCGGATATAGCGCTTTCCCAGACCGTTCAGGCCATAGATGCCGGTGCGGACCTGGCCCCGGCGCTCGGCCGTCAGCCGGGTCATCTTGCGACGTGCCAGTTCCATCGCCTGCTGACCGCTCGGGCACCACGGCAGTTGCAGCGGCTCGGAGCGCTCGATGCCTCGGGCGGTGATGTCGTCCTCGTCCCGGTACGTCCCGGCCTCGACTTCGGTGTAGTCCTTCGTCGGATCGACGAACGACACGACCAGGGCGTTGCAGGCTTCCTCGTCGGTCTGGAAGGCGCGCCAGCTATAGCCCTGGATATGCTCGCCGGTCAGGACGAATGTCGGCTCGACGTAGCGGCCGGACTTGACGATCATCCGCCCTCGGCCGTCGATCGACAGCCAGCCGTCAAAGGTGGCCAGCAGGGCCTCACGCACCGCCTGGGGTTCGGTGTTGACCGGATAGTTGCCGGCGCAGCGGTAGCGGGCCTCCGTGACGCCGTTGCGGGTCACGACCTCGTCGCAATAGTCCGCCTCGTCCGTCAGGTCATCAAGGACCGGGGCGATGCAGCGGTCCCAGCTGCGGCCGTGCCGATACCATTCGACGAAGACCAGCCAGACGACCGGGTTGGAACAGGCCTTCCACGAAGCGGGGTCGGTCCGGCTCTGGGTTCCGTCCCGCCAGTCGTAGCAGACGGGCGTTCCGACGATGGAAACTGACGGCTCGCCGTTCGGGAAATGCCGGGCGAAGCTCTCGCGCGAACGGTGCTGGGCGAAGATGCCGACCGAGGCGATGCCGTCGCCGCGCGAGGACGTGGGCCAGTACGAGCCGAAGTCCGGCGTCAGCATCGAGTAGTGGGTCTCGGTCGGGGCGCCCAGCCGGGTCTGGATCCGCAACAGGTCGCCGGACCCGAACTGCTCGCCCGCCATGCCCTGGACCCAGCCGTCGCTGTCCCGGGTGACGAGGTTGTCGTGCTCATAGACGGCGGAGATCGAGGCCAACCGCCCTTCGCACACCGACAGCACGGCGCCGTACTTGTTGCCGACGGCCTCCCTCAGCATGTAGGCCCCGGACATCCGCGACCCGCCGCCGACGGCATGGACCCGGATCGGCCGAGCCTGCTTGCGGGGCAGCTTCTGGCCTTCGGGGTCGGGAACCTGGGCCTGGGCGACGGCGCTCAGCCCCATGCTGACGGCCGTGTAGAGCGCAGCCTGGGCGCCGTAGTACAGCGTCGCCGTCACGATAGCGTGGGCCGCGCCACCATAGGCCAAGCCTGTCGCGGCGAAGGCCCAGTTGGCGAAGGCGGCTGCGGCGGCCGGAATGGCTTGCGGCATTCAGACCCTCCACGCCCTGACGACCCGGTCAGGAACCAGCGTCACCAATCCATCGCCCTGCAGGGCCCATCGCTCGCCGAGGCAGATGGCGCCGTACTGGCGCTCGCCATGCTCGATCACTCCGACGTCGCCGCGTTGGGGCTCTGCGGCTTCGTTCAGGCCCGCATGGGCGGCGCAACCCGCCACGACCGCCTCCATGCCACCGAGACGGCGCAGCAGGCGCTCACGGCCCAGCGGGGTGCTGTATCGGCCCCTGAGATGCGCCGCCGGGTCAACGCAGCCCCGCGCCACCATGACCCAATCCGCCAGCGACAGGCCGCAATCCGCCGCCCCGTCGTCAAAGGCGCGACAGGCCATGCGCTCCAGAAAGGCGTCCAGCATCAGCCCGGCGCCGGCCAGACGATCGTGCTCTCCTGGGTGTAGAGCGGGACGCGGTCGCAGAAGGTGTCGGTCGGGCTTCGGCGCTTCTGATCCGCAGGGGTATAGAACGCCAGTTGCGGCCGGGTCCGGTCGGTGAAGCCCGAAGCGACCGACAGCGTAACGCGGCGGGTGATCTCGCTGTCCGTGGCGTTCCGGTCGACGGCCGGCACATCCGCCGTCCCGTCCCATAGCCACGCGATCACATCGACCGCCTGCCAGTTCTCGTCGAAGAAGATGATCCCGACGTTGACGATGGCGCCACGCACCTCGTCCGCTTCGTCGTCGGCCAGGCTGAACGTCGTCTCGTCCGCACCGTTCAGCGTGAACTCTACCCGCTCGGCCAGCCCGCCGACCAACTGCCGCAGGGCCGGGATTTCCCCGACCAGGCCTATGCCCAGGTACGTCCCGCCCGTCGGGTCGACGTCATCCGCCGGCAGGTCGTAATCGCCAACCCCCAGCCACGCCCTGACATAGCCGGTCTTCGTCTTCATCAGGAAGAAGAGGGCGTATCGGGGCGCGCCCAGCGCGGACATGGCGGCGGCCTGTTCGGGGAGCATGACGCCTCCTGACTCGACAGATTGAACGAGATGCCGTCAGCCTCCTCCAGTTTTTGGAGGGCTCACGAATGGAACCAGCGAAGATTGCCGCGGTATTTGGATCAGCTAATGCGATGGGGCTGCACGCGACCCTGTCCAAGCTGATCGAGAAGAAGGTTTTGACAGCTCAAGAGGGAGCCGACGTGTTGGTGACTACCGCCCGCCGCATCCGAGAGGGCACCGAAGATGACGAAAAGGCCAAACTCGGCGAAGGCATTGCGCAGCACTACGAACGTTTGGCTGGGTGGCTTCTAGGATACGGTCTTCAAGGTGACGAAGGCTCTCCTTGATCTCCGCTGCGGTCGGTTCGTGAAGGGGGCGCTCAGGGAGCATCAGAAGGCCTCCACGAAGACCGGAGCCAGGTCTGCCGTGGCGCCCGCCCGGATCGCCGAAAGAAACTCGTCGGGGTTCGCAAGCCGCATAACGCAGCCGACGTCGGCGAAGTGAACCTCTGTGCCGCCCGTCACCGCTTCTCGGAGTTCGGGCCGGAAAGTCACCACGTCACCGTTGACGCGAGCAACCTGGTAGCGCCGCTCGCCCTTGTTGGGGTGCCGGATGGAAAAGGCCTCTCCGCCGGTCAGGGTGGCGCCCGTGGGAAGTTCGATCTGGAGGCTAGTGGCTCTCAGAGCGGCGGCCGCGACCACCGTCCCGGTCGGCGCCGCGCCGGCGTATAGGGTCTCATCCGAAAATGGCGACCCATCCGAATGCGGGACCGGATCGGTTGGAACAGCCCAGGGCGCGAGCGCGGTCTCGCAGGATCCGACGACAAGAGAAGTCAGACCGCCGTCGAGGATCATGTCGAGCGCACGTGCAGCCTTCAACTGCTCAGGCCGATAAAGCCAGATGCCGGTCATCTCGCAGACCCACAGGCCGGCGCCGATCGTGCCCACGGCCCGCGCGGGCCCGATCACGGGCATGCCGCCGCTGATGACGCGGTTCTGCAGCCGCCAGCGAACGTCCATGGCGGGGAATAGGTGGCGCGGCCAGTAATCCATCAATTCGGCGTAGTCCCTAATCGACGGAGGGAGGCCTGAACGGCCGGCGCTGCCTTGCGCGCGGCCATGGTCGAACCTCGAAATGCAGCGCCGGCGGCCTGCGAAGCGACAGGCTGCGCGGCAGTGGTGGCGAGCGTGATAAAGCTGTCTCGCTCCGGCGTGACGACGACGCGATGCTCAACCACGCCACCAGCTCGCATCCCGCCGGTTTCGAGCCCGCGCATCTGCCCGTGCGTCAGAACCGATCCATTCATCCCAGGGACGAACCACTCGCTCTGCGGGTTGTTGTGGTTGATCTTGTAGGGGCGTCCTGCGGTGACTGGCCCGCCAGTCGCGCGGGCGCCGCCTCTGAACAGCGAGCCGATGCCTGAGGCGATGGAGCCGAGGAGGTTGCCATCCTTGTTGGATATGAACGACTTGAAGATGTTGGAGAACAGGTCTTCCAGATTGTTGAAGGCGGCGCGCTTGAAGGCATTGCCTGCCGCCTCCCAAGGATCATCGGCCGCGATAACATCGACGAAGGTCCGCGCGGCATTCTCGGCCGCGTAGTTCATATCCCCTTCGGCCTGGGCTTGGTCGAACTTCAACTGCTCAGCCACCGCCAGGCCGACGCCCGCAACGCCGTAGCGCTCCACGAATTCAGCAATTCGCTGCCGTAGAGCCGCTTCGCGCTCGAGCCGGCGAATGGCTGCGTCGTCCCCGCGTAGGCGAGCGATCTCCAGTTCGGCGGTGTGCTGGCGCTCCGTCCAATCCGCCGCTGCGCGTTTCAGATCGGCCTCACGTTCAAGGCCCTCGCGAATACGCGCCTGTGTCTTCTCCCGCTGCTCTGCGACATCCTCGGCTTGATTTTCCGCCGCGATCAGATTGAGGGCGCGTTGTTCGGCGTCTGCATAGCCGGCCTCACGGTAGCGCTCAGTCGCCTCGATTATCCGCTGACGCTCTTCCTCGCGCTTGATGGCCGCCTCGTCACCAGTGGCGCGAACGCGGGCCAAGTCTTCCTCAAGCGACAGGCGTTCACGCAGGCCTGACGTGCGATCAGCGCTGGATGATCCGGCCGACGATCCAGCACCCGTTGATGCAGGTGCGGCGATAGCGCTGCCAGGTCCGCGAGGATTTTCGATGTCCTCCATCGCGCCTTTCAAGCGCTCGTAGGACTGGATAGCTGTGTCGGCTTCCTCTCTGGCTCGCACAGCGAGCGAGATATTTGCTCTCGCCTGTGCAGAGGCGCCCCCAGCCAGTGCCGCGTTGGCGTTATTAGGATTGGCAAAGGCGCGAGAGCGAGCGGAGGCAGAGTCCCCGATTGATCGATCCGCTCGTTGCCGAGCAGCGACAGCCTCATCAATCTGCTTTTGAGCGGCAACTTTGGCGTCGTTGATTCTGGCAAGGGTCACGTTCCGAAGTGCCTGGGCTTTTTTATCCAGCTCCTCGCGCTCTGCCTTGGACGCGTTTTTGGCCGCATCAACCGCCTTGCGATAGTCCTCTAAAGCCGCGTCGGCGGCCCCAACGACCCTGTCTAGCTCCCGCGCCGCAATGGCCGTCGTGTTGTAGCGAGTAGCCAAGATGTAAAGGCCAGCCGCCAAAGCAGCGACCACTGTGATGACGAGACCAACAGGGTTCGCCGCCATCGCCATATTGAGCGCGACCTGGGCGCGGGTGGCGCCGGTCATGCTGGCCGTCATGGCGATATTGAAGGCGGTTAGCCGGGCGGCGCCAACACCCGCAATCGCCATGCGGCTCGCCGCCATCGTCAGAGAGGCGACATAACCCCCGCCGATCAACGCAGCCAGGATTCCGACAATCGGAATGATCTGATCTAGGTTTTCCGCGAGCCCCTGGATGCCTTGAGCGACGCGCTGCGACGCGGACAAACTTTCATCGGCCCGGCCGATGTAACGACCAAACTCGTTGTCCAGCGTTTGAAGAGCGCTGCTGATAGTCGTCGCCGATCCCTCGGCCTGCTTCTGGATTTCAGGGAAACCTTTCAGCAGGGCATCGAAAAACTCTTTGCTGGTGACGCTGCCGGACTTCACAGCTTCCGTCAGCTTTGCCACATCGCCGCCGAAACGATCAGATCCTTTGGCGGCCGCCTGAAGAAGAACAGGCAGGCCGTCGATCAGGGAGTTATACTCCTCGGCTTGGACTTTCGCCCCGCCAAGCACTTGGCCCAACTGAAGAAGAGGGCCGGAAGCGGCCTCGGCCGAGGTGCCCTGGACCTTAAGCGCGGCTGCCGTCCCGGAAACCAGCGCCAGCAACTGCTGCTCGCTAGCGCCGAGGCGTTGGCGAGAAAGAGAAGCCCGCTGATAAAGTTCAGCTGTGGCCTGAACCTGAAGACCGTTCCGATTGGCGGTTTCATAGAGGGAGTCCTCGACCCTTTTGAGGTTCTCCCCTTCTAGGCCAGCAGCCTTCAGGCGGTTTTGCAGGCTCGTATATTGGTCAGCGTATCGGGTGACCTGTTGAGTGGTGAAAAGGCCCGCGAACACACCAGCGAGGCTGGCGACTTCTCTACGGAGGCCATCCCCAATAGGAGCAAACATGCGGCGTGAGGCCGCCTCAGTGTCTTTCTGAATGGCGTTCAGAGTCTTCCGGTTTTCGGCCTGCGATGCGTAAAGGCTCTTGTTGAGCTTCCGCATCTGGGACTCGAACTGGGTGGCGTTCGCTTCGACGCGGACAAGGAGGCGCTCGATTTCGTCGGCCATTCATGCCTCCGTTGTCGCTTTTGGTTGACAGTCTAGGGTGTCGTCGCCTATAAGCGACACATGATCGAAGTTCGTCAGACCGAAGTGTTCGCTGACTGGCTTTCGGGTTTGCGCGACGTGCGCGCCAAGGCCGAGGTGGCTCGCCGGGTCCGTCGTCTGGCGCTCGGCAACCCTGGCGACGTGAAGCCGGTTGGCGAGGGTGTCAGCGAACTCCGCATCACCTACGGCCCCGGATACCGGGTCTATTTCATCCAGCGCGGCGCTGTTCTGGTCATCCTGCTTTGCGGCGGGGACAAGGGCAGTCAGGACCGCGACATTCGTAACGCCAAGTCTTTGGCAAAGGAGGTCGATTAATGCCCCACGAAACCCGCCCCTTCGATCCTGCCGAATATCTCGACAGTCCCGAAGCTATCGCCGCCTACCTTGAAGGCGCACTCTCTGACGGTGACACCGCTGAAATCGCGGATGCCCTCGGCGTGGTCGCCCGCGCCAAGGGCATGACCGCTGTGGCGAAGGAAACCGGCCTCTCCCGGCAGGCGCTCTATAAGGCGCTGGGGGAGGGTGGAAATCCCAGCCTGGACAGCATCGTCAAGGTGACGAAGGCGCTTGGGCTGCGGCTTTCGCTCCAGCCTGCATAGGTGAGGGCGGCTCCGAAGAACCGCCCCGCCAGCGCTGACTTGCCATTACGCGCCGTGGCTCGCCTTGCGACGCCACGCCATGCCTGCCGATCCGCGCCTTGCCCGACCAAGCCCTGACAAGCCATGCCTGCCATGCCGCGCCTGACCGCGCCACGCCGCACCGGGCCGCGCCTTGCCTCGCCTGCCCCGACATACCTCACCAGGCCACGCCAAACCTCGCCTAGCCACGCCTGCCATGTTTCGTCCCGAAGGACCGGCCTCAACAGAGCCGTTACGCGACCTTCGTGTCGTCCATCGCGGAGAAGATGCGGGCGAACTCGGTCAGCTCTCGATGCCGTTCGCGCCACGCCTCCAGATCGGCCCACGCCTTCGCCACCACTTGCCGCCGAAGGTCGGCGTCAGACAGAGCGTGGACCGTGCTGGTGTAGGATCGCTGTCCCTCGCGCTCGACGCTGACGAACGCTCGAATGGTCTTCGGCGGCTCGACGTTGGAATGCGTCACGTCGATGGTGATCGCGCGGATCAGGTCGCCTGCCTGGCTGATGCGGTGCAGATGCGCCGCTTTGCCGTCGTCCCACTCGAAATGGTCGTGGACCGCGCTGTTGGCCGACCGCGCCCGCTCAAGAAGCGCCTCGGGAGTGAGTGCGCCGCCGTTCCGACGCCGCACGTCTTCCATTTCTTTACCGGCCTTCTCCGGGTCCAGGCGGACCCGAGAACCGGGCTTCCATGCATAGCGGACGGCCATCAGACCGTCTCCCCGTCGCGGGCGACATGGAACCGGCCATAAGGACCGTCGCGCTCGGGGCGCCATTCGCCGACGCCGACCGCGAACCCTGCCGTATCAAACAGGCTGACGACCTGTTCCGCCGACATCAGGTTGCCATTGAACTTCACTAGCAACTCGACCGCCCACTTCTGCCATTCGCCGCGATAGCGAAGGTCCGCCACGCCCATGCCGACGCGGGTCACATCCTCGCGCATAGACGGCGGGGCTGGAGACTTGATCTCCACCATCTCGCCTTCGACGTGGAAGGCTTGGCGAGCCGCAACCTTCGTCACGCCGCCGATGCTGGTGCAGGCCGTCACCGCCGCCGCCTTGAAGGCGATAGCCGGAAACCCGAACCTTGCCGTTTCGACATCCTCCTCTGTCGGCTTCTCCGGCCGGTCGCTCAGCCAATACATGGAGCCACAGAAGTCGGCCCAAGGGTCTTTCGCCTCGCGGCCGGCCGTCGCCTTCTTCTGCTGCTTGTCCGCCATCTGCTTGAGCGCCTTCGGGCTCCAGGCGTGGACGATGAGAGGGCTGTCGCCGATCAGGGTTAGCTTCAGGGTTTGGATGTTCAGTGGCGGCAGTTCGATGCCGCTCGTCTTCGCTGCGGCGGCCATCAGTGACGGCCCTCGACGAAGCTGATCATGCCCGAGAGCAGGGCGTCGTAGTCGATGGCGTACATGCTGCCGACCGTGAGCGAGGTGTGAACGATAGTGCGGAGCTTGACGCGGAATGCATCAAGGCTGTCGCAGGGCGCTTCGGCGATCTGGACCTCTCGCTCCACGATCTGATCAATCAGGTCGTTCGTCTCGTCGTCGGTTAGTGCGCGGTTGTTCGCGCGCACCGTGATGTCTTGGATTTCTCGCTCCAGGTGGAGCAGACGAGCCCCATTGTCGGAAGCGGACATGGCGGGGAGGGCGGGTAGCAATGCGGCGCCAGCTGCAATGGCGAACAGACTCCGCCTTGTGGTATGGGTGGCCGTAGCCATGACGTGATCTCCTGCGATCCGTTGCGGTTAGGGCCTTGGCAGGGATTGCCGTCCTTGCCTTGGCCCGTCTTTTCTGACATCAGTTAGTGATGTCGTCAATAACTAATGTCAGAAAAAGAGGGCGCCCTATCGTCGGGGCCAAGCCGGTCACGGTGCGTGTGCCGCCGGACCAGTTGGCAAAGGTTGATGCCTGGATAGAACGTCAGCCCGATCCAAAGCCGTCGCGACCGGAAGCGCTGCGGGCAGGGATCGAGGCGCTGATTAAGATGGGCGGACTCGACTAGCCGCTACTCGGATCGCTTTCGCGACATGGCCCGCGCCGATCAACGCGCTTCCCCCGACAAAAAGACCGACTGAGCCAGCCATGCACATATGGCGCAGCGCAATCTTATCGATATTCGCGACTTCATCCGGGATGCCGTAGAGTCCGGCCGTCTCGACGCCCACGGGGAAAAAGAACGATCCTATCGCTCCCGCCACACCGAGAATGGCGAGCCAAGACCCCCAGTTCTGAACTGCGTCAGAATCCTCAATCGACGCCGCCGGCCCAACGCCTTGGCTCTGAACTTGATCTGTCATGGCATCCTCCCTTTACGGGTCGAGCCTAGCCGCCTTCGTCGCGCGTTCAAACGCTTCAATCGACGGAGCGCCCGCCTTCTCCTCGATGCCCTGGGCTTTTCTCCAGCCCCGGTGCGCCTCGCCTAGCTGCCAGAGGCTGCTTTCTTGGACTTCGCGCGGGGAGAGCCCGATTTGGGCTCCGGCGGCGTAGAGCCCTGCGAACCGGATTTTTCGGCGGGGGAGGGGTCTTTCGCCCCCGCCTCGGGCTCCCCCGATGGCTTGTCCTCATCGGGAGCGCCAACCAGTGAGGCGGCGATGATGTTGAGTGCCAGCGGCTTTAGATCGGCTAGATAGCCTTCAGCGGCATATCGAGACACCAGAGCAAGCGCCCGCATCGGGTCCATGCCGCCCCGCACCAGACCAATGCGGATCGTCTCCCGAAGATGGGCGACCCGCCACTGGCCCGACGCGATGTCGGCATAGATTTGCTCCGGCCCGGCGTCGACTTTCTCCTGAAGCTCTTCCAGTCCGCCGATGTCGAGCCGGAAGTCATAGGTGCCGTCGCCAAACGGGGCGGTGATGCGGGCGCTGCGACTCATCAGGCGCCGGCCGTGATCGTCGGCTCGTCAGCCTGGACCAGCGTCACCGACGCCGTCGCATATTCACGGGCGTTACCCGTGATGCTGAACTCGGTCAGAATGTAGGGACCAGCGACTTGGAATGCGCCGGCCTTGCGGACACGGCAGTTGATGGTTTGGCCGACCCGGTTGAGCCATGCCAGGACCGACGCCGAGTGCAGCAGACCTTCGCCGCTGATCGTGCTGTCTGTGGAGTCCGTGCGCCGCATGGTCTTCGGCGGCTTGGACGGATCGGTGCAGTTCGGGATCTGCTGATCCGTGGTGGTTGCGGTCCGGTTGAAACCGCGTGATCCGTTGATCATGCAGTCATGGGCGAAGACCTCGGGGTCTGCACCATCGCCGATCTGGACGAGGATTTCCTCGCCCGAGACGACGCTCACGAAAACGTCCGACATATCGGATGCCTTTCTCTGTCGAAGAAACCCCAGAAGGGGCGGGATGGCCCGTCTAGGACGGGATCAAGCAGCCTTCATCAGGCCGTAGCGCAGGCGCAGGATGACCCGGCTCGTGAGCCCGTCCTGTTCGCGCTGGTAGGAAAGACGCTCCACACGATGCGTCACAACCTCGAAACCCTGAACAGCCAGCTTGGCGTTCAGCAGCGATGCGGCGCGGGCGCCGATGCGCTTGACTTCGGGATATCCCACCTCGCGCGACCAACCATTCAGGTCGATGAAGCAATCCGAGGGACCGATGCAGGACGTGTCATCTGCGGTCGTGTCAGCGCTGCCGAAACTCAGATAAGGGAAGGGGCCTTGCGGGATGCCGCTGGCGTTTACCGGAACCCGGTCGAAGATGCGCCCGCCGATGAGGGATGTCATTTCGGCGTCGGCCTTCACAGCGGCGACGATAGACGCCTGGAGCGGGAGCTGAGGATCGATCAAAGCCCGGCCTCCTTCTTGATCGCGCGCCGCATGGCGTTGGCCAGACGGCGCTTGACCTTGCGTTGGCTGGACCGGACGACGGGGTAGAAGTAGGGGCTCGGCTCGACCTGGCGACCGTTGGCGGCGATGTGGCCCAGCTCGACGCGGGACGCTTTCGGCCGGCCCTTGGCGTCCTTGGCGTCACTGATCACGACGTAGGACACATCACCAAGACGACCCTCTTCAACGAAGATGTGGTCTCGAACCTTTTGACCGCCGCTGGCTTCATCAGCCACAGGCGCAATCCGGCGCATCTGGGCCGCCATTTCCTCGGCTTGCAGGAACGCTTCCTGACCAGCAGCCTTCCTAACCGAGGGCGTCATGGCCGCGAGCTTGCGTTGAAGCCGCTCGACGCCTTCCAAACCGCCCTTAGCCATCGGCCCCGCCAGAGACCGCCTGGATCAGCAACCACGTTCTGTCGCCGTCCATGTCACCGATAAAGCCGATATTGAAGGTCCGGCTTGTGTCCCGCGCATCGACCATACGATCGCCAGTCTGAAGCGAGCGAGTTCCGCTGTCGGACCGAACCCAGCAGTCCCATTGGACCCGGCCTAACAACCGGTCAGACTGAACCGTCTCGCTGCCTCGGGTTGGGAGCAGGCTGGCGGCCCGACTTATGCCGAGTGGCGCCCAGTCTTGGACCGGATTTCCGTAATCGTCGGATCCTTCTGCGCGGCGCTCGAAATAGACCCGCTGACGAAGATCACCGGCGCCTTTAGGCTTCGGCATCGTCCGACTTTCGAACAGGCGCCTTGATCTCGACCGCCTTGCCGGCCGCAACAGCGGCCTCACCGGCCTCCCGCCTCACGGTCAACTCATGGCCCTTGCGGTATTCGATCAGGATGCGGTGATCGTCAGACGGGGTGTAGTCGAAGTCCTCGGTGAAGCGGACGCGCATGGCGGTCTCCTCAGGCTCTGTAGGTGCGGTAAGGACGCAGCATGGCTTCGACGGTCGGGTTAAGCGCCACGGTCTCGCCGATCAGCAGCGACTCCCGCGTCTTGTAGAGCGCGCCAAGCGTCAGCAGCGCCGCCGCCTTGAAGGCCGGTTCAGCCCCCATCGGGACCATCGCACGGTCGCAGTAGTTCAGGCAGGAAAGCACGGCCGCGTTCGAATAGGTCTCGATGAGCGCATCTCTGTCCGACGAATACTCGTTTAGGTGGTCCTTGGCCTCTTCCAACGTGAGAAGCGGTCCCGCACTCAGGATGACGACATCGAGCATCGCCATGGTCAGTCGGCTTTCGGCTTGGGCTCAGGCTTCGCCTTGGGCTCGCGGACCTCATTGGCTAGGCCACGTTCAAGCAACTGTTTCGCCTTGGCCTCTCCCATGGTGACGGTCGCGCCGCGCCGCATGGTGGCGTTGCCGACGCGCAGGGTCCGATTGAGGGTGATCTTCATGGTTTGCCTCCAAGGAGACGGGGCCGGCGTCTCCACCGGCCCCGGACAGGGTTACGGAGCGACGGCGGTGCCGAAGGCGCCGGTGACGAACGCCTCGGGGCGCTTGACCGCCAGGGCCAGTCGCTCTTCGCAGCGGATCGAGACCATGTTCTTCTCGAAGTCGTCCACGTTCTCGGTCGAGATGACGACGTTGGCGTCTTCCCGATCGAAAATCTGGGCGGCGGTGGAGAAGGCGCCCGCCAGGAACTCGCCCTCGAACTCGGGAATTTCGGTCTCGACGACCGGACGGCCCCACAGCGTCGGGCCAGCCAGGCGAAGCGGGTTCGCCAGAATGTAGCCGCCGTTGTTGTCCTTGGTCAGTTCGATCTTGGCCCAGTCGGTGTGGTGAACCACGAAGCCGGTGACCGGCAGGCGGGCGATGGCCGCTTGCAGGATGGCGAGGCGCAGATCGTCGATGGGCGTACGGTCCTCGGGCGCGAAGGCCGGCGCGAAGGCCGACGCTTGCGGCACGATGCCGTCCAGATGACCCGCGCCGCCCGCGCCGAACAGGATTTCCTGCTCTTCGACGTACTTCAGGCCGTAGCGCATCTCGGCATCGATCAGCGATTGAAGCTGAGCGAAGTCGTCCAGGATTTGCTTCGAAGCCTTGAACATGTGCGCGATGGTCACGACAGGCGTGATCTTCGTGTCGAACTCGATGTTCGAATATGGCTTGGCGGTGCCTTCCGTCGCGATCACAGCGGCGGCGTTGGTAAAGCCGGTCTGCTGGACCCAGAAGATCGCCGGCGACGTGGTGCGGCCCGGCGCGATCAGGTCTCGGATGAAGAGGCGCTGCTTCGGCATCTGGTCGATGCCGGGCAGACGCTGCGGCTCGACCACGCCGTCAGCAACATCGGTGCTGAGCAGCGCATTCTTGACCGGGACGCTGATGCGGCGACCGCCCTGAACCGAAGCGGCGAAATCCTTGACGGCCTGCGCTTGCACGGTCTGTGCGCCGACGCTCTGCGGACGGTCGCTGCCGCCGCCGCGACGGGCGCCCTTCTGCTCGACCTCGCCCAGGCGGGCCTTCAGGTCATTGACCAGGCCGTCCAGTTCGGTCTGCTTGGTCGCCAGCGTATCGACCACGCCCTTGGTCTCCTCGGACAGCTTGCCCGCGTTCTGGACCTCGCGCATGGCCTCTTCGGCCTTCTTGCTGAACTCGTCCGAGACGCGGACAAGCTCGTTCGACACCTGCTTCAGCAGGTCCTTGGTATCATCGGCCATGATGGCCTCCTTTCGGTGTAGGGGTTAGGCTCGCGCCAGTTTCAGTCGGGCCAGAGCGAGGCTCAGGTCCGTGGAGCCGTCATCGACGGCCTGGTCGCCAGCGCCCGGCATGGCGTTCTCAAGGACAGCGCGCGGCGTATCCTGGATTTCTTTCATTAGCCTGCGGCGCTCCGAGCGCGGCATGGGCTTTCCAGAGGCAAGTGCCGCCTCCAGGCGATACAGGGCCGCCGTGGCGTTTTTCACCTCGGCCGGCTGCACGTCGAAATCGACCACCTTGTCCGCGAAGCCCTGCTCGACGGGGCCATCACCACCGAACCATGTCTCCGCATCGAGCATCTTGGCGACATCATCAGCGGCGAGGCCTGTCCGATCCGCGTACATCTCGGCAGCGGCCCGGTCGAACACCGCCATGACTTCCGAAGTTTCGGCCATCACATGCCGGTCGCCGGCCGCGCCCCACTGCGTGTTGTGGATCATCATGAAGCCCAGCTTGGCGATCTGGATTTCGTCTGCGGCCATGGCGATCACAGAAGCCGCCGAGGCGGCGATGCCGACGATCTGAACCGTGACCTTTGCCGGGTGGGCGCGCAGGAGGTTATAGATCGTGACCCCTTCAAAGAAGTCGCCGCCGGGAGAGTTGATCTGCACGGTGACGGGCTTCGCGCCGATCTGCCGAAGCGCGGCAGATACCCGCTTGGCGGTTACGCCCTCGCCAGTCCACCAGTCGTAGCCGATCACGTCCAGGATGGTGATCACGTCGGAACCATCCGCCGCCGCCATGACCGGAGCCTCGATGGGCGTAAACATGCGGGCGGCTTTCTCGGCCAACTGCACGGAGCCGTTTAGCCCTTCGGGACAGGTCAGTTCGGGCAGGGTTCGAATGCTCATTGCGCGCCCTCCTGGGTCTGCGTGATCGGGACGTTCTGCATCTGGGTCATGATGGTGTCGCCGCCCTCAACCGGGGCGTCGCCCTCAATCCGGCGGACCTCATTCCGGCTCTTGAAACCGGCGCGCAGGGCGATTTCGTGGGCCTTGTATCGACTCTCGGTGTCGGTCCTCAGAAGGTCCTCGTAGTTGAAGCGGACCTTGAAACGCTCACGTTCAGCAGGTGTCATCACGCGTTTTGCGATGGCCTTCTCGATGCGCTTCAGACGAGACCTCAAGCCCAGCGTGAGCCAGCTCTGCATGATCGAACTGACACCGGTGCCCCACATGGTCTGACCTTCAGCCGCGTGACCGATGACGATGGGCGGAACACCGACCCAACGGCAGACCTCCTCGACGTTGAAGCGCCGCGACGTGATCAGTTCGGCGTCTCGGGGCGTAATGTTGACCGACTTGAAATCGATCCCGCCTTCCAGCAGTCCGACGCTCGGCGCATCCGGACGACTGTAGCGTTCCGCGAAATTCTTGCGGGCCTCGGCGCGCTGTTCCGCCGTCAGTTGGTTCGGGAAGGTGAAGAAGCCCTTGGTGCGCAGGCCCTTGCTGAACATCTGACCGGCGGCTTTTTCCGACGCGATGGCCAGGCCGAGGGTCTGCCGCGCGTACTCGACGGGCGACATACCAACGTCGCCGTCACCGAACGCCTTCAGGTGAAAGACCTTCTCCTCGGGCAGATCGATCAGCTTTCCTCGATCATCGAACCGATATCGCAGAGCCCCGTCCCGCAAGCGCTCAACCATCGTCGTCGCCGGCATTGGGTTTAGCGCGAGAAGACCGCCACGGCTGTTGAAGACCTTTTCGGCGAACCCGTTTCCGGTCGTGCACATGCCGAACACGCGCCCTTCCCAGAACTCCATGGATGTCTGATCAGCGTTGGGGCTGTCGTCCAGCAGGGCTTGCAAGGGGTGGTCCGATACCCGCACCCGCGCGCCGTCCTCGCGGCGTTCCAGAACCTCAACAGAAAGGCTCGCCACCGTCTCGGCCGTGATGCGCGTTCCAGCCCAGAAGGCCGAAAGATTCATCGCAGCGTGAGCGGAGACGGCCTCACCAGACCAGGTGTCACCACCGGAGAAGACTTCGTACAGCTCGCCGTCGCGGGCGGTGAGCTTGCGCCCTAGCAGGCGTTGCCACAGGCGCATCAGGCGAACACTGCGTTGACGAGAATGTCGTTCATATCCACGCCCCCGTTCGCCATCGGCTTGCGCGACATCAGCATCATCGCGTTGAACGCCGCTACCAGCGGGTCAATCTTCGCGCGCCCCGCTGACTGCTTCGTGATGATCACCGCACCGCCCCGGACTTCGACCTTCGCGTTTCCGACGCACCAGGCCATCATTGCCTGACCGCTATGCTTCAGCGATCCGTTCTTCAGCTTGATTTCAGAGCCCCAGGACGCCGGGGAGAGAGCAAAGCCCTGCCGGATCGCCACCTGTTGCCCTGGCGCGATGCCTCGTGCCTCTAACTCATCAACCAGAGCCGCAACGCCAATGGGGTCGATGCCGACAGCCTCGGCCTCCGGCAGAAGCCCGGTGTCTTTCACGCGTTCGATGTAGGCCGCCGCTTCCATGATCGGGGCCATCGGATCCTCGCTGATCGTCAGGTCGCCATCGCGCCTGAAGTCCAGCAATCGGCTGGCGATGTCGCTCCGACGCTTGAGCACGTCGTCATGCGCCCAGGCATGGGTCCACAGCAGCCAGCGCTTCGTCTCTTTGCAACGTCCCAGGACAGCCAAGCCGAACAGGTCATCCAAGCCGCCGCCATCGATCCCAACCGTGCAGACCTCAGAGCGCGTCAGGACCTCGTCTAAAGTCAGGCTCTGATCGCCCGCATCTTCCCAATAGTCCGCGCCGCCCCAGCGGTTGTTTGCCAGCTTAAGCCCGATCTCGACATTCAGGTGCTTGGCGAGAAAGACCTGCTTCTCGCCGCCGGTCGCGTTCAACACCTTGCGGAGCTCATCCTCCAGCCATGCCCGGCTGACCGAGCGGCCGAGATTGGGGTTCGTGATGTAGAAATTGTCGGGGACGAGGTAGGCCTCAGTCTCCACCATCGCTTCTGGGAACTCGTAGATGACTGGCAAGCTACGCTTGTCATCGACCTTGCCGTCCCGCACGTCGCGGAAATAGTCGAGCTTGGTCTTGAAGACGCCTGCCGGTTCCTCGTCGGCCTGGGTGCTGGCCCAGATAACGAATCCCTCGGGCCGCGAAACCGTGCCGCCCGTAGCCTCTCGCAACATGGCGTCCGCCTTGGCGCGCTTGCCGAACACCCAGAGTTCGTCGACGAAGATGTGACCGGCCTTCTTGCCGGAAACCGTATCCGTGTCCGCCGCCACGACCTTCAGCATGGCGCCGTTGTCGCGATGGGTGATTGTCCGAATGTGGTCCTGGACGTGCAGCAGCTCGTCCAACTCATCATCGGCCTTCACCATGTCGCGGGCTGGCTTATAGGCGTTCTGAGCGACTTCAATGGTGGGGGCCAGGATCAGAAGTTCGGCCGAATGGCGCCAGTTGCGGATCAGCGCCGTGAGCATGATGCCGGCCGCAATGGTCGATTTGCTGTTCTTCTTGGAGATAAGCAAAAAGAACTCTCGGATCAGGCGCTCACCGCTATTGGCGTCGTAGGCCCCGAAGATCGCCGAGACGAAGTCGAACACCCAAGGCTCGCACGCCTCGCCGAAAGTCGGCTGCCCGGGCGCATCCACGATCCGCAGCGCCTTAAACACTTCAAGCGCTTCGCGCCCCTCATCCGCGAATAGCGGGGCCGGGATCAGGCTCCGCTTGGCGACGATGCGATCGCGCCAGTCGAGGCAAGCTGTCGTCCACTCCACGGCCTACTGCACGAGCCTCAGCGGAGGAGGCGGAGCCGAAAACTTCCCGCCGCCCTTAGCTACACGCTCTCCAGCCTCCTGCCGTTGCTTCTTCACACCCTGCGGCGCAGACGATTCCGCCAGCGTCTTCGCAGCGGTCGCCAGCGCCTTCAGAACATCGGAGCGCGTCTTCAGCGAGACAGCCTGCATGAGAGCCGAGCGCTGCCCGCTCGCATCGGCCTCGTCCGTCGATGAAACAATCAAGGCTTCCAGTTCGCCGTTGCGCGTCGTGGTCGCGTCCAACTCATCCATCATGCGCATGACGAGGTTGCGGCCTCGGCCAACGATAGCCTCGGGCGTCGTGTTCTCTGGCGTCAGGACCGTGCCGACATAGACCTTGGGCTGCTCAGGTTCGGGGGCTGGTTCGCGGCGCGAACCCGTCGCTCCTGCCGGCCGCTCCCAGCCGTCGCGCTTAGCGCGCTTCCTGATCGCCGTGTCGCTGATGCCGTACCAGGCTGCCAATTCCCTGATCGACATAGTTCCGGAGCGGTAATCCCGCTCGATCTCTACCCAATCGACGGGCTTCTTTTCATCCGTCATGGGGGCTCCTGCCGGCCCGGTTCGCACCCGCGAACTTCCCAGCCGGGATTTAATCTGTGCGTGAGATGGCCGCCGGTCTCAGAGCGACGGATGTTCCTGGACTTTCCATGCCCCCCGGGGGCTAGGCTGCGGCGACCTCTCGCCATGGACCCTTGAGGGTCGGGGCAATCTGAAAGGCGTCAGTGTGCCCGTGCATCCGCACCACGGCGATGGCATCAGCCTCAGACGAGGCGCTCACGCACGCGTCGAAGCCTGGCTGTCCACGACCCTTCCTCTTGGCCCGCACGAAGAAGCAGGCGGCAGGATCAAGGCGCCCAATCACACCGTGCTTGCTCATCGCGCTCTCCCTCTCAGTCCCAAGCCCCACGGTGATGCAGGCTGGTCTGCTCCTCGCGCTGGATGTCGGCGTCATGAACAGACTTGGCCACAACTTCCAGGTTCTCGATGTCCCAGAACAGGCGCTCATCGCCTCGGTGCGGTCGCTTGTGGTTTACGACAGGGCTATCTGGCGCCGGATGTTTTCCGCCGCAGACCTGGCCGGTGCGTTGGCAGGTGTAAGCGTCGCGGATCAGAACCTGCTCGCGCAGGCGACGCCACCGAGCCGTCTTGTACCAAGCCTTCCATGGCTGGCTTTGCTGAACCGGCTTCGGACCCTTTGCCTGATCTGTAGGGAAGGCACGTCGATCGGGCGCAAAGCTGGTGCGGGGCTGGAGGTGCGTGAGCCGCGTAATGCTCGCCTCCGTACGATCTGTTCGGGAATGACCGCCATACCAGCAAACAGGGACGGCCGAGGCCGCACCGCACCACTGGCTTGACGCAGGAGACGGCGGGATAACCCGTCCGCGTCCGGCGCTGATCGGTCGAGATGAACGTCCCTGGTCCCGAAGCTGGACGACGTGAGGTCGGTGCGGCAATGTTGGGATGTCAGGCGCGCCAACGAAAAGCCCCGCGCTCGAAAGAGGCGGGGCTGATGTTCTGGACGCGCGAAGCGACCTTGGCTTTTGTCCCCCTGTTCGGTGGCCACGTCAAGCGGCTAGGCGACGATCACGGCGCGCCTTCTCCAATCGCCCAAGGTTGTCTCTCACCCAGGCAAGCGATGTGCAGGCGGCGCGTACTGTGGCGGCCTGCGCATGGCTATGTGTCTCGCCTGTGCAGCGTTCGACCACACCGCGCCAACGTGTGATCAGGTCGGCGTCTGGCTTGAGCAGCTCCATCAGCATGCGACCGTGTTGAGGCGCCATGTTCTCCATCACGACCTCTAGCCGAACGCTGGCTTGGATCATGGCATCGCTGATGTTCTGCCCTGGCGGGCCATCGTTTGATGCACGGACATGATCGGGCCTGCGCTCTTGTGCGTTCTCACCGTTTGCAGTCCGCACCAGCTCCTCCAGCCAATCGACAGCATCGCGCTCTTGGCACTTCGCCGGCAGTAGGGTGTTGAAGCAGTTCAGGCGCCACGCGCCGGTGAGCCGGCCTGTGCGCTTATCGACGTTGACCGCAGTCGACGGCTGAGCGCGCAAACGCGCGACCTCGGCGGCGTTCTCCATCCTCTCGACCTTATGCCGTGCGGCAGCAGCAGGGTCGTGAGGCTTGTTGCGTTTGCGGCTCATGCGGCTGCTCCATGGTCCTGATGGTGGTCGTTGTCGTGGTCTGCCAAGGGACGGATCACGCCCTCGGCCTCGAGCTTAACGCGCATGGCTGCGCTCATGTGACTTCCGGCCGGCAGGGGAGCGGACGGCGTCGGCTTCAGGCGCGCCTTCTGCGCGGCCTGTTTGAGTCGGTCCTGCGCCGTGAGCTTCTCCAAGGTCTCAGCCAGCTGGGCTTTCACGACCTCGGGATCCGGCTTCTCGACCTCGACGAATGGGGGCGGCGCCGATAGCGCGCGGGCCTTCTCCACTGCGGCGCGCGCCCGATTGTACGCCCGAGTGAACCGGCCGCACGCGTTGCTGTTGCGGGCCATGTGCGCCAGCTTGCCCGGCTTCGGCGCCCACTGGCTGTCCGGCAGGGCGATATAGGCCACCATGCCCGCTTCGATCGACGACGCAGTCAGACCATCCAGGGCCTCGAAATAGTCGGCATAGAACGCCGCCCATTCGACTTCGGTGCGTGCGGTCCGCAGATCGCCGAACGTCTGTTCGCGGCTCTTGATGATCCGAACGATGTCGTCATGCGAGGCCGGACGAAGCGCTTCTTGGCGGAGAGCGGGCATCATCATCGTGGCCTGGCTGCGCAGCATCTCGCTTTCGGCAATCACCTTTTCGGCGACAGCGTCAGAGGGCTCGTCGAGAAGCCATGACCTCAGAGGCCCAGTCAGCGCCGGCAGACGCACGGTCTCGGTTCTCGCGGCGGGCAGATTGGCTGGCGGAAATGCGGTCATGGGCTTGGCCTGCATGGGGGTTGGCTTCCGGGATTGAGAGGGCGGCTCGGTTGTCCGCGATGGATTGGGCGATGGCGTCGTCGAAGAACTTCCAGCTGGTGATCTTCCGTCCGGCTCGACCTGCCAGAGCCGTCACGGTCGGGACCACGTCGAACTGCCAGGACGCGCCGGCAGCCCTCCACGCCGCCAATCGCGCCGAGGTCAGCAGCAGACCCTCGGCCTTGCTGGGATCAAGCCGGTGCGTATTCGCCTCGGCCGCCAGCAGATCGGCGTGGCGTCGGCAGTCGCCCTCCGGCCAGTCATCGGCAGCGGCGGGTTTCGGCAGGGCGATCACGACCGCCGATGCGGCCCCCTCACGTGCGCGGGTAGTCTCGTCGCGGGGATGGGTGTGGGGTTGGGGGGTCTGGGGGGAAGGGGAGAGGGAAGGGGTGTGATCGGTGACGGTTTCGGCGTCACAGGCGTCACCACCGTCACATGTGACGCTCTGTGACGCTGCGTGACGCTCTCTCCACCGCCGAGTCCGCTCCGCACCCTTCGATCGGGTCGGCTGCATGGTTTCGTAGACCTCGGCCGCCTTCAGGGCGTCAGCAGCAGACAGACCGGCGTCCATCAGGGCGCGGATGTAGACCACCGTGCTCATGCGAAGCCCGCCATAGCCTTGACCACGTCGCACCAGGCGCGGCGGGTCTCATAGGCGCGGATGCCTGAAAGGACGGTTGTGTGGTCACGACCACCGAACAGAGCGCCTATGCGGGGAAGGGACAGGCCGAAGCGGTCTTTGATCACCGCCATGGCCTCGTGCCGTGCCCAGGCGAAACGGCGCGTGTGGCGCTTCGAGGTCAGGTCTTCGGGCTTCAGTCCGTATCGGCCCGCGACCGCTTCTAGGATGGCGGCATAGGCCTCCCTCGGAGACTGTCCCACCGGAGCGGCCGGGACCACCGGCATGGACTGAGGCTTAGGCGGCGGCGTGTAGCTGGACCGCTGAGAACGCAGCGTCTCCATGGGCCGAACCGTGTCGACGTGCATGCCGCAGATCATCGCCACCGACTGCACGCCATAGCCGCGTTTCAGCAGGGCTGCGGCGTAGTCTCCCGGCGTAGAGGCGTGAGGGGTCATGCTTCCCTCCGTTGGAATAGCTGTTCGGCTCTGGCGCGTGCCGTCACGCCGCTAACGATGGCCTGCTGCGCCTTTGCGGCGATGATCGACGAGGCGCCTGCCGGATCCAGAGACGCAGTCAGCTGCTCCCTGATGGCGTCCAGCATCCCTTCCATGTGGCGGACGCGGTCGTTCGCCGGCACGGCCATGATCGCCACCACCGTCGCCACACGGGCGTGCGCCAGCACCTGGGCCTCGCGCGCCCGGTCGTCTGACCGACGCTTGCCGCTGTCGATGCGCTGGATCGCAACAGTCTCTGGGTTCTGACGGTGTCGGTTCATGCGGCGGCCTTCTGGTGGGTCGGCGCGCACCAGCCCTTGCGGAAGGCGCGGGCGATCACGGCGGCCTTCGTGGCGCCGGGAATGGCGTTGGCGACCTCGGCCGCAGTCTTGTCACCGGACACGAAGTCACGTTTGACGATCGCGTCGAGTGCGGGCGTCCAGACGACCTTGTCGCTCTTGATCGCCCTGGACTTCAGGCCAAGGCGCGAGGCCCAATGCAGGATGCCGCTGTCCGAAAGACCGAAGCGGGTCGCCAATACCGCCGTCTTCACGCCCTTCTCCCACAGGTCCGTGAAATGCTGGTCAGCGCGCTCTTGGCGAGAAGGCTGGTCGGCCCTGCTCTCAGGCCTCAGCGTGACCAGCACCTGCGCGGCCTCGATCTCAGACCGGCAGGCCATGAACGGACGCACGTCTGCCTCGCACCGCCCGATCATCTTGGCGACCTGCGCGGCTGTGGCGCGACTGCCCAGCGCTGCGCGGGCCTGTGCGATCTCTTCATAGGCCACAGCGCCGCGGCGCGACGTGGCGAACGATCCGGCGCCAGCCAAGGCGGCAGAGGCATTCACGGTCATGGGCAAGGGATGGCTCCTCGTAGAGCGTTGAGGGTGAAGTCGCGGCGCGCTCTCCGCTCCCGGCCGACCTGGCGGTCTGCGCCTCGGGCGGCGGCGTTGCGTTCGCGCTGTTGGGATTGGCGATGGAAGGCGGCGAAAGCGTCATCGACCGCCGGCATGGGCAGAGGCGCGTCAAACAGGTCGGCGTCTCGCACCGGCTCGCGGAAGCACCCGCAGTTCCTGCACCGCGCCCAGGGCATCAGATCAGACGCTCCCGGTGCAGCAGGGCCATCAGGCCCGTATGAAGACGAGACAGCAGGGTGCCGATCATCACGCCACCTCACCGGGTTTCAGGCCAGCCGCGGCATCGTGCAGCTCGCGCGCCTCTCGCAGATTGCGGGCCGCGGCTTCCTGAACGGCACGAACCTCGGCGGCGTCACGATGGCCGTCCGAATCCATATCGTGGACGAGGCGCAAGGCGGCGGCGCTGCTGGCGACGCTCTCGACAACGGCGGCGGCGATGGGATCGGGTGCTGGGGCCTCAATGGCGCGGAACTGGGCGCCCGACACGATCGCGGCGCCCGCTGCGACTTCCAGCACGCGGATTTGCCGGAAGGTCGGCTCGTCCTCGTTGTTGGCGTTCTGCAGGTGAGACACGCGCTGATGGCTGATCTTCAGGTCGACGGCAGCAGCCTCGACGCCGCCGGCGGCCTTCACCAGCTGGCGGAAGAGCGCCTTGACCTCTCCGGTTTCGATCATGCGGGACATTGCAGGGTTCCGAGGTTTGCAACGGCACAGGTTGCGGGTGGACGGGTTAGACAGATCAGGCCGCCGGACGGGGCGGTTCAGGCGGGGATTGCGGGTGACGATCGTTGGCGATGGGGAAGGGCACGATGGTCGCGGAACGGGGCGTGAGGCCGTGCTCGTCCAAGAACTGGCCAATGGCGGCGACCTCTTCCGGCGTGGCGTGGCGAAAACCACCGCAGCGAGGCTGATCGACCACCGTGCGCAGATCGGCAGCGAGGCCTATGGCGACCGCCAGCCGGTCTTCGAACCAAGCGTTGAAGCGACGCATCAGCAATGGGACACCCGGCCGGGCGTCGGGGGAGGGGCGGGGGACTGCCCGGCGGGGACCACCGCACGAGGGCTCCGCAGCCCGCGCGATGAGAGAGCGAAGGCCATCTATGCAGCCTCCGCAGAAGGGCCGGCGTCATTCGCGGCGCGAAGCTCGGCGCACACCGACGATGCCGGCACGACGCCCGCGGACCACCGCTCGATTTTCAGGGCCAAACGCAGGGACGCATCCCTTTTCCCGTTCTCGATCTCGCTCAGCCAGCCTTTGCTGGTCGGCGCCAGCCCAAGGGCGACGGCTGTCTGCTCCAGCGACAATCCGCGATCTTTTCGATGCTGAGCGAAGTCCATGCCCAAAGTTCACATGGTTTGAACCTTACGTCAATCCGAAAGGTTCACATGCTGGCGGGCGACTTTCTGTTTTCAAGTTCGCATCATGTGAACATGGAAAAAGCGCCGCAGCACGACTGGTATCTGCATGAGTGGTTCGCCACCCAAGGGCTCAAGCAGAACGACCTCGTGAAGCAGCTGGGTTATCCGAAGAATACGGCCAATAGGCTTTGGCACGGTCTCCAGCCCTACCGCCGCGATCACATCGATGAGATCGCGGCGCTGTTGAACATCGCGCCGCACGAGCTGCTGATGCCGCCAGAAGAGGCTATGCGGATCCGACGGGTGCAGAGCGTGTTGAGCGAGGTTGCATCCCCAGCCGCACCACCGACGGCTGTTGCTGAGGATTTGCCGGCAGCCGGGCGCCGCAAGGCGGGCTGACAGCCTTATAGTTCTGGGAGGGGCGGCCCCAGCCTAAGCCAGGGCCGAGTATCGTCACGCCGCGTTGTCCGGCTTCAGGTTTTCGTTCGCCGGGAGGCCGGTACGACCGCGCCTATCCGCGCGATCCATTTCCATCCCGCGCCGAAGGTTTTGTGCCGATCGCTGAGTGGCGATCCGACACGCCTCGCCTCCATCAGCCCCTTCTTCGTCGATCCGCTCGCGCGCAAGGGTTTCTCCGGCGACGACGTAGGCGAGCTCGTCTGTCGATAGGTGATCGCGCAGGCTTGCCTTCTTGGCGATGCCCTTGCTGTCCTTCAGCGCTGCAGCTCGCTTATCAAACAAGCCAAGGTATAGGGTGTCGGAGCAGGCGGCGTAGTCGCGACCGCCCTTCACGCCATGGGCCTGAAGGGAGTCGGTGTACTTCCGGCGCTGAGCTCGGCTCAGGGCGCGGATCCCAGCCCATTCGTTTGCCTCAGGCGACGCTCGTTCCAAGACGTCATCAGACAAGATCGCATCTGCGGCCAGGTAGCGAAGAAAGACGTCCTTCACCTCCAAGGCCAACTCAGGGCTGAGATATTCAGCGTAGTCGAGGGCTAGGCGCGGATCGGCAAAAGTGCCGCCGGCGCGTCCCGGCACGCCCACTACCGGACAAACCGGTAAACCCCCGGATTTTTCGGAGGTTTGACGGATAAC
Organism: Brevundimonas sp. UYEF29; assembly: GCF_040546195.1. Lineage (NCBI taxonomy): Bacteria > Pseudomonadati > Pseudomonadota > Alphaproteobacteria > Caulobacterales > Caulobacteraceae > Brevundimonas > Brevundimonas sp. UYEF29. Next base: position 7,353 of record NZ_JBEPNH010000011.1, on the reverse strand, counting down.
CGCCAGCATCCCCTTCGTAGAAGGAAGGGCTCGCCAATCCGATGGTTCATGGTTGGCGGGTGATCCGGCAGCGCGCCATATGTCGTTCAGACAGATGCGCTCTTGGTCATCCTTGCGGACGGCATGACCCCGTAAGACCGGCAGATTGGCTACGACATCTTGTCGTTTATTCTGGACGTTCGTGTCTTTGTCGTGCATGAATTTTTGGCCCAAGGGCCCTCCTGGTAGGGTTTCGATGGAACCGGGCAGGGGACTTTTCGACCGGAAAATCTATCGGTCCCCTGCTCGGCGTCGGCTCGCAAGCACATCATCTCGTGACCTCTGCGCTCTCTGAACCGCTGTTATTCCACGCAGATGGGTCAGGAGCCGTCAACGGCTTGCCAAAGCACTATGTGGGCGAATCGCTGATTCTCCGTGCCCAGCTAATATTTCCTCAGCATTTTCTGGGGACGTGGCTGGGGATGGACATCGCTTCAAACCAAAACAGCGGCCCCTGATGAAGCCGCCGTTGGTTTTTCAGGCGAATGATACGTCGCCGCGACTAGGCGCTGCGAGCCTGACGCCATAGTGGCCCTCGTCGTACTGATTGGTACGCCAGCCGCCCTGGACGCGCGCGTCGCAGATCGCGCGCTCAATACCCGCGGATCTCATTGCAGAACCGACCCGCTTGGCCTGCTCGCGTGGTAAATACCCGACCCGACGGCCCTCGATCGTCACCATTACGGCATTCTGATCGTAGGCGTTGGATGGTTCTAGCACGAGCATAGCCTCGTGCTCTCCGTCGTAGCCCAGGCGAGTGTGCTTTCCACAGATCGCGATGAGGGCATCCTGATAGTTGCTCTCGCCGACGACCTCCATGCCGAACGACTTTGTGGTCCGGACGACCCGCTTGACGGCAGAGCGCGGTTGAAGCCGTTCAGGCGTGTGTTTGGGCGCCGGGGAAACCACAACAGGGGCTTTCGGCTTGCCAAACAGCCAAGACAGAACGCTCATGAATCACCGCCATGCTGAAAGCATGACGTAAGCGCGCAACGAAGAGGAGAGTCTAGGCTGCCTCGCTGGGAACATCACCCACGGTCGCCAGAAGCTCGACTTCGCTCCAGACATCGCCGTCCTCGGCGCATTCGATCTTGAAGAACACCAGCCCATCGACGCGCTCCATCATCGAACGCCCGCGTTTGAAAGCGGCGTCTTCGTTATCGCATTCGACGATGTCTCGAGGCTCCAGCTGGCCTTTCTGCCGGCGGAACGGAGCGACGCAATACCGATGATCCATTTTCATGGCTCGTCCATTCGTTAACGCCTCACTGATTCCTGCCTCGTGAACAGGAGTCCAGTCAGGATACGCCAATCCCGGACGTAGGTTCACGACGTGTGAACTTTCCTATTGACGGAAAGGTTCAAGCCATGTGAACCTGTCTCCATCAACGGAGACCGTCATGCCCATCACCGACGCCGCATTGCTTCGCCGAGCCGCAGATTTGATCGAGAAGCAATCGAACTGGACGCAGCACTTCACCGCCCGCGGGCCGATTATAGTCGCCGGCCGTCAGACCGATCCCGGTAAGGACGCCTGCTGCTTGGCTACCGATAAGCATGCGGTCCAGTTTTCTGCCTTGGGCGCCATCTTCCGCCTTGGGCGCAAGGAAAAGCTCAGCAACGCCGAAATCTATGGTCTGGAACAGCGAGTCTGCGAAATTCTAGGCGTTCGGCGGCTTGCGGACTGGAACGCGCAGGTGGGCCATGCGGCCGTTCTAGCCGGACTCCGACACACAGCAGCAGCGATAGAGGGGTAACCTCTATGCATCCGCTCGCCACTGACCGGCTCTTCGATGCCGCCCGATCGACTAACTTACGCACGCGGTGCGCGCCAATCTCCACGCCGCCCATCATGGTCGCTGAACTTGGCGACCCGCGGACGCGCCCATTCGATGCGCGCGTCCGCCCGTTCTCTATCGTTCGCCAAATCGGCCCGTTCGCCTGCCTGATGATCGCCGTCTGGGCGGTCTGGTCGGCTGCTGCGTGGGTGGCCTGATGCTCGACTTCAACATCACCACCGTTGGGACTCCAAAGCGGGACATCGACCTGTTCGGCCCGACCACCGTTCGCATTGATCGCCGACGCAGCGACGAGATCGCCGGCGTCCCGGTCCTCTATCTGTCCGCCTATGTCGCTGACGATGAAGCCTTCGCTCAGAAGGTGCTGGCGGCGCTGGCATGGGTCACGGATGGGACGACTTCAGCAGCCAGGGCCGGGGACGCGCCGAACAAGCCGTCCCCGGAAGCTGCGGCTATCGTCGCCAACGACGCGGCGCCGGGCCCCTACACCATGCCCGACTATGTCGAGGACGTGGACTATGCCGAAATCCTGTTCCTGCCTGAAGACTTGCAGGGTGCGGACTGGAAGGCGTGGAGCGCGGCCGTGCTGCGCCGGATCGAGCTGGCGACCACCGCGTCACAGTTGGCCGATCTCACCAGCGCCAACGCCATCGGGCTGAAGTGGTGCACTTGGCAACAGCGCGCCCAGATCGGCAAGGCGCTGAACGACGCCTATCAGGTCACATTCGATCAGGCGGCTGCGGCATGATCCGCGATTACCGCATCATCACCACCGCCCAGGCCGAAGTGCTGACGGCCTTGAACGGCAATCGCTCGCTTCAGCGCGCGGCCTTCGCAGGCCAGCCCTTTCGGGTCACCTTCGACGAGCCGGAGCCGGGCCGGGAACGTACTGCCTTCTCTGAAGCCTTGGTCCTCAACATGATCGAGCAGGGCTTGCTCTCGACATTGCAGGCGGCCCCGCCATGGCCCGCACGCAACGTGCCTGCTCGACCCTTCCACGTCAGGCTGACGAAGGAGGGCGAACAGGAGCGCCGTCGTCTGCTGACCGGCGTGACGTCGCCGGCGAACGATGACGCACCTATGCCGAACAGGGCCGCCTGATGGGACGTCCTCTCTGGCAGATCGACGCTGACCTTCGACGCCTACAGGCCGAGAAGAAGGCCGCGCGAACCCGCACCTTCAAGCCGGGCATGCGCCTGCGCTCATTCAAGCCCGAGGCCCAGGGCCAGCGCGACCCGCGTCAACTGGATCCGGGCTTCATGACCTGGCTGCACGTCGACACCGACTGCATCGCCTGCCTGATCGAGGGCCGGCCGGCTCAACCCGGCCCGATCGAGGCCGCGCACCAGAAGCTGGCCATCGCGTCGAGGGGGTGGAGGGAAGGGGGCCTCGGCCCTCGCGTCCACGACCACCGGTGCGCGCCCCTCTGCGCTTGGCACCATCGTCACGCGGCGAACAGCTGCGACACAGGCGGGCAGCGCAAGTTCTGGGACCGCCTCGGCCTCGGTGACCGCGTCGCCGACTTCTGCCGCGACCTCCACGCCGCCTACACCACCGACGAGCCCGCAATGCCCATCATTTGCGCCTATGCCGCCTCTTCCTCCAACAGGGAGGGCTAGAGGATGGCTTACCGCGAGGAAGTCATTGGCGACTGTCGACTGATCCTGGGAGATTGTCGCGAGGTGTTGCCCGCTCTCACCGTCGACGCTGCTTTGTTCGATCCGCCGATCGGCATCGCCTACGCCAGCGGTTACGCGACGGATGACCTGTGGGGCGAAGACCGCACCATCGCCAACGACCATAACACCGATGCCCGCGACGCAGCTGTCGAGCTGCTGGGCGCCGTTCCTATGCTCGTGTTCGGCGCCCGCTCTAAGGCGGTGACGCCAGGCTGCAAGATGGTACTGACCTGGGACAAGGGTCCGGCGCTCGGCATGGGCGATCTCAGCCTACCTTGGAAGCCGTCGACGGAAGAGATCCACGTCGTCGGCAAAGGCTTCGTTGGAACCCGGAACAAGGGTGCCGTCATCTATCACCCGCCAGTCCAGTCGATGGCGAAGAACGGCCGCCAGCACCCGAACGAGAAGCCGGTCGGCCTGCTGCGTCTGCTGCTGCAGAGTCTGCCTTTTGGCGTGATCTGCGATCCGTTCATGGGCTCTGGATCTACGGGCGTCGCTTGCACCCTTGAGGGGCGCCCGTTGATCGGCTGCGAGATCAAGCCGAAGTTCTTCGACATCGCATGTCGCCGCATCGAGCAGGCTTTCGCTCAGCCGCGTCTGTTCACAGAGCCGGTCACGAAGCCGGTTCAGCAATCGCTTCTTGGAGCCGCCTGATGTCTGACCAGACCATCACATCGCAAAAAACGGGCTGGGAACCAGGGGGCGTTCATGTCGTCGCCGCTTTGCGCGGACTGACCAAGGCCGAGCGTCGGCACGTGGCTGCCGGCTACGTCGGAGACGTAACGCGCTCCACGCTGCGCAGCCTCCGGGATAAGGCCATGTTCTATCTGGAAATCACGAGTCCGAACGGGCGCGCCGGCTTCATGAAGCTGACGCCTCTGGGGGTGAACGTCCGATCGCTCATCCATGAGCGCGCCGCCGCCAAGAAAGCGGAGGGCGTCCATGCCTGAGACCATCACATCGCTGATCGAGAAGCTGGAAGGGGCTGTTTCCACCGGCATCATTTTTGAGCGCGAGGCCGTGGCGTTGCAGAGGGCGCTCGGTCTTGAAGACACGCCGGAGACGGACTGGAAGCAATGCTGTTGGGACGCTCTCAAGGGGTCCATCGATTCAGCCATGGCGCTCGCCAACTGGACGCTGGAGCAGAGAGGCCCGATCAACATCAACATCTGCCTGGCGGGATCGGCGCAGGTCGTCATCGACGACGTCGGTCCCTGCGACCCGGCCATGGCGCAAGTCGTCGCACAGAACGCGGCTTTGGCTCTAATCATCGCATTGCTCCGCGCCCAATCGGAGGCCCGCGTCTGATGGGGGAGAAGCAGGGACAACCCAACAACGCGCGGCTGATCGCTGAACTTCAGGCCGTGACGCTCGGCATCCACCTCGTCGGCCTGGATCGGCTGCCCGAAGTCATGACCTCGAACAGCACCCGCCCCATCGGAGAAGACAGCCCCGCAAACAGCCAGAACCAGGAGCATCGCTCGTGACCCAAGCCCCCACACCCGGCCCGCTGACGGCTGCTATCGATATGCTTTCCGATGCGCGTGACTTCATTGATCGATTTTCTGATGTGATCGACGGGGATTACGGCACGTCAGAACCAAACGCCGCCATGGTCATGGTTCATGAGATCAACGCAACCATCGACCATCTGTCCGCCCCCACCGCTCCGGTCGAAGCGAGCGGGTCGGAGCGGGAGAACCTGAAGGCGGCATTGCAGCGGTCAAAGGGATGGCCTCACGACCTGCACCCTGGCCCTGCTGCCGACGCCGCTATTGCCGCCCTCCACCCCCAAACGAGCGGAGAGACGCGGGAGCATGGTCCGAAGTGCTGGGGAAAGACCTCAGCATCTGACGAAATGGCGCATTGCTACTGCGGATCGACAGACCTCCGCCCCCAACCGAGCGGAGAGACGCGGGAGGCGGTGCGTCTGGCGCTAGAAGACGCTGACGCCTTGGATCGCGTGTCCGAAGAGGCAGACGACAACCAGTGGCAAGATTGGGCGGCAACCATGCGTCAGGCCGCGTCTCGTATACATCGCCTCGCCCTCTTATCCACCAGCCCCCTCGCCTTGGGAGGCCAGCAGGGGGATAGCGAAACCTTGCGCGTGTTGCTGGACAATCTGGTGATCGCACAAACGCTGTCGAAAGACATTCGCCAGAAAGCAACCGACGAGGCCTGCTCATACCTATACGACCGACGCACCACCCCCGCCCGAGCCGAGGCTCAGGACGAAGGGGCGGCGGGGGATAGCGCCATCGCTCTCGCCCGTCGCTGCACACAAACGATTGCTGCACAGCACGGACCTGACAGCGATTTCGCTAACGGCGCTCGCATGGTTCTTGCGGCTTTGATCTGCGCGCCAAGCGCCCACCCATCCCCGACCCCCGCCGCCTGCATCAGTGAGAGCGCCTTGTCTCATCTGATCGCAGAGGGCGATGTGCGGTATGTAAACGAGAACGACGTGCCGACGAGTGCTGAGGACAACAGGGCGTGGGCCTCCTTCATTGCCAAACACGTCTTACGCCATGTGACCCCCGCCGCCGATGCCGACGTGAAGGCTTTGCTGGACGATTTGTCGAAGGGCAAGCTGGGAAGGAAAGAGGGCGATCCTGTTCGGAACGAGTTCGACCGTCACATTCAAACAGTCCAACGTCTCGCTGCCGCCGCCGATGCCGACAGGGTGCGGATCGCGGTGGAGGCGTTCCTCAAGGCGGAGGATGAGGCGCGCGACAGGCTTCGTGAAGCCGGAACGCCGCTCCCGTCCACCCCCGAGGTTGACGCCCTGCGCGAAGCCCTCGCCGCCCTGGAATCGACCGCCGCGAAGGAAGGGGGAGAGTGATGAGCGCGCTCTACGAATCATGTGGCGGTTGCGGCGCGGAAACCCCGTCTGAACGCTGCATCGGGTGTCTTCACGACTTCGGCTCTGGTCTGACCGCCCCCTCTAACGCGAACACGTCGGGGCTGATCGCAGAGATCGACGCCGAAATGGAAGGGCGGCAGCGCGGCTATGCTGACGTGCGCGGCGAGTTGCTGTTTCGCTGTCGTGACGCACTCGTCACCGCCGCATCCGCTCAAGCCAGGATCGCGGAGTTGGAGGCGCTTGTGGCGTCAATCCGTCGTGCGCAGCGGGACGTTGTCCGAGCTGAGATCGAGCAGGAAGGCTACGCGCCGATCTCGGATGCCAACGACCGCGCCACCGCAGCCGAAGCCCGAGCGGATCGGCTGGCGAAGGCGTTGGAGCCGTTCGCCGTGCCGCATGAGTGCGATGGTCACGCGACCGTCGAGAACTTCAACATGGAGGTCCAGATATTCGTCAGGTGGTCGGTCATCAAAGCCGCCCGAGCCGCCCTACAGCAGGAGACGCAGAAGTGAGCAATGAAACCCCCACCGATGCGCTGCGCCTGGCGACCCGCTTTCACGAGACATACGAGCGCCTCGCTCCGTCGTTTGGCTATGAGACGCGACAGGACACCAAGGAGTTTGATCCAGAATCTCCCAATGGTCGTCTCATGGTTGCTGTCTGTGCCGACCTAGCAGCCGCCCCCGCATCGCCGCTGCCAGGGGGCGGGCAGTGTTCCGGGATTTCCGGAGAACTGGACCGGCGCATTAAGTCGGAAATGGACTTCATCAAGGACATCGCCTCCAACGTGCAGCGTGATCTAGCCGAGTTGGAAGACGGTTTCAGCAAAAGCCAGCGCACCGCCAAGACAGACCGTGCAGTTGCGAAGATGCGAGAGCTGACGTGACCCCCATTTCTCATCCAGCCATAACGAGAGTCCTTTGGTGATCTGAGCTGGGGTTGTCGGGGTTGGCAAGAGGCCGGTCAGCGCAGC
>NZ_JBEPNH010000010.1:0-91008 GCF_040546195.1 Brevundimonas sp. UYEF29 | reverse complement strand
ACCCCGATCGCGATGGACCAGGGCCTGCGCTTCGCCATCCGTGAAGGCGGCCGCACCGTCGGCGCCGGCGTCGTGGCCAAGATCATCGCCTAAGCGAAACGGCCTCAAGCCGCGCGCCTCCGCGAGGCGCGCATAGGCCAAAGACAAAGTCGCCTAACAGAGCGGCCCCCGGAGCAGTCCGGGGGCCGTTTTGCTGTCTAGGTGATCGGCAGACTGAATGAGCCACGGCAGCCGCCAAGACGACATTGGGCCGCGTCTTGCTGCAGTCGGGCTAGGCCTCGGCCGCTCCGGCTTCGAGATCGCTGACAATCTTGGTGAGTGGGTCCCGCCCTGAGGCGAGGAGCGCCTGGGCGCGCTAGTTCTGCGCGTTGACGAAGTTGCGCACGCGGGGCGGGACCGGCGGCGTGGGCGCGGTGCGGATGACGCGGATCGAGCTGCTGCGGCAGGCCTGGGGCGTCAGGCGGCCGGGCAGGCGGGTCGAGCCGTCGCCGCAGGCTTCGCTGATCTGGTCCTGGGTCAGGCCGCGCGCGCCCGACAGGTCGGCGCCGCGAATGTCGGTGCGACGCAGCGAGGCGTTGGTGAAGTCGGCGCGGGCGAAGGTTCCGCCGGTCAACCGGGCGCCATCCAGACTGGCGTTCGGGAAGTGGGCGCCGGTGAAGTCGCCGCCCGACAGGTTGGAAGCGTTGATCTCGGCGTTGGAAAAGTTGGCGCCGGACGCCCGGACATTGGCCAGGGTCGCCCCGAACAGTTCAGAGTTGGAGAAGTTGGCGCTGGCCAAGGTGGCGCCGGTGAAGTTGACCCCGTGCATCTCGCCGCCCGACAGGTCCGCTCGGCTCAGATTAGCGCGGACAAAGGATGATCCCTGGGCTTCAGCGCCGACGATGCTGGCGCCGGTGAAGTTCGCGGAGGTGAAGTTGGCGCCGACGATCTCGACCCCGCCCATGTTGGCGCGGCTGAAATCGCTGCCGGTGAAGTTGGAGCCCATCATCTCGGCGCCGCGCAGATTGGCGCCGACCAGGGTGGCGTTCATGAAGCTGGCGCCGGTGAAAGTGGCGCCCGACAGATTGCGGCCGGACAGTTCGCAGCGGTTGCACGATCCGCCCAGCGACACCGAACGGGCCACGTCGCGGTCCTGCATCGACATCTCGACCCCGGCGAAGGCGGGGGAGGCGGCGAGCGCCAGCCCCAGCGTCAGCAGGGCCAATGTGGGGCGGACCCGGATATGTTCAGCGATCTGTTTCACGCACTCTGAATGCCTCGAAAGCCCGGCGACACCTACTTAAATCGAGGTAACTTCATGAAATCGAGGCAAGGTCGGCGCCGCTCAGCAGGCCGGAATGCGCAAGCCCCGAGGCAGGACGGTGGAGGCGTCGCCGCAGGCCCGGTTCAGTTGGGCCTGGGTCAGGCCTGTGGCCCGCGCCAGCTGGGCGCCCGACAGATTGGTCCCCGAGAGGGTCGCGCCGGCGAAGCTGGCCCCCTCCAGATAGGCGCCGACGAAGCTGGCGTTGGTCAGGTTGGCGCGCGAGAAGTTGGAGCCGGAGAAGACGCCGCCATAGGCCTCTACGTCGCGCATGTCGGTGTTGGAGAAGCGCGTGCGGTTCATCACTGACAGGCTCAGGTCCGCCTGACGCAGGCGTGAACCGGCCAGGTTCAGGCCCCGCGCCTCAAGCCCCGAAAAGTCGCCCTGAAAAAGATTGCAACCGGCGCAGGAGGCGCCGCGTCGCACGCTGGCGATCTGACCCGCGTTCTGGGCCAAGGCGGGCGCGGCGACGGCCAGCAGGGCGGCGATCAGGCCGAGGGAAAGTGTGCGTTTCATGGACCGGGCTCCGACGTTCGATCGTCTGTCAGCAAACCCTAGGCCATAACCCTTAACCTAGCCCTGATCGCCGCCCTGAAGCGCCGGGGCCGTCCCGCAGGTGTCGCAGACCCAGGCGGCGCCGCGTTGCTGCAGGCTGAAATCGCCGCAGGCGGGGCAGGCGACGGCCTCGCTGTTGGCGGCGGCGCGGACTTCCGGCTCGCCCTTCTTACCGAAGGGCAGGACGACCAGATTGTCGGGCGCGGAACCGCGCGCAAATCCCTTGGAGATGAAGCGGGCGGCGGGTACGGCTGTATGGGCGTCGGGCTTTCCGTCGCCCAGATCGTCGGGGTTCTGCGCCTCCGTCTCGGCGTTGGCCAATTCGTGGCGATCCAGATAGGAGACGCCCAGTTCGCGGAAGATGTAGTCCAGGATCGAGGTCGCCGACTTGATGGAATCGTTGCCGGTGACGCGGCCGGCCGGCTCGAACCGGGTGAAGACGAAGGCGTCCACGAACTCGTCCAGCGGCACGCCGTATTGCAGGCCGATGGAGATGGCGATGGCGAAGTTGTTCATCAGGCTGCGGAAGGCGGCGCCTTCCTTGTGCATGTCGATGAAGATCTCGCCCAGTTCGCCGTCTTCGTATTCGCCGGTGTGGATATACACCTTGTGGCCCCCGACGGCGGCCTTCTGGATATAGCCCTTGCGCCGGTCGGGCAGTTTGCGGCGCGCGCGTTCGCGCTCGACCACGCGTTCGACGACCCGTTCCGTCATAGCCGGGCGAGGGGGTTCGCGGACAGGTTCAGGACGAGCGGCGTCGATGTTTGGCAGGGACAGCAGCGGGCCGGCGGGCGGCGCGGCGCGCGACAGGCGAAGGGCGCGTCGGCCCTCTAGCGCGCCCTGGCTCAGCAGTCGCGCGGCCTGGGTCGAGGTCGTGCGCCAGTCCATCGGTTCCACCGCGAGGTCCGGCATGTCGCTGAACGGCTCGACGGCGCGGCGCAGCTCGGCCGCCGCCGCCGCCGGATCGGCCAGCAGAGCGGCGACGGACGCCGGCGCCTCGGCCCAGTCGCGCAGATCGCCATGACCGAAGACCCAGCGCGCCGCCGCCGTCTCCGCCTCTTCCGACACGCCCAGCAGGGTCAGCAGCAGACCATCGCCATCTTCCACGCCTAGCACGTCGCGGATGAAACCGGGGTCCAGGACGGGGGCGGCGAAGACCGTGTCGAAATCCTCGGCCCAGCCCAGGGCGGTCTCGATGGCGGCCAGTTCGATGTCGGTGAAGCCCAGGGCGCGCAAGGCTGTGTGATCGATGCCTGGCGCCTCGACCAGCGTGCGACGACCGAAGGTCCACCGCTCCGCCGCCAGGACATCGCCGCCCGCTGCGGAGATGGCCGAGGCAAGCGCGGGGTGCAGCCTGCGACCGATCTCGCCGTCGGCCGTCTGGAACACGTCGACCGCCGCGACGCGACCCAGGCCCAGTCGCAGCCGCGCCTCCGCATCCTCGACGAACAGGCCGATGGCCGAATGGCGACGCGGCGTCTCCGGGTCTTCCCAGTCGGGGCAGGGGCCGCGCCGGGACGCCAGTTCGGCTGAGGTCTGGGCCGCCGTCGCCGCGACCAGTTCCGCGAACGTCTGCGCCTGAGACGTGCGGTCGTCGTCCGCCGCGAGGGCCTCCAGCAAGTCGTCCAGTCCCAACGCGATGGGACCGGGCTGCGTGGACTGTAGGTCCAGCGCCGCCGTCAGCAGGCGGGTCAGATCCGCCAGATTGGTCGCCATGTCTCCGTCGAGCCCCAAGACGGCGCCCAGGTCGATCAAGGCCCGCGCGGTCTGCGCCGTCGCGGTCTCCGCATCGCGCGGGTCGAAGGCGACGATCAAACCGCCGTCCAGCGCCGCCTCGGCCGCCAGCAAGGCTTCGGGCGCGCCCGCCGCGATCTGGGTCCGGTCCGCCAGGGCGACCAGAGGCGCGCCTTCGACCCTCGGTTCCAGGGCCATTGCGGGCCGTTCGCCGTCGATGGCTCTCAGGATATCGGCGTCGCTGGCGCCGCATCGCTTCGCCAGGGCCGCTGCACGGCCCAGGGCGGGATTGCGCGAAGGGTCGCCGCAGTCGCCGCGCGGACCTTCGCAGCGATCGACCGCATCGGCCACGCCCGCCAGCGCCTCGGCCAGAGCGTCGGCCGCCTGGGCCCCCAGACGCGCGGCCGCGCGCCGCCCGGCGTGCGCCTCCAGCCGCGCCGCCGCGCCGGGATCGTTCAGATCGACGACGCCGACGGCCGCAGGTCCGGACGCGGCCGGCGCCGCCAGGCCCAGCCTGAAGGCGCCCGACAGCTCTTCGACGAACGCAGCGGTCTCGGCCCGGTCGAACACCCCCTCGGCCACGCCCGTCGCGGCCAGCCGTTCGGCCCAGGCATCGACGCCGCCGTTCAGCCAATCGCCCGACAGGGGCGTTGCGAACTCCTCCGCCTCGACCCAGTCCAGCCAGGCCTCGATCCGGACGTCGGACCAGCCGGCGGGGGCCAGGACCTGTTGCACGCCGGATGGGCGCTCGATGGCGCGGGTCTCCATCGCGACTCGTTCGGCGCGAGCGGCGAAGCCGGATTGAAAGCGCATGGCGGCGTCTCTCCGAAAGGTTCGGGCGAGCCTAGGATGCGCACGCGCCTTAGCCAATACATCTGGTGTCGCAGGGCGGGTTTGCCCACAAGATATCGATTCATGACGAGGCGCTTGAACGCTGGACGAAGAGGGCGCGGGTTTCTATGATCCGCACCAGACGCCGCCTCCCTTTCCGGCGACCCCTTACGGTTGGATTCCACGACGTGTTGAGCAAGATTTTCGGCTGGTGGGAGGGCGCCACGATCGGCACCCGGTTCACCATCGCCAAGCGCGGTCGCTTCGTCGGCCAGGACGAGAACGGCAATCGCTATTACGAGAGCCGCGACAACGTCAGCTATGACGGCCGCAAGCGTCGCTGGGTCATCTATGACGGCTATGCCGAGGCGTCCAAGGTGACGCCCGACTGGCACGGCTGGCTGCACTACACCTTCGACCAGCCGCCGACCGAGCAGCCGCTGCCGCGTCGCGCCTGGGAGAAGGAGCATCTGCCCAATCTGACCGGCACGCCCCTGGCCTGGCGTCCGCCCGGCTCGCTGGCCGGCGACGCCAAGCGCCCGGCCGCGACCGGCGACTATCAGGCCTGGACGCCCGAGTGAAAATCCGCCGCATCCTGTTGGGCGCGGCGTCCGTCGCGGCCGTGCTGAGCGCCGGCGCGGTGACCGCCAGCGTGCTTCAGGACGCGCCGCGCGATGCACGTCCGGTTCAGGATCCGATCGGCGACATTCTGCGCACCACCCCGGCCCAGCCGTCGGTGCCGACCGAGACGCCGCCCGCCGGCGCCCCGGCCCCGCGCTCTCCGGTCGCCGTGGCCCCGCCGCCCAACGTCGTCATCGCCGAGGATGCCGCCGTCGAGGAAAAGGCCGAGGAGGAAGTCGCGGCCGAGAAGCCCGTCGCGACCAAGGCCATCGACCAGCCCTCCACGCCTGCGCGCCGCCAGCGGCGCAAGTTCGCGATCATCCAGGCCATCGACAAGGTCACCGCCGAGACGATGAAGTTCGAGGTCGAGGTCGGCGGTCGCCCCGTGCGCTTCAACCAGAATCTGATCTTCGCGGCCCGCGCGTGCGAGGTGACGACGCCCGACGAACTGACCGAAGACGCCATCGCCTATATGGACGTCTCGCTTCAGGCGCGCGGCCGGCAGGAAGGCCGCCAGATCTTCCGCGGCTGGATGTTCGCCTCGTCGCCCGCCGTCAGCGGCATCCAGAACCCCTACTATGACGCCTGGGTCGTCGGCTGTAAGAACTGAGCTCTGACGCCGCGAGGAGGCGCGCCATGGATCGCAACAAGCCGCCCAAGAAGACCGAAACGGTCGAAATCCGACTGCCGCACGCGACCAAGACCGCCTTCATGACCCGGTGTCGTGACGAGGGCCGGACAGCCAGCGACGCCATTCGCCGCTTCATAGACGCCGAGTTGAACGCGACGTCGTCGGGGCGTCCTCAACCCCGCCTGAGCTGGCGGCCCCTGCTGGCCGCCGCTGTCGCGGGCCTGGCGCTCGGCGCCGTCGCCGCGCCCTCCCTGGCCCAGTCGTCGCCCACCCGCGCCGACTTCGACCGGCTGGACCGCAATCACGACGGCGTCGTCAGCTTCGACGAATACCGCGCGCGCTAGCGGATGCGGACCAGGAACCGGTCCCACTGAAGGTTCAGCCACGTCCAGGGCTTGAACAGGCCTGCGCCCGGCTTCCATGAGGCCAGCACCACCTCGGCCCGGCCGATGATGTTTTCGGCCGGCAGCAGGCCGACGCCGATCTCGGGCGGCCAGCGACTGTCCAGCGAGTTGTCGCGATTGTCGCCCATCATCAGATAATGGCCCGCCGGCACGCGGCGCACAGGCGTGTCGTCGCCCGGCAGATCCGGTCCGCCGTCGTAGGTGACGTAGGATCGTCCGTCGGCCAGGGTCTCGCGCACCTGCTGGACCCGTCGCTGCGGCGCATCGTGGTCGGCGACGACATCCAGCCGGGTCTGGCGCACCGGATCGCCATTGACGAAGACGACGCCGCCCCGCACCTGAACCGTATCGCCCGGCAGGCCGACGACGCGCTTGATCCAGGCCTCGCTGGGGTCGCGCGGCAGGCGGAACACCACCACGTCGCCGCGCCTCGGTTCGCGCCCGAACAGCCGTCCGGGCGACATCGCCGGATTGAACGGCAGTGACGCCGTGCTCCAGCCATAGGGATATTTCGACACGACGATGTAGTCGCCGGTCACCAGCCCCGGCTCCATCGACGACGAGGGGATGGTGAAGGGTTGGAACAGGACGATGCGGATCGCGAGCGCCAGGATGATGGCGAAGATCAGCGTCAGGGCGATCTCTCGCACCTCGCGAAGAAGGGACGGGCGGGGCGGGGCTTTGGGCGGGGTCTGGGTCATGCCGCCATTGACCGTCAGGCCGGGCGAAGACGCCAATCCGAACCTGTCGGGACAGGCCCCAAATCGTGTCCGGACAGACTAGGCTCATCCACATTCAGCCAACTGACGTCATTCCGGGGCGTCCGAAGGACGAACCCGGAACCCAGGAGAGGCGCGTCAGGCGTTGACTGGGGCGGCATCGCAAATGTGGTCCTGGGTTCCGGGTTCTTCGCTCCGCTCAGCCCCGGAATGACGAACTGAGAGACCTGTCTTCTCGGATGCCGATGGACCTAGGCGCTGGCCTGGGCGACCGCTTCTGCGCCGGTCAGGGGCGCGCGCAACGCCTCCTGGTTTGGCCTGACCGACAGAGCCGGTTGAAGCCGCTCAAGATAGGCCGCCTGCGACGTTTCGACCGCACCGAACTGGCTGAGATGGTCGGTCAGGAACTGAGCGTCCAACAGGGTCCAGCCGCCCTTTCGCAGGCGCGCAACCAGATGCACCAGAGCGACCTTGGAGGCGTCCCGCTCGCGGCTGAACATGCTCTCGCCGAAGAAGGCCCCGCCCAGCGACACGCCGTAAAGCCCGCCGACCAGCCGCTCGTCACGCCAGCATTCGATGGAATGGACGAAGCCCATGGCGAACAGAGCGGCGTACAGCCGCCGGATCGGGCCGTTGATCCAGGTGTCTTCGCGATCCGGCCCTTGCGCCGCCGCACAGCCGTCCAGCACCGCTTCGAAGGCGGTGTCGACCCGCACCTCGAACGGTTCGCCCCGCACGGTGCGACGCAGGCGGCTGGGGATGTGGAAGGCGTCCAGCGGGATGACCCCGCGCTGTTCCGGCTCGATGATGAAGACGCGCGGATCGTCGCGCGCCTCGGCCATCGGAAACACGCCCCGGGCGTAACAGGCCAGCAGGTCCTCGGGGCCGAAACCGCCGAAAGGCCCGCTGGCGCTGAAATCGGGGTCGGTCAGGCGTCGCCCTTCTGACGGGCCGCCCATTTCTCCAGCCAGTGGATGTCGTAGTCGCCCGACAGGATGTCCGGCTCGGCCAGCAGCTTCTGGAACAGGGGAATGGTCGTGTCGACGCCGCCGATGACGACCTCGTTCAGCGAACGCTTCAGGCGCGCGATGGCCTCTTCGCGGTCGCGGCCGTGGACGATCAGCTTGCCGATCAGGCTGTCGTAATAGGGCGGGATCGAATAGCCGGCGTAGATCGCGCTATCCAGACGCACGCCCAGGCCGCCCGGCGCGTGGAAGTCGGTGATCTTGCCTGGGGACGGGGTGAAGGTCTCCGGGTTCTCGGCGTTGATCCGCACCTCGATGGCGTGGCCCTGGAACTCGATGTCCTCTTGCGTGAACGACAGCGGCAGACCGGCGGCGATGCGCACCTGTTCACGCACCAGATCGACGCCGGTGATCATTTCCGTGACCGGGTGTTCGACCTGCAGGCGGGTGTTCATCTCGATGAAGAAGAACTCGCCGTCCTCCCACAGGAACTCGATCGTCCCGACGCCCAGATAGCCGATGGCGGCGATGGCCTTGTTGACCGTCTCGCCGATCTTCTTGCGACCCTCCGCCGACAGGGCGGGCGAGGGGGCCTCTTCCAGCACCTTCTGGTGACGGCGTTGCAGCGAGCAGTCGCGCTCGCCCAGGTGCACGACATTGCCGTGGCTGTCGGCGATGACCTGAATTTCGATGTGGCGCGGCTTCTGGAGGTAGCGCTCCATATAGACGGCGCCGTTGCCGAAGGCGGCCAGAGCTTCCGACTGGGCGGTCTGGACCGCCTCGACCAGATCGTCAGGCGTCAGGGCGACCTTCATGCCGCGTCCGCCGCCGCCCGCCGCCGCCTTGACGATGAGGGGGAAGCCGATGGACTTGGCCGCCTCGATCGCGGCCTCGACGGTCTCGACCTCGCCATCCGAGCCGGGAACGACGGGGATGCCGGCGTTCTTGACCGTCTGTTTGGCGCTGATCTTGTCGCCCATGACCCGGATATGCTCGGGCTTGGGACCGATAAAGGTCATGCCGTGGGCCTCGACGATCTCGGCGAAGCGGGCGTTCTCGGACAGGAAGCCATAGCCGGGGTGGATCGCCTGGGCGCCGGTGATCTCGGCCGCAGCGATGATCGAGGGGATGTTCAGATACGACTTGGCGGCCGAGGCGGGGCCGATGCAGACGCTCTCGTCGGCCAGCCGCACCCACATGGCGCCGCGGTCGGCTTCGGAGTGCACGGCGACGGTGGAGATGCCCATCTCCTTGCACGCCCGGTGGATGCGCAGCGCGATCTCGCCGCGGTTGGCGATCAGGACCTTGGTGAACATCGCGGCGCCTTAGGCTTCCAGCAGGACGAGGGGTTCGCCGAACTCGACCGGCTGGGCGTCGCCGACCAGGATTTCGGCCACCACGCCGTCGCGCGGCGCCTGGATCGGGTTCATCGTCTTCATGGCTTCGACGATCAGCAGGGTCTGGCCCTTCTTGACCCTGTCGCCGGGCTGGACGAAGGCCGGGGCCTCCGGCGAGGCCTGCAGATAGGCGGTGCCGACCATCGGCGACTTCACCTCTTCGCCGGCGCGGGCGACGATGGTGGCGAGATCCGACGGCATGGCGGCCGGCGCAGCAGCGGCGGCGGGCGCAGCGGCGACCGGAGCGGGGGCGGCGGCGTACTGGACCGGGGCGGCGTTGACGGTGACTTCGCGCGCCACGCGGATGCGCAGTTCGCCGCGCTCGACCTCGACTTCCGTCAGATCGGTCTCGTTCAGGATTTCGGCCAGCTGGCGAACCAGGGCGGCGTCGATTTCGGCGTGTTTCTTGTCATCGGCCATTGGAGTTGCGCCTTGTCTTTCGTGGTCTTCGATAAACGGGACGGGGCTCAGCCGCGTTCCCGAACCTGGGTGAGGGCCGCCTGGACGGCCAGTTCATAGCCCGCCGCGCCGAAGCCGGCGATGACGCCGGTCGCCGCGGAGGACACATAGGAGTGATGGCGAAAAGCCTCGCGCGCCGCCGGATTGGACAGATGCAACTCGATCACCGGGATCGACAGCGTCTTCACCGCATCGTGCAGCGCCACCGACGTATGCCCGTAGGCCGCCGGATTGAGGATAAGGGCGTGAGCGCCTTCGCGCGCCTGCTGGATCCAGTCGACCAGCACGCCTTCGTGGTTGGTCTGACGAAACACGATCTGCGCCTCGCCGGCCGCCCTGACGCATCGCTGTTCGATGTCCGCCAGGGTGTCGCGGCCATAGATGTCCGGCTCCCGAACCCCGAGCAGGTTCAGATTGGGGCCGTTCAGCACATGAATGACGGGCGTTTCGGCCATGGTTCCAGAATCGATCCGGCGCCGCGCGGCGCAAGAGGGGCCTTTTAGCGGACGCAGGGCGTGGGTCAAACGCTGGCGGCGTCGAACCTTCCCCGACGTTATGTGCGATGGCGTGGATTTCGCAGCGCCGCCCGCCATCGTCCCTGGTCGGGACAGCCTAGGGAGCGCCGAGGATGCGCCAGGACGGCAAACTGATCCTGAGAACCGTGGTGGCGACCTTCGCGGCCCTGGCCGTCGCGATCGGCGCCTTCCTGTTCGAGGCGGGCTGAGCGCACAGTCTGGCGAAGCGGCCCGTCAGGCTTTATCTGACGCGCGAAGGCCCAGGGAGAATGCGCGTGTACCAGATCCATCTCAACGGCGAACCGCGCCAGGTGCAGGCCGACAACATCCTGGCCCTGGTCGAGGAACTGTCGCTGGACCCGCGCAAGGTCGCCGTCGAACGCAATCTCGAGATCGTACCGAAGTCCCTGCACGCCGTCACGCCGGTGGCCGCAGGCGACCGTATCGAGCTGGTTCAGTTCGTCGGCGGCGGATAATCAGACCTTGAGGATGGGGCCGGGATAGAAGGCGATCTGACCGTCTGCAGTCACCAGTTGCGCGCTCTCGGCTATAGCCTGCGCGATCAGCAGACGATCAAACGGGTCACGGTGGATCAACGGTAGTCCGCTCAGTTCCAAAGTATGCAGGCTTGTCACCGGGATTTCTTCGTAACCGGCCGCTAGAAGCCGTCGGCGAAAGGCGAGGGGATCGACACCGAAGTCGGCGCGATTAAGCCCGCGCTTGACGACGATCTCCCAGATGTTGACGGCGCTGAAGATCAGATCGTTGTCAGGATCGGCCATCAAATCGGCGGCCTGAACGGGAAGGCGCGCACGATCCTCAGACGCCCAAAGTAGAAGATGCGTATCGATCAGTAACTTCATCGGCCGGAGCCGTCCTCATGGACGCCATCGCCGTAGAACATCGCCTCGATCTCGGCCTGTCCCATGGTGTCGAAATCGTCAGGCACCTGGATTTCACCCTTCATGAATCCAAATCGGCGCGAGGTGTCTACCGGCGCGTCATGCTCAATGGCCGTTACCTTCACCATCGGCTTGCCGGCCTTGGCGATTATGAAGGGTTCGCCCTTCGCCGCCTTTTCGATCAGGCGGGACAGATGCGTCTTGGCCTGATGGATGTTGACCGTCTCCATGACATGTCTCCATTGAACTTAGTCCACTTAGTTTAGTCTATTCGATGGTCTCTCGCAACGCGGTGTGATGCTTGCGACCTTTCGCTCGGCGGCCTGGGCGCGTAGGTCAGCACTCATGACCGATACAGCCAACGAAACCTGGTCCGTCGCCGGCCGCACTTTCAATTCCCGTCTGATCGTGGGCACCGGCAAATACGCCGACTACGCCCAGAACGCCGCCGCCGCCGAGGCGGCCGGGGCCGAGATCGTGACCGTCGCCGTGCGGCGTGTGAACCTGTCCGACCCGACCCAGCCGATGCTGGTCGATTATGTGAAGCCGGACCGCTTCACCTTCCTGCCCAACACCGCCGGCTGTTTCACCGGCGAGGATGCGGTGCGGACCCTGCGCCTGGCGCGCGAGGCCGGCGGGTGGAGCCTGGTCAAGCTGGAGGTGCTGTCCAACACCGCCCACCTGTATCCCGACATGATCGAGACGCTGCGGGCGCTGGATCTGCTGATCAAGGACGGCTTCGACGTCATGGTCTATTGCACCGACGACGTGGTGATGGCCAAGCGGCTGGAAGACGCCGGCGCCGCCGCCATCATGCCCGCCGCCGCCCCGATCGGCTCAGGGCTCGGCATCCAGAACGAGGTCAATGTTCGCCTCATCGTCGAACAGGCCAAGGTGCCGGTGCTGGTCGATGCGGGCGTCGGCACGGCTTCGGACGCGACGCGCGCGATGGAGCTGGGCTGCGACGCCGTCCTGATGAATACCGCCATCGCCGGGGCCAAGGACCCAATCCGCATGGCCCGCGCCATGAAGCACGCCGTCATCGCCGGCCGCGACGCCTATCTGGCCGGCCGAATGGCCAAGCGGATGTATGCCGACCCGTCGTCGCCGCTGGCGGGACTGATCTAAGCGGTCCTCACTACACACAGGAGAAGTGGGCTGGCGTAACGACGGTTGAGGGGGCTGCTAAGGGCGCAGTTTCATCCTCACGATCACGCGGCGGACAGATAGGCCAGACCGCATCTGAGACCTGTAATCCTAATCGTCCAGCAGCGCCTGCAGCAGCGGATGGGCCAGGACCGGAGCCGCCAGACGCACCACGGCCTGGGGATCTTCCAGACGCACCGCCGCCGTCGCATCGGCGACAATGAAGTCGGCGTGGGTGCGCGACGGTTCGGTCAGGCGTTCGTGGCCCGGACGCACCGTCGCCAGATATTGCGCCACGACCGAATCCGCCGATCGGCCCCGCTCGGCCTGGTCGCGCAGCAGGCGGCGGATGAAGCGGATGTCGGCCGGCGTGTCCACGAAGACCCGGATGTCGAACAGGGCGGTCAGGTCGGGGGTGCACAGAACATGCGTGCCCTCGACGATCACCACCTCGGCCGCCGGGATCGGCTCGCCGCCCGGCTCGCGGCCGTGGTGGATGAAGGAATAGACCGGCGCCGTCACCGCGCGCCCGGCCTTCAATGCCTTCAGGTCCGCGATCATCAGGTCGTGATCGCGCGCGGTGACATCGTCGAAGTCGAAGGTCGCGGCGTCGAAGCCGGGCAGGGAGGCCGCGTCCTTGTAATAGCTGTCCTCGCGCACCAGCACGGCCGACCCTTCGGGCAGGGCCGAAACCAGCGCCTCCGCCAGTGTGCTTTTGCCGGAGCCGGAGCCCCCCGTGATCGCGATCAATATGGTCATGGGCGGCCTTCTAGAGCGGTCGCGCCGCCAGCGCCACCGGCGACGATCCGCCGCGCCGTGGCTGACGCCCCAGTTGACGTTGGGTCACGTTGCTTATCGCCGATCACCGATGTTAGCGTCCGCTCAAGCGTCGCATCAAAGCAGACGCATCCAAGGGACAAGGATACGACATGCTGGGCTTGATGCAGGACTGGCCGCTGACGGTCGACAAGATCATCGACCACGCCAAAAACTGGCATGGCGAGCGCGAAGTGGTGACGCGCTCGGTCGAGGGGCCCATCGTCCGCACGACCTACGCCCAGATCCACGAGCGGGCCAAACGCGTGTCCAGCGCCCTGAAGGATTGGGGGATCAAGCCGGGCGACCGCGTCGCCACCCTGGCTTGGAACACCGCCAACCACATCGAGGCCTGGTACGGAATCATGGGCATCGGCGGGGTGTGCCACACCCTGAACCCGCGTCTGTTCCCCGAACAGCTCGTCTACATCATAAATCACGCCGAAGACCGGATCATCTTCGTCGACCTGACCTTCGTGCCGCTGCTGGAAGCCATCCTGCCGCATATCCCCAAGGTCGAGCGCGTCGTCATCATGACCGACGCCGCCCATATGCCGCAGACGAAGCTGCCCAAGGCCGTCGCCTATGAGGACGCGATCGCCGGGCAATCGACCGACGTGGTCTGGGGCGACTTCGACGAACAGACGGCCTGCGGCCTCTGCTACACCTCCGGCACGACGGGCAATCCGAAGGGGGTGCTGTATTCGCACCGCTCCAACTTCCTGCACACCTTCATGGGCCTTCAGGCCACGGTGATGGGCGCCACGCCCAAGGAGGTGATCCTGCCGGTCGTGCCGATGTTCCACGCCAACGCCTGGGGCATCGCCTTCGCAGGCCCCGCCGCCGGCACCAAGCTGGTGATGCCGGGCGCCAAGATGGACGGTCAGTCGATCTATGAGCTGATCGAACAGGAGGGCGTCACCTTCTCGGCCGCCGTGCCGACCGTCTGGCAGGGGCTGTTCGCCCACATGAAACAGAACGGTCTGGGCTTCTCGACGCTGAAACGCGTACTGATCGGCGGCTCGGCCTGCCCCGAAAGCCTGATCCGCGGCTTCCAGGACGATTTCGGCGTCGAGGTCACCCATGCCTGGGGCATGACCGAGACCTCGCCCATCGGCACCATCGCCAACCTGCCGCCCGAAATCCTGAAGCTCTCGTATGACGAGCAGATGAAATACCGCCTGAAGCAGGGCGTGCCGCCGCTGGGCGTCGAGCTGAAGCTGAAGGACGAGGCGGGCGCCGAACTGCCTCACGACGGCGCCACCTTCGGTCGTCTGATGGTCAAGGGGCCGACGATCAGCCGCGCCTACTTCAAGGAAGACGGCTCGATCCTGGACGACGAAGGCTTCTTCGACACCGGCGATGTGGCCACGGTCGATGACCTGGGCTTCATGCAGATCACCGACCGCGCCAAGGACGTGATCAAGTCGGGCGGCGAGTGGATCAGCTCCATCGAGATCGAGAACATCGCCGTGGGTCACCCCAAGGTCGAGATCGCCGCCGTCATCGGCGCGGCCCACCCCAAATGGGACGAACGGCCCGTGCTGATCCTGAAGCTGAAACCCGACGAGATGCTGGACAAGCAGGAGCATCTGGACTTCCTGACCGGCAAGATCGCCAAATGGTGGATGCCCGACGATGTGGTCGCCGTGGACGACATTCCGCTGGGCGCGACCGGCAAGATCGACAAGAAGCTTCTGCGCGACCGGATGAAGGACTATCGTCTGCCGACCGCTGCCTGATCTGGCGCCTGACCCTAGAACCGGAGCCTGAATGCCGACCAGAAAGCCCGTTCCCGCCATTCTGCCCTGGCTGACGGCGCTTGCGGCGGCGCCCTTTGTGTTGGTCGTGGCGGCTGTTACGGCGACGCGGTTCGGCGGTCTCGATCTGGCGATCGGTTACGACCTGCTGACCTGGACCGTGGCGCGCATCCTGGCCTGGGTAGGTCTGGCGGCGGCGCTGACGGCGACGGTGCTGGCGCTGCGCGATCTGAAGGGCAGGGGGATTTATGCTCTGGCGGCGTTGGTCCTGGCGGGCGGGACCGTCGCCGGCTTCGTGCTGCGTCAGGGCCAGGATGCGACGCCCCATCCGCGTGACGTCAGCACCAATCTTGACGAGCCGCCGGGCCTGCCGCGCGCCGCCGGCCCGCGCAGCGGCGCGCCGCAGACCTGTGACGGTGTGGACGCCATCCCGACCCAGGTCCTGGCCCAGCAGGCGACCTCGGCGCTGGTCGACGCCGGCTTCGTCGTCACCCGCGCCACAACCTTCCAGGTCGAGGCCGTGCATGCCGGCGCCTGGTTCGGCTTCGCCACCGACGCGGTCGTTCGCATCCGCCCCGGCCGCACCGACATCCGCGTCACCGCGCGCGGCAGCCGTCCCGACGGCGGCGCCACCTGCCGCCTCGCCGCGAAAATTACGCGAAACCTGGAGGCGGGACGCTAAGCCAGCTGGAACTGCGCCGACAGGCCGGGCGCGCCATCACTCATCGCCGCACCGTCCTCCACCAGCTTGATCAGATGCGCCAGCACCGACAGCGAAGCGGCCGGCCACAGCCGCTGATCGACGGCGGCGTACAGAACCGGGACCATCTCCCCGATCGTGCGATCCCCCGCCGCAAGCCGCTGAAGCACTTGCGCCTCCCTCTCCAGCCGGTGCGCGCGATAGGCCTCCAGAAACGGCCGCACCTGCGTCACCGGCGCCCCGTGCGTCGGCCACAGCACGTCGAAGTCATGTGTGATCACCGCGTCCAGACTGGCCATATACTGGCGCATGTTCCCATCCGGCGGCGCCACGACTGTCGTCGACCATCCCATCACATGGTCGCCGGAGAACAGGGCGTTCTCCTCGCGCAGGACGAAGGCCATGTGATTTGACGCATGGCCGGGCGTGAACATCGCCTCGATCGTCCAGCCGTCGCCCGCGATCATCTCGCCGCCCGTCAGCACCACGTCGGGCGCGAAGTCGGCATCTTCATCCTCGTCCAATGCACCCGACGCATGTGTTTCCCGCACCGGAGGCCGGGCCGCCCAAATCCGTGCTCCGGTCGCGTCGGCGAACGGCCGGGCCAGCGGCGCATGATCCCGATGCGTATGCGTCACCAGCACATGGCTGACCCGCCGCCCTTCGACCGCCGCCATCAGCGCCGCCAGATGCGCCTGATCCAGCGGCCCCGGATCAATCACCGCGACCTCGGCGCCTGCCTCCGGCCGGCCGACGATATAGGTCCCCGTCCCGGTGAAGGTGAAAGGCCCCGGATTGTCGGCGATCACCCGCTGGATCAACGGCGACACCTGATCGCGCCGCCCATAGGCGAAGTCGAACGCCCTCACGAACGGGATCATGGCCAGCTCGGCTTCTGGCGCAGCGCTTGCGTTAACGTCTCGGTAATCATGCCTGGAGCGCCCACAATGGCCCGTTCGATCGCCAACGCTGTATCAAATCGGCTTCCGTTCGTCGCGGCGGCGATCCTGTGTCTCGCCGCGGTGCAACTGATCGCCGCCTCCTGCACGCCAGAGCCCGCGCCCTATGCGGCGCGAGAAATCCGCACATTGTAGGGTAAGTGACAGGTGTGTGGCAGGATTGCGACATGACAAAGAGTAAGAGCATGACGTAGACGT
Source organism: Brevundimonas sp. UYEF29 (assembly GCF_040546195.1). NCBI lineage: Bacteria > Pseudomonadati > Pseudomonadota > Alphaproteobacteria > Caulobacterales > Caulobacteraceae > Brevundimonas > Brevundimonas sp. UYEF29. The sequence goes on along the minus strand of NZ_JBEPNH010000010.1, from coordinate 74,396 downwards.
TCTAATCTATTCAGACTGCGACAGAACGCCCTAGGGTGCATCCAATCATGCCTTCGCATGAGATTCGTGTCGCTGCCTGCGAAAACGTGGGCGCGTCGAAGGAAGGGGAATTCTTTCATGACGCTGAATATCAAGCAGCTACTACTCCATTCGACCATGATCGGCAGTGCGGCCATGATGGCGGTCGCTGCGGTACCCGCTGCAGCTCTACTCACGCCGACCGTCGCCTCGGCGCAAGACTACACCAGCGGCGTTCTGTCGGGTACAGTGGCTGACGCCTCGGGCGCGCGCGTCTCGGGTGCCGCAGTGTCAGTCACTTCGAATCAGGGTTCTGTCCGGTCGACGACGACGGATGCTAACGGATCCTTCCGCATCCCCGCTCTTCCGGTCGGCAGCTATGCTGTAGCGATTTCCAGTTCGGCTGGTTCCGCAAATGATAACATTAGCGTCGGAACGGGTACATCGGCCTATACCTTCACTGTTACAGACGGATCTGAGGCGACTTCTCTTGGTGACATCGTGGTCACCGGGGCGCGGCGTGTGCAGGCCTTCAACGCAACAGACACTGGCCTCTCTGTAAACGTGCAAGATCTTGCTAACCGTGTACCGGTTGGTCGTAGCATCAACGCCGTGACTCAGTTGTCGCCCGGCGCCACTGCGCCGGATGCATCGATCAACGCCAGTGCTCGTCGATCGCAGTCTCTCACGGGATTCTCCGGCACGTCGGCGGCGGAAAGCGCTTATTACATTAACGGTCTCAACGTCACCGACCAGCGTAACTTCCTCGGCTATGCCGATCTGCCCTTCGACGCTATTCAGTCTGTTGACGTCAAGACAGGTGGTTACCAAGCAGAGTACGGTAGAGCCACTGGTGGCGTTGTGAACTTGGTCACGCGCTCAGGTAGCAATGAGTTCCAAGGGGGCGCCAGCTTGTTCTGGACGCCTGACTCCTTGCGCGGCACCAGGGGTCTTGCTTACACGCCGGGCGCGAGCGGCAGTGCCGGTGGTCAGGTGTTCAACGCTTATTCGGCGTCCGAGCAGAAAGAATACTCAGTATGGGCCAGCGGTCCCATCATCAAAGATCACGTGTTCTTCTTCGGCGTTTACAACGGCCGCGACAGCGACTCGCGTGGCGGCGTTACATTTAGCGACTTTACGGCATCGACGGGCACTCAAGCTCGGTCGATTTCCAACGATCCGCGTTGGCTGGCGAAGTTTGACTTCGTGCTTAATGAGAATCACCGACTCGAAGCTACAGTGTTCTCGGACAAGCAGACGATTGACAATCTGAGCTACAACTTCACTCGTGACGGTTTTGTTCGCTCCGATCTGCCAACCTCTTATTCCGAAGCGGGCGGCGTCAACCAGATCTATAAGTATACTGGCGTGTTCACGAATTGGTTCACGCTTTCGGCCCTTTACGGCAAGATCGACGCAAATCAGCGCGACTATGGCGATAATATCGACATCGCTGGGGTCCGCGATTACTATCCGAACCGCACGGTTCCGGCGGCGGGTTATGTTTGGCTGACGAACGGTCGCTTTGGCGGGCCTTTCAACGCTGCGGGTGAAGACAAGCGCGAGACATATCGTGTTGATGCCGACTTCTACGTCAATCTGTTTGGCGATCACCACTTCCGTATCGGATATGATCGCGAGGATGCCGTAAGTACGGCTGCGACCCAGTACTCTGGTGGTGCTCTTTATTACGCCGGGCGCCCAACGGGTACTGCTGGTGCAACGGATTGCGGTTCTCGTAATGCTGGGCCTGACGGCTGTGTTCGCCGCCGCATCTATAGCTCCAGCGGTGCTTTCGAGTCGCAACAGTCTGCGATTTATATCCAAGATGCCTGGAACATTACGCCGAACCTCAGCGTCCAACTTGGTGTCCGGAACGATATTTACGACTACAAGAATAAAGCTGGCCAAAGCTACATTAAGGTCGATGATCAATGGGCCCCGCGCCTTGGCTTCAACTGGGATCCGCGCGGCAACGGCACTGACCGCGTTTATGGATCTATGGGCGACTACTATCTACCCATCGCTAGCAACACCTCTATTCGTGCATCCTCTGGCGAGCTGTTCGAAGACCGTTACTTCCGTGCGGTTCGTGACGCAGCTGGCGCTCTCGTCCTGAATTCGGACGGCACACCCCAACTCGGCGCCCAGCTTGGTGATCCGGTTTATCTGAGCCCGCCGACCGTACCCGATCCGCGCACGGTGGCGGAAGCCGATCTCAAGCCCATGTACGAGCGCGAGTTTATTTTGGGATATGAGAAGTCGTTCCAGACCGACGGCTGGCTCGGCGACTGGTCGGCAGGCGTGCGTTACATTCATCGCAATCTCGAAAGCGCGATCGAGGATACGGCGATCGGTGATGCTGTTTATCGCTACTGTGCCCGGACCAACCAACTAGCTCTTTGCAATCCGGGTGGCGAAACGCCGACCGATTTCTCCAGCATCTTCCCGTACGTGCTGTTCAATCCGGGCGATGAAGCGACTGTCTACCTGGACCTGCAGGGTGACGCACCCGGTAGCGCGGCCTATAACCCGCAAACCATCACATTGACCGCAGATGATCTCCGGTTCCCCGAGGTTGAACGCGAATATCAGGCGTTGGAATTCACGTTCAATCGTCCATTTGATGGGGTTTGGTCGCTCGCGGGTTCCTACACACTGGGTCGTTCCTACGGAAACTATGAGGGCGCGATCAAATCTGACGTCGGTCAGACGGATACGTCGATTACCCAAGACTTCGACCACTACACGAACACGATCGGAGCCGAAGGCTATCTGCCCAACCACCGTCGTCACACTGTTAAGCTCTACGGTTCGTACCAAGTGAATGACGCCATCTCGCTTGGTGGTAACTTCACGGCTCAGTCGGGGCGCAAGTTCGGTTGCATTGGTTACGCACCTGCTAGCGCAGATATCTTGGCTCCGGATCCGGCGGGCACCCCGTCTGCTTGGTTCTGCCCGATCGGTGCTGGCAACGCCAATATTGCTACGCCTCGTGGATCTCAGGGCGAAACCGATTGGACCTACAACTTTGATGTGAATGCAGCGTTCACGTTATTCAAGGAAGAAGGTCGCGGTGAGTTGGTGGGGACGATTGATATCTTCAATCTGTTCGACAACGACGAGGTTACGCGCGTTGTTGAACAAGGCGTGTCTCGCGTTGATAACGTAAGCCGTGCAGCTACTTATGGGTTAGCTCGCACATACCAATCGCCGCGCTCGCTGCGCTTTGGGTTGCGCTACCGCTTCTAAGCTGCGGCGGTAAATTAGACTGAGGCGGCGGAGCAACGCTCCGCCGCCTTTTTCGTTTAAGCGGCGCCGTAGAAAAACCATTCGGGCGGGCGAGCGTTACGGATCGTCGCCGGTTTGCGGCGCGCTCCTTCAAGGAAGATCATGCTGAAATTTGTCGTTCCCGGACTGTCGGTCCTGTCGTTGCTGGCCGCCGGCGCGGCGGTCGCTCAAACTCAGGACGGGCCGATCGTGACGGGTAATCGCTCGGGCGAGACCGCCGATGCGGTGAAGACGCGCGAAGCCATCGCCTATGCACGGCCGTTGCCGCGGGGCGCACCGAGCGCCGACTATCCGCTGGTGGCGTGGTGCGATGCCCTGGTAACGGGCCATGCCGATCTGGGCGAGACGCTGACGTCGCGCGCGCCGGAGGATGTCGAACTGGTGCGTCTGGGCCGTCTCGAAGCCCAGGATTTCCGCAGCGCCCTGGCGGCGGCCGCGCCGCGCCAGTCGGCGGCTTCGAAGGCCGAGGCCGAGCAGGCCGTCGCCGCCGTCAAGGCGCAGTGGGCGCCGCTGATGGCGAATCCCGACGCCGAGGCGCGCAGCCAGTCGTTCGGCCTGTTCTTTGGTCTGCCGGGCCGGTGCGAGCACGCCGCGCGTCGCCTGCGCGACAACATCACCACGCCGCCCGCCACGCTGGAGAGCGTCGGCATCAACTGATCGGTTCGGCGTTTATCCGATAACGGACGGCGGCTTGAGCCCGGCTCAAGCCGCCGTTTCGCGTCTGGCGGCGTAGGGGTCGTAGTTGAGGATGGGGGCCAGCCAGCGTTCGGCGGTGGCGACGTCCCAGCCCTTGCGCCGGGCGTAGTCCTCGATCTGGTCCAGATCGATCTTGCCGACGCCGAAATAGTGGCTGCCTGGATGGCCGAAATAGAGGCCCGAAACCGAGGCCGGCGGCGTCATAGCGAAGCTTTCCGTCAGGGCCATGCCGGCATTATCCTCGGCCTGAAGCAGGCGGAATAGCGTGGCTTTTTCCGTGTGATCGGGTTGGGCCGGATAGCCGGGGGCGGGCCGGATGCCCTGATACTGTTCGGCGATCAGCGCATCGATGTCGGCCGTCTCATCGGCGGCATAGCCCCACAGGGTGGTGCGGACCTCCTTGTGCAGCCGTTCGGCGAAGGCTTCGGCCAGGCGGTCGGCCAAGGCGGTGGCGAGGATGGCGGAATAGTCGTCGCCCGCGTCCTTGAACCGTTTGGCGATCTCCAGCTCGCCGTGACCGGCGGTGACGGCGAAGGCGCCGATATAGTCGTCGCCCTCATCCGCGATGAAGTCGGACAGGGCCAGGTTCGGCTTGCCGTTCGACTTCTTGATCTGCTGGCGCAGGGTGTGGAAGCGGGCGACCTCCGTGTCGCGGCCTTCGTCGGCGTAGACGATGACATCGTCGCCGTCGGCGCGGGCGGGCCAGAAGCCGACGACGCCTTTGGCCGTGAACCACTTTTCGTTGATGATCCGCTTCAGCATGACTTGCGCGTCGGCGAACAGGTCACGCGCGGCCTCGCCGACGATCTCGTCGTCGAGGATCAGCGGATAGCGGCCGATCAACTCCCAACTGGCGAAGAAGGGAGTCCAGTCGATGTGGTCGGCCAGATCCTGCAGGTTCCAGGCATCGAACGCCTTCACGCCGAGGAAGGCCGGCTTGCCGGGCATGGGCTGGTCGGGGTTGATGCGGAAACGGTTCTCGCGCGCCTGCGCCAGGGTGGCGCGGGCCTTCACCTCCTGGCCGCGGGCATATTGCTCGCGGATGCGGATGTATTCGTCGCGGGTGGCGGCTTCGTTCTTCGCGCGATCGGTCTTGGACAGCAGGCCCGAAACGACGCTGACGGCGCGCGACGCATCGACGACATAGGTGGTCGAGCCCCGGCGATAGGCGGGCTCGATCTTGACCGCCGTATGGGTGCGGCTGGTGGTTGCGCCCCCGATCAGCAGGGGGATGTCGAAGCCGCGCCGCTCCATCTCCGAGGCCACGAAGACCATTTCGTCCAGAGACGGGGTGATCAGGCCCGAAAGACCGATGATGTCGACGTTGTGGGCCTTGGCCTCGTCCAGAATACGGTCGGCCGGGACCATGACGCCCAGGTCGATGACCTCGTAGTTGTTACATTGCAGCACGACGCCGACGATGTTCTTGCCGATGTCGTGGACGTCGCCCTTGACGGTCGCCATCAGGATGCGGCCCGCCTGCTCGCGAGGCTTGCCGGCCTTTTCGGCCTCCATGAAGGGCTCCAGCCAGGCGACGGCCTGTTTCATCACGCGGGCGGACTTCACCACCTGCGGCAGGAACATCTTGCCCGAGCCGAACAGGTCGCCGACCACGTTCATCCCGTCCATCAACGGGCCTTCGATGACGTGCAGCGGGCGCTCGGACGCCAGGCGCGCCTCTTCGGTGTCGGCCTCGATGAACTCCGTGATGCCGTTGACCAGGGCGTGTTCGATCCGCTTGCCGACCGGCTGTTCGCGCCATTTCAGATCGACGACGCGGGCCTGACCCTTCTCGCCCTTGTAGCGGGGCGCCATGTCGACCAGACGCTCGGTGTTCGAGACATTGGTCCGCTGCGGCCGGTTCAGGATCACATCCTCGACCGCCTCGCGCAGTTCGGCGTCGATGTCGTCATAGACAGGCAGGTCGCCGGCGTTGACGATGCCCATGTCCATCCCGGCGTTGATGGCGTGATACAGGAAGACGCTGTGGATCGCGCGGCGCACCGGCTCGTTGCCGCGGAAGCTGAACGAGACGTTTGACACCCCGCCCGAGACGCGGGCATAGGGGAGGGTGCGTTTGATCTCCCGCGTCGCCTCGATAAAATCGACGGCGTAGTTGTCATGCTCCTCAATCCCGGTCGCCACGGCGAAGATGTTGGGGTCGAAGATGATGTCCTCGGGCGGGAAGCCGACCTCGTTGACCAGAATGTTGTAGGCGCGGGTGCAGATTTCGATCTTGCGCGCGGCGGTGTCGGCCTGACCCACCTCGTCGAAAGCCATGACCACGACGGCGGCGCCGTAACGCAGGCATTTGATCGCATGGTCACGGAAGGCCTGTTCGCCCTCCTTCATACTGATCGAGTTGACGATGGGCTTGCCCTGAACGCACTTCAGGCCCGCCTCGATCACCTCCCATTTGGAGCTGTCGATCATCACCGGCACACGGGCGATGTCGGGCTCGGCCGCGATCAGATTCAGGAAGGTCCGCATGGCGACGGCGCCGTCGAGCAGCCCCTCGTCCATATTGACGTCGATGATCTGGGCGCCGGCCTCGACCTGTTGGCGAGCGACATCCAGCGCGGCGGAATAGTCGCCCTCGACCACCAGCTTGCGGAATTTGGCCGAGCCGGTGACGTTGGTCCGTTCGCCGACGTTGATGAAGACAGGACGCACTTACGCTACCAATTCAAAAGGTTCGAGGCCGCTCAGGCGCAAGGCCACCAACCGTTCAGGGATGGCGCGGGGCTTTAGCGGCGCGACCTCTTCGGCGACGTGACGAATGTGGTCCGGCGTCGTGCCGCAGCAGCCGCCGACGATGTTGACCAAGCCGGAGGCGGCCCATTCCTCGATGAAGTGGGCGGTCTCGTGCGGTTCCTCGTCGTACTGGCCCATGGCGTTGGGCAGGCCGGCGTTGGGATAGGCGGCGACCAGGGTGTCGGCGACGCGGCTCAGCTCGGCGATGAAGGGTCGCATCAGGTCGGCGCCCAGGGCGCAGTTGAAACCGACGGCGAAGGGTTTGGCGTGGCGCACGCTGTTCCAAAAGGCCTCAGCCGTCTGGCCCGACAGGGTGCGGCCCGAGCGATCGGTGATGGTGCCGCTGATCCAGATGGGCAGGGCGTCTAGCCCCTCGTCTTCCAAATCCTTGATCGCCTTGATCGCGGCCTTGCAGTTCAGCGTGTCGGTGATGGTTTCAATCAAATAGAGATCGACCCCGCCTTCGTTCAGCGCCTTCACCTGATGGCGATAGGCCTCATAGACCTGGTCGAAGGTCACGCTGCGGGCGCCGGGGTCGTTCACGTCGGACGACATCGACAGCATCTTGTTCAGCGGGCCGATGGAGCCGGCGGCGAAGCGCGGCTTGTGCGGCTCCTTGGCGGTCCAGCGGTCAGCCGAGGCGCGGGCCAGTTTGGCGCCTTCCAGATTGATGTCCCACACCGCCTGGGCGTCCAGGGCATAGTCCTCCTGGGCGATGGTGGTGCCGGAGAAGGTGTTGGTCTCGGAAATGTCGGCGCCGGCCGCGAAATACTGGTCGTGCAGGTCGGCGATGACATCCGGCCGGGTGATGCAGAGGATGTCGTTGTTCCCCTTCATCTGGTGTTTCTCGTCATAGCCGTTGGCTCCGACGAAGCGGTCGGCGCGGAAGTCGGCTTCGTCTAGCCCGCGACGCTGGATCATGACACCCCAACTGCCATCGAGGACCAGGATGCGCTCCTTGGCCGCCTGATGCAGGGCGGCGATGCGTTGTGCGCGGGTCATGTGTGATCCTCCCCTGCGAGTGAAGCGAAGCGGGGGAGGGGGACCGCCCGAAGGGTGGTGGAGGGGGCGACTTCACACGCAGGTGTATGGGGTCGCCCCCTCCACCACTTCGTGGTCCCCCTCCCCCGCAAGGGGGCGGGGGAGGATTTGCTCGTCGGCATCATTGCGAGACCTCGCGCACGCCCAGAACGCGACAGATCGCATAGACCAGGTCGGCGCGGTTCAGGGTGTAGAAGTGGAAGTCCGAGAAACCCTCTTCCTGCAGACGCGCGCAGGTCTCGGCGGCGACCGAGGCGGCCAGCAGTTTGCGGGTCTCAGGATCGTCGTCCAGGCCGTCGAAATGCGCCTTCAGCCAGTCGGGGATGCTGGCGCCGCACGCGCCGCACATCCGCTGAAGACCGGCGAAGTTGGACACCGGCATGACGCCGGGAATCAGCGGGATGGTGACGCCCGCCGCACGCACCCGGTCGCGGAACCTCAAGAAGGCGTCGATGTCGAAAAAGAACTGGCTGACCGCGCGCGTGGCGCCGGCGTCCACCTTGGCCTTCAGCACGTCGATGTCGTGATCGATGGAGGGACTTTCGGGGTGGCGTTCGGGATAGGCGCCGACCGTGACGTCGAATCCTCCGATGCGGTTGATGGCGGCGGTCAGTTCCGTGGCGTTGGCATAGCCGTCGGCGCGCGGCTGATAGACCCCGCCGATACCAGCGCCGCCGGGCGGATCGCCGCGCAGCGCCACGATGTGATCGACGCCGATGGTCTTGTAGCCTTCGATGACCTCATCGACCTCGTCACGGCTGGCCTCGACGCAGGTCAGGTGGGCGGCAGGGCGCAGCGAAGTTTCCGTGATAATGCGCTGGACCGTGCGGTGCGTCCGCTCGCGGGTTGAACCGCCGGCGCCGTAGGTAACCGAGACGAAGGCGGGGTTGAGAGGCTCCAGACGGCGGATCGCCTTCCACAGGTTGGCCTCGGCCTCATCGGTCTTGGGCGGAAAGAATTCGAACGAAACGCGCACGGCGTCGCGGTTCGATCCGGCGCGGGCCACCGGGCCAAGCGGCGACAGCAGCAGGGCGCGGGCGTCGGCCAGGTTGAGGGAGGCGGAGGAGGCCATCAGGCGGTCTTTCTGTCCTGGACGCGGCGTTCCGCCGTCCAGATGGTCACGGTCAGGCCCTCGGCGTCGTGGGGCAGGGCGATGGGGGCCGATGGCGTCAGGCCGCCGTCGAGCAGCCAGCCGTTGATCTCGCTGTCGGCGAAGCCGAGGCGCCGATGCTGATGCGCCTCACGCATATGTTCGAAGTCATGCGGGGCGAAGTCGATGATGACCAGGCGACCGCCCGGGCTGACCAGACGCGAGGCCTCGGCGACGGCGGCGGACGGATCGGACAGGTAGTGCAGCACCTGATGGACGATCACCAGATCGGCGCTGGCGGCGGGAAGGCGGGTGGCGAAGATATCGCCGTGTCGCAGTTCGACCTGCTCCACGCCCGCCTTGGTAACGTTGGTGCGGGCGATGTTCAGCATGTTCTGGCTGAGGTCCAGCCCGACTGACATCTTGGCCTTCTTGCCGAACAGGGTCAGCATCCGGCCCGAACCTGTGCCCAGATCGACGACCCGTTCGAAGGGCCCGGGACCCACAGCCTGTTCCAGCGCCGCCTCGACAGCGCTTTCGCTGACGTAGAGCGAACGCAGGCGGTCCCACTGGGGCGCGACCTGTTCAAAATAGCTGGCGGCGGCTTCCTCGCGGTCCTTGCGGACCTCGTCCAGACGCCGATGATCGGCCTCGCCGGCATCCTCGGCCAGGATGTCCAGCACCGTGTCGATCAACCGGCGCGCCTGGGCGTCGTGCGACAGGCGGTAATAGACGCGGGCGCCGTCGGGAAAGCGTTCGATCAGTCCGGCGTCGGTCATCAACTTCAGATGGCGCGACACCCGAGGTTGGCTCTGGTCCAGAATGCGGGACATTTCCATGACCGACAACTCTTCGCCCGCCAGCAGCGACAAAAGGCGCAAACGGGTGGGTTCGCCGGCGGCGCGGAGGGCTTCAACAGTCTGATCGGCGGACAAACTCATATGCTCATATAAAGATATCCTTATATGATTTGGCAAGTGAAATCGGTTTCTTGGAAACGCATCGACGGGAATGGTTCGTGCGCGCGTTAAAGCCAGCAGACCCGTCTTGGAGTGATCTCATGCGTAGCCTGTTCATCGCCGCTCTTGCTGTCGCCGCCGCCAGTCCGGCGTTGGCCCAGAGCGACTTTCCCGAGGCGCCGGCCGCTGAAATGTCAGGGCGGCCTATGGGCGGTCAGATGCGGCCGCCGGAGCGCGAAAACCTGGCCCAGATGCAGGCGCGCATGACCCAGATGTTCAATCGTCTGGACGCCAATGAAGACGGCGTGGTCGATGCCAGCGAATTGGCCAATGCACGCGGCGGTCGGATGCTGGCGCGCTTCGACGCCGATGCGGACGGACGCATTACTCGCGAGGAATTCGATGTGGGCCTCGCCGCCGCCTTCAAGGCGATGGACAAGAACGGCGACGGCGTGGTGACGGCGGACGAGCGGCCGCAGCGTCCCCGCTGAAGTCAGACGACGGGCGTCTTCAGCGGCCCGCCCGCGAAATGCGCCTGAAGATTTTCGATCAGCAGCATCAGCATGCCCTGCACTCCGGCGGTCGTGGCCCCGGCGGTGTGGGGCGTCAGAATGACATTGGGAACGTCGGCCCAGCGGGCTGGATCTGTCGGCTCCTCGATGAAGACATCCAGGGCCGCCTGACCCAATGTCCCTGATCTCAGTGCGGCGATCAGGGCGTCCTCGTCCACGACCTGACCGCGCGAGACGTTGACCAGCAGGCCGTCGGGGCCGAGCGCCTCGATGATGTCCCGCGAAATCAGGCCGCGATTGGTCTCGTCCGCCTTGCAGGCGACGACCAGGATGTCGCTGGCCTTGGCGAGCGCCAGCAGGCTGTCGGCGCGCGGCCATTTGGCGTCATGGGGACGTGGCCCCCACCAACTGACCGCCATGCGGAAGGCCTCGGCGCGGTCGGCGACGGCCTTGCCGATGTGGCCCAAGCCGACGATGCCCAGCTTCTGTCCGGCGAGCGACGTCGTGATGGTGCGGGTCTCGAAGGTCCAGCCGCCAGCGCGGACCTGACGGTCGCCCGAGGCGATCTGGCGACGCGCGGCCAGGATTAGGCCCAGGGCGTGATCGGCGACATCTTCGTGATTGACGCCTGGCGCGTGGGTGACGGGCAGGCCGCGCTGGCGGCACCAGTCGATGTCGATCCCGTCATAGCCGGAGGTGAAACAGGCGATCAGGTCGAGATTGGGCAGGCGTTCGATCAGCGCCGTGTCCAGCGGCGCCTCGCCGGCGACGACCATGACGCGGATGTCGTGGGCGGCCTCGATCGGCGGGCCTTCCCAGAAGCGATAGACGTCGTAGGCGCTCTCCAGAAATCCCGAGAGCGGGGCGAGATGCCGCTGCATGATGAGAACGGCGGGGCGTTGGGTCATGCGCGGACCTCCACAAGGTGTACGCCTTCCGAAAGGCGCTGCTCGATCTGAGACCATTTCGGCTCGAGCCAAGCGATCAAGGCGCGTCGGGTCGCGTTTCCAAGTCGAAGCCAGACGACTTGTGGGCCTGACCGACGATCCGCCGCCCAAATCGCGAAGTCGCGATCCTTCGTGATGACGATCCGATCCTGATCCTTGGCCAGGGACCAGATCGCCTGGTCGGGCGCGCTGACCGTGAGAAGCTCTGAAACGTGGTCCGCTGCGTGACCCTGCGCTCTTAGCCAGTCGGTCAGGGCGAGGGGCAGCTGGGCGTCCACGATGAAGTTCACGCGGCGATCACGCCGGTGTCGCCGATGCTGGCTGCGGCGTAGGCGAGGCTGGCTCTTATGTCGTCAGCTTCGAGATAGGGAAAGTCGGCCAGAATTTCGTCATGGCTTGCCCCGCCTGCCAGCATATCCAGCACATCCTGCACACGGATGCGCATGCCCCGGATGCAGGGGCGGCCCCCGCATTGGGCGGGATCGATAGTGATGCGGGACAGAAGATCGTTCATGTCCCGCATCCTATCACAGTTCGATCAGCGGCCGAACTTCTGGTGCTGGATGCGCTTGGGAATGATGCTGTCGGCGCCCAGGCGACGCATCTTGTCCTGTTCGTAGGCTTCGAAGTTGCCCTCGAACCATTCCACATGGCCGTCGCCCTCGAAGGCGAGGATGTGGGTGGCCAGGCGGTCGAGGAACCAGCGGTCGTGGGAGATGACCACGGCGCAGCCCGCGAACTCTTCCAGAGCCTCTTCGAGGTTCTGCAGCGTTTCGATGTCAAGGTCGTTGGTCGGTTCGTCGAGCAGGATCAGATTGCCGCCCGAAGCCAGGGTCTTGGCCAGATGGACGCGGTTGCGCTCACCGCCGGACAGCTGGCCGACCTTCTTCTGCTGGTCGCCGCCCTTGAAGTTGAAGCTGCCGACATAGGCGCGGGTGTTGATCTCGCGCTTGCCGACCATCATCACGTCGGTGCCGCCCGAGATGGCCTGCCAGATGGTTTCGTCTGGCTTCAGGTCGTCGCGCGACTGGTCGACATAAGCCAGTTTGACCGTCTCGCCGACGCGGATCGAACCGCCGTCTGGCTGTTCCTGGCCGGTGATCAGCTTGAACATGGTCGACTTGCCGGCGCCGTTCGGGCCGATGACGCCGACGATGCCGTTGGGCGGCAGTTTGAAGGTCAGGTTGTCGAACAGGACCTTGTCGCCGAACGACTTCTGCAGACCCTCGACTTCCAGAACGACGTTGCCGAGGCGCGGTCCGGGCGGGATCTGGATGTGAGCGTGCGTCTGGGCGCCGCGCATCGATTCCTGTTCCTCGACCATCCGCTCGTAGGCGGCCAGACGGGCCTTGGACTTGGCCTGACGGGCCTTGGCGCCCGAACGGACCCATTCCAGTTCGCGGGTGAGGGCGCGCTGACGCGCTTCGGATTCCGACTGCTCCTGCACGACGCGCTTCTGCTTGGCCTCCAGCCAGCTGGAGTAGTTGCCCTCGTGCGGGTGGCCCTTGCCGCGGTCCAGCTCCAGCGTCCACTTGGTCACCTGATCCAGGAAGTAGCGGTCGTGGGTGACCAGGATGACGCAGCCGGGGAAGTTCTCCAGGTGGTGCTGCAGCCAGGCGACGGATTCGGCGTCCAGGTGGTTGGTCGGTTCGTCCATCAGCAGCATGTCGGGCTTGGACAGCAGCAGACGGGCCAGGGCCACTCGGCGCTTTTCACCGCCTGACAGGTTGGTGACTTCCCAGTCGTCGGGCGGGCAGCGCAGGGCGCCCATGGCCTGGTCGATCCGGGCGTCGATGTCCCAGACGTCGCCAGCGTCGATCTTTTCCTGAAGGGAGGTCATCTCCTCCATCAGTTCGTCGGTGTAGTTCTCGCCCAGTTCGGCGGCGACTTCGTTGAAGCGGTTGACCCACTGCTTCTCTTCGCACCAGGCCTCGACGTTCTGACGCACGTTCAGGGCCGGATCGAGTTGGGGCTCCTGCTCCAGATAGCCGCGCTTGATGCCGTCGGCGGCGCGGGCCTCGCCGTTGAACTCGTTGTCCAGGCCGGCCATGATCTTCAGCAGGGTGGACTTACCCGAACCGTTCACGCCGACGACGCCGATCTTGGCGTCGTTGTAGAAGCTGAGCCAGATGTTCTCGAAGATCTTGCGGCCGCCGGGGAAGGTCTTGGTCAGACCCTGCATCTGGAAAATATATTGCTGCGCCATGAGGTGCGGTGCGCCCTTCGGGTTTCGTCGGATTGGGAGGTTTGGCCGGATGTAGCGATCCTGCGCGAGAAGGGCAAATATGGCGGGCAGGCGGCCGGACGGAACGGCTGTAAAGCTTGTCCGTTGATGACAGTCCCACGCCTTGATCCGGCCCGAAACCGGGTGCGGAATGGCGTCATTCTACGCTTGCCAGTCTCGGATGCCCCAGTCTCGGATGCCCATGAAGACCCGATCGATCGTGCTCGCCGCCGCCTTCGCCCTGTCGGCGTGCGGCAATCCCTCGAACTCCAAGGCGCAGGAGGGCGAGTTCGCCCAGCCGACGCGCACCGCCCCGGCCGATGCGGCGGGGATGAAGTCCAGCTTCGCGCCCGTGGTGCGATCGGCTGCGCCAGCCGTGGTCAATATCTCGGCGCGCAGCGTGCAGCGAGTGCAGGCCGATCCCTTCTTCCAGTTCTTTGGCGGCGGCATTCCCCAGGCGCGGGTGGCGGAATCCGTGGGTTCCGGCGTCATCGTCCGTTCGGACGGGATCGTGGTGACCAACAACCACGTCATTGACGGCGCCCAGCAGATCAAGGTGGTGCTGAACGACCGGCGAGAGTTTCCCGCCACCGTCATCCTGGCCGACGAGCGCAGCGATATCGCCGTGCTGAGGCTGGAAAACGTCAGCGATCGGCTGCCGGTGCTGGCCATCGACGATCAGGAAGAGCAGCAGGTCGGCGATCTGGTCCTGGCCATCGGCAATCCGTTCGGCGTGGGCCAGACGGTGACGAACGGCATCATTTCGGCCCTGAACCGGACCGAGACCGGCATTTCCGACAGCGGGTCCTTCATACAGACCGACGCAGCCATCAACCCCGGCAATTCGGGCGGGGCGCTGGTGGACATGGACGGCGATCTGATCGGCATCAACACCGCCATCTTCTCGCGCTCGGGCTCCTCGGCCGGGGTCGGCTTCGCCGTGCCGGCGGCCATGGTCAAGCGGGTCGTCGACAGCGCCCTGGGCGGCGCGACGGCTGTGGTTCGGCCCTGGCTGGGCGTGAAGGGCGACACTGTGACTGGCGACATCGCCGGCAGCCTGGGCCTGAGCCGGCCGCAGGGACTGGTCGTCACTGACGTCTACGCCAACGGTCCGGCCGCGCGCGCCGGCATTCGTCAGGGCGACGTCATCACCGCCGTCGATGGTCAGGAGATCAACGACCAGAACGGGCTGAACTACCGCGTCGGCTCGCGCAATCCGAACGATCAGGTGCAGGTGTCCATTCTGCGCGACGGTCGGGCGCAGACCCTGACCACGCGGGTGCAGACCCTGCCGGGCGACGCCGACCCCAAGCAGGGGGTGACGATCCAGTCCGGCCCCTTCGCCGGCGCCGAGGTCGTGGCGCTCAGCCCCGCTCTGGCGGACCGCTTGGGCGGCGATCCGTTCGCGACGGGCGTCATCGTGACCGGCGTGTCCGGCCGTGGCTATGCGGCCCGTGCGGGCTTCCGCCAGAACGACCTGATCGTCAGCATCAATGGCCGCGCGATCGGCTCGGCTCGTGATGTCGAAGCCGCCAGTTCCGGTCGCGGGCCGTGGGAGGTCGTCGTCAACCGTGGCGGCCGTCAGATCCGCGGCGTGTTGCGATAGATCGTCAGGCCTTTGTCGGCCCGCCGATCGACCAGGTGTGGCCGAAGGGGTCGCGCAGGACGCCGTAGCGGTCGCCCCAGAATTGGTCGGCCATGTCCAGAACGGGTTCGGCGCCGCCGACGGTCATGGCGCGGGTCCACCAGGCGTCGGGATCGGCGACCTGAAGGTGCAGGGTCACGCCGGCCGGGCGGACATCTTGGCAACCGCCGTATTCCGGAAACTCGTCATTCAACATGACGCTGGCGCCGTTGATCCTCAGGTGGGCGTGCATCAGCCGATCGCCGTCGTCGGCGAGACGGCGATCCAGAACCTCGGCGCCGAAGGCGATGATGTAGAAGTCGATCGCCGCAGACGCCCCGCGCGACGGGATGGTCAGGTGGGGCGTCACGCCAGAAGTCGGACCCTGGTTCGGATTGGCGTCGGTCATGGGGCGGTCTCCGTGGCGGTTCGCCATACTGACGCGTGAAAAGCCTTTGGCGAACGCCTACATAGGTCGCACCCATGAGCGACCTGTTCGAAGCTTCCGGCATTCTGCCCCCCGACGCCCCATTGGCCGACCGCCTGCGTCCGCGCACGCTGGACGAGGTGGTGGGGCAGGATCATCTGCTGGGGCCAGGCGGGCCGATCCGGCGCATGATCGAGGCCGGGCGGTTGGGATCCATGATCCTGTGGGGACCGCCGGGAACGGGCAAGACCACGATTGCGCGGCTGCTGGCCCAGGCGGCGGGATACGAATATCAGGCGATCAGCGCGGTGTTTTCGGGCGTCGCCGACCTGAAAAAAGCGTTCGAGGCGGCGCGGATGCGGCGGGCGGCGGGACAGAGCACGCTGCTGTTCGTCGATGAAATCCACCGCTTCAACCGCGCCCAGCAGGACGGGTTTTTGCCATTCGTCGAGGCAGGCGTGGTGACCCTGGTCGGGGCCACGACCGAGAACCCAAGTTTCGAGCTGAACGGGGCGCTGCTGTCGCGTAGCCAGGTCTATGTGCTGAAACGTCTGGACGACGCGGCGCTGGACCAACTGCTGGCGCGGGCCGAAGCGCATATGGAACAGCCTCTGCCGCTGACGCCCGAGGCGAGGCAGGCGATGCTGGCCCTGGCCGACGGCGACGGGCGGTATCTGCTGACGATGTCGGAGGTGCTGTTCGACCTGCCTGAGGGCGAGCGGTTGGACGTTCAAGGGCTGGCGGGCGTGCTGCAACGCCGTGCGCCCGCTTACGACAAGTCGAGAGAAGAACACTACAACCTCATATCCGCGCTGCATAAATCGGTGCGGGGGTCGGACCCGGATGCGGCGCTGTACTGGCTGGCGCGGATGCTGAACGGGGGCGAGGACCCGCTTTATCTGGCGCGGCGGATCGTGCGGATGGCGGTCGAGGACATCGGCGAGGCCGACCCGCTGTCGATCCTGGTCGCCAATGCGGCCAAGGACACCTACGATTTCCTGGGCAGTCCCGAGGGTGAATTGGCCTTGGCTCAGGCGGTGGTGCACCTGGCCACGGCGCCCAAGTCGGTCGGGGTCTATGAGGCGTTCAAGGCGGCCAGGAAGGCGGCCTATGAGACAGGGTCGCTTATGCCGCCCGCCCATATCCGCAACGCCCCGACCAAGCTGATGAAGTCGCTGGGGTACGGCAAGGGCTATCAATACGACCCCGACACGGCCGAGGGCTTTTCGGGCGCGAACTTCTTCCCAGACGAGATGGAGCGTCGCACCTTCTATAAGCCCAAAGGCGAGGGGCACGAAGAGAAGGTCAAGGCGCGTCTGGAGCGCTGGGCCGAGATGCGAGCACGGATGGCGGTGGACGGCCAGGCGGACTGACCTCTAGAAGCCCCCGATGACCGACCGCCAGCCCGTCGCCTTGTCCGAAGACGAAATCGCCGCCGTCCGGTCGTGGGTGATCCACGAGGATGCGCACGTCATCGCCTTCTCAAAGCCGCCGGGGCTGTCCAGCCAGGGCGGGCGGATCAAGGCCCATACGCTGGACGACCTGCTGTGGGCGTTTGCGCGTTCGAACGGCAAGCGGCCGGAGCTGGTGCATCGGCTGGACCGGGACACCTCCGGCGTGATCCTGGCGGCCAAAACCAAGCCGGCGGCCAGTTTTCTGGGCAAGGCGTTGCAGATGCGGCGTTTCAGGAAACAGTATCTGGCCCTGCTGTCGGCCGCGCCGGAGCCCAAGGCGGCGACCATCGACGCGCCGTTGCGCCGCGAGGAAATCGGGCGCGAGAGTTATATGCGGGTCGTCGCCTTTGACGCGCCGGGCGCGCAAGGGTCGCAGAGCCGCTATCGGACCTTGGCCGCAGGACCTGAAGGGGCCGTGGTCGAGCTGGAGCCGCTGACCGGGCGGATGCATCAGCTGCGTGTGCACATGGCCCATATCGGTCGGCCGTTGATCGGGGACGTGCGCTACGGCGGCGCCCTGACCACGCCGGTCGGGCCGGCGCCGCGCCTGATGCTGCACGCTGCTAAACTGAGCTTTCCGCATCCCGAAGGCGGGACGACGACGGTCGAAGCGCCGCCACCCGAGGATTTCGCCAAGCTGAAGACGGCGCTGGGTCTTTAGGGCGCGGGCGCTTCAGGGAACGCCGTGCGCGCTTTGGCGCTATGTCGTTGAAAGGATACCTCCGATGAAGCGTCTCGCCCTCGCCCTGACCGGTCTTTCCGCCCTGGCTCTGACCGCCTGCGCCAGCCTGGCGCCCTATGGCGCACAGATGGGCCCGAACGGGCAGGGGTATTCCGAGCAGCGGATCGAATCCAACCGCTATCGTGTCACCTACAACGGCGTCGGCGCCGCGGGCCGTGTCGCCGATTGGGCGCTGGTGCGCGCTGCCGACCTGACCACCGAACAAGGCTACGACTGGTTTGAGGTGACGCAGAGCTGGACCGATGGCCGGCCGGGAGGCGCGGGCGGCGTCAGTCCGAGCGTCTCCATCGGCGGCGGCAGCAGCCGATATGGGGGCTATTCGGCCTCGGGCGTCGGCGTGGGCGTCGGTCTGAACTTCAGTGGGCCGCAGCCGACCTCGACGACGCTGGAAGTCGTTTTGGGACGCGGCCAGAAGCCGGATCGTCCGAACGCCTATGACGCGCGCGCGGTCCAGAGCGCCATCCCGCGCTGACCATCGCTTTCGGCGCGGGCGGCGTATATATCGCCGCACGATGACACGTTTTCTTCTCGTTGCGGCAGGGGGGGCTATCGGCTCCATGGCGCGCTATGGCCTGGGCCTTGCCGCCGGGCGGTTCGCGCCCAATGCCGGTTGGCCCGTGGGCACCTTCGCCGCCAATGTCGCCGGGGGCCTGCTGATGGGTTTGCTCGTCGGCTGGCTGGCGTTCCGGGGCGGGGCGCAGCAGGAGATGGTGCGTCTGTTCGCCGCCGTCGGCGTGCTGGGCGGGTTCACGACCTTTTCGTCCTATTCGCTGGAAGCGGTGCAGATGATCGAGCGCCGCCAGATCGGCCTGGCCGCGGCCTATGTGATCGGCTCGGTGGTTCTGGCGATCGCGGCCCTGTTCGTCGGCCTGATGGTCGCCCGCCGCGCCTTTGGAGTTCCCGCTTGACCGATCAGCCGCCCGCAGCAGATGCGCCCAAGCGCGAAGTCCTGACGATCTATGTCGCCGAGGACGAGGACGGCATCCGGCTGGATCGTTGGTTCCGCCGGCGCTGGCCGCACCTGTCCAACATCCAGGTGCAGAAGATGGCCCGCAGCGGTCAGATCCGCGTGGACGGCGCCCGCATCAAGCCCGAGGGGCGATTGACCGCCGGCGCCGCCGTGCGCGTACCGCCGATCCCCGACGACACATCACGACAGGCGGGCGACGCCCACACCCTGTCGGAAAAGGACATCGCCTTCGCCAAGTCGCTGGTGCTGTACGAAGACGACATGGTCATCGCCTTGAACAAGCCGCATGGCCTGGCGGTGCAGGGCGGGACCAAGACGAGCCGTCACGTCGATCGTCTGCTGTCGGCCTGGGGCGAGGGATTGGAGCGGCCGCGTCTGGTCCACCGGCTGGACCGCGACACCTCGGGCGTCCTGCTCTTGGGCAAGGGGCCGGAGGCGGCCAAGCGTCTGTCGGGCGCCTTTGCGCGGCGGCAGGCCAAGAAGACCTATTGGGCCATCGTGATCGGCAATCCGAAACCCTATTCGGGCCAGATCGACATGCCGCTGAAGAAGACCGGCATCAACGACTTCGAGATGATGCGCCCGGCCGAGCGCAAGGACCCGCGCGCCGAACCGGCCGAGACGGCGTTCAGCACCATCAGCCGCGCCTCGCACCGGGCGGCGTGGATGGCGCTGCGCCCCTTCACCGGCCGGACGCACCAACTTCGGGCACACATGGCGGGGATCGGCCATCCGATCCTGGGCGATCCGAAATACGGCGACGAGAAATCGCGCGAACTGTCGGGCCCCCTGAAGCTGCAACTGCACGCTCGCAGCATCGAACTGGATCATCCGCGCGGCGGCGTTCTCACGGTCACGGCCCCCTTGAGCCCCGAGATGAAAGCCGGCTTCGCCCACTTCGGCTTCTCCGAGGATGAGGCCGAAGACGATCCGTTCCTGGGCGTGAAGCGAATCCGGTGACGTCGGGCCTCCAAGCGCTGGTTTGGCAGGCTACGGTCGAAGGGGCCAAGGCTCTGGCCGCCGCCGGGCGGCTGAACGCGGCCTTGGATATGCTGGCGCCGATAGTGCAGCAGGCCGATGCGCCGTGGCAGGCCTTGTCAGTGCAGGCCGATCTGATGAAGCGGGCGGGGCGTCTGGACGACAGCGCGGCGCTGTCGCAGCGCCTCATCGCCGTTCGGCCGCAGAGCGTGCCGGCTTGGCATAATCTGGCGTCCACCTTCGGCGATCTCGGGCGGGCGGCCGAGGCCGAGGTCGCGTGTCGCGCCGCCATGTCCATCGGCGGGGATGCGCCGGAAACCTGGCTGGTGCTGGCGCGGGCGCTGCAGTCGCAAAGCCGCTTCGACGAGGCCGAGAACGCCTATCGTCAGGCGCTGCTGCGGCGGCCCGGCTATGGCGACGTGTTGCGCGATCTCAGCCAGTTGATCTGGATGCGGGATGCCGATCTGGAGGGCGCCTGCGCGCCGCTGGACGCCGCCATCGCCGTTTCGCCGGCGACGCCCTTGCTGCGCCAGATCAAGGCGAAGCTGCTGGAATATGCAGGGCAGGGCGAGCGGGCCTATCACACCCTAGTCGCCGGGCCGCTGGATGGGCCGGGAGAATTGGCGGCGGCGCAGGCGTGCCTGACGCGGGACCCGCGTCGGGCGCTGGACCACGCAAATCGGGCGGCGGCGCTGGCCGGCGGCGAGGTCGCGGCGATTATGGTGACCCAGGCCGAATGTCTTCTGGCGTTGGGCGAGGCTAAGGCGGCGCTCGCTACCATTGAAGCGCTAAGGGCGCGCGAGCCGCTGAACCAGCATGTGCTGGCCTTTCAGGCGACGGCGTGGCGGATGTTGGGCGATCCTCGATATCGTGAACTGTATGACTACGACGCCTTCGTGCGGCCGTGTCGGCTGGAGGCGCCGGAAGGGTGGGCGTCGCTGGAGGCCTATCTGGTCGATCTGGCGAAGGCGCTGCACGATCTGCACACATTGAAGACTCATCCGGTAGGCCAGTCGCTGCGCGGGGGATCGCAGACCAGCGCGTCCCTGGCCCAGAACGACAATCCGGCCATTCGCGCCTTCTTCCAGGCCATCGACAAGCCGATCCGCGACTATATGGCGGCGCTGGGCCGTGGCGACGATCCGCTGAGAGCGCGCAATACGGGCGACTATCGCGTCCAGGGCAGTTGGTCGGTGCGGTTGAGGCCGAACGGATTTCACGCCGACCATATCCATTCGAACGGCTGGCTGTCCTCGGCCTGCCATATCGAACTGCCGCCGGCGGTGCAGGGCGAGGGGCGCGAGGGCTGGTTGCGGTTCGGCGCGCCGCCCGGCCTGCCGAGCTTGGCGGCAGAACACTATGTGCAGCCCCAACCCGGCACCTTGGTGCTGTTTCCTTCCTATATGTGGCATGGCACCCAGCCGTTCGGCGGCGAGGCGTCGCGTCTGACCCTGGCGTTCGACGTCGTGCCGGCCTGATTCCAACGGACCTTCTGATGACCGATCAACCCGCCCCGCATCGTCCGCGTTTCGTCGAACAGTCGCCGGATCGCATCTCCCGCTTCTGGACCGAGGTGGGCGTCGGGCCGCATGCAGACGGGGCCTGGGCCGTGTTGCTGGATGGGCGTGAGCCGAAGACGCCGGCCAAGGCGGCGCTGGTCTTGCCGACGCAGGCTGCGGCGCAGTTGGTCGCCGACGAATGGGCGGCCCAAGGGCAGTTTCTGGATCCGTCGACCATGCCGGCGACGCGCTTGGCCTCGACCGCGATCGACCGGATCGGTCAGGCGCGCGATGCGGTGGCGGACGAGATCGCCGCCTATGCCGGATCGGACGTGGTCTGCTATCTGGCTGAGCATCCGACGCCGCTGGTCGAACGGCAGGCGCGGGGGTGGGGTCCGTGGCGCGATTGGGCCGCGCGCGAGATGGGTGTGGTGCTGGAGCCGGTTGAAGGCATCGTGCATCGGTCGCAGTCGCCGGACGCTATCGCCAAGGTGAAAGCGCATGCCCTGTCACTGGACGACTTCCGCCTGACCGGACTGGCGACGGCCGTGCCTCTGCTGGGGTCGGCCGTATTGGCCTTGGCGGTGGAGCAGGGGGCGTTGGATGGCGGGGCGGCGTTCGACCTGTCGCGGATCGACGAGCTGTTCCAGGAAGAGCAGTGGGGCGTGGACGCCGAGGCCGCCGAACGCACCGAGGCGCGCCGCGCCGAAGCGCAACTGCTGGATCGGTGGTTCAGAGCGCTCGATTAGGGCGCTGGAGGCGTCGTCGAGGCCGCGATCAGCATCGCGCGTTCCTGATTGGTCAGGTGACGCCAGCGGCCCTCGGGCAGGTCGCCCAGCTCCAGCGGGCCGATGCGGATGCGATAGAGATCCACGACCTTCAGCCCGACCAGTTCGCACATGCGTCGTATCTGGCGATACTTGCCTTCGGTCAGGATGAAGCGAAGGCTTTGCGGACCTGTCTGGGTGACGCGGGCGGGCTTTAGCGGCTTGTCGTTCAGCGACAGGCCGTGGCGCAGCTTGCTCAGCTTGCCTTCGGTGATCTGGCCTTCGACGACGACCAGATATTCCTTGTCCAGCTCGGACGCCGGGCCGATCACCGCCTTGGCGACGACGCCGTCCGATGACAGCAGCAGCAGGCCGCGTGAATCCTCGTCCAGCCGACCGATCGGGGGCAGGGAGGCGTCTCGCGCAGGCGTCTCGCCCTCGCCGATACGATTGGGCGTCTTCAGCAATCGCACGGCTGGGATCTTGCCCGGATCGGGCTGACCCGAGACGTAACCGACCGGCTTGTGCAGCACCAGGGTCAGGCCCGTCGCCAAGGCCGCCTGGGCGGTGTCGTTCAGCGTCAGGGTCTCGCCCGGTTGAATCTTTCGGCCGGCGTCGCTGATCGTCTCGCCGTTGATGGAGACCAAACCGTTGGCGATCAGGGTATCGGCCTCGCGCCGCGAACAGACGCCGGTCTGGCCCAGCCACTTGTTCACGCGAACGGGTTCGTCGCCGTCATAGGTGCGGGTGAAGGCCATGCGATTCCGTCGTCCAGTCGATGCGGGTGTCTAAAGCCGGGCGGGATCGCGAGCAAGCGGGGCGCCGTTTTCAGGATCAGCAAGGCGAGTCCGTTCAAACTGGCAGGTTGATCCACATGGGATCGTCACTATATCTGGCGGCATTCCACAAATGACCCAGAGTGCGGGACGACACGCGTCGGGCCCGTCGATTTTCGTTTTTCTGGTCATCGGCGTGGGTGGTTCGACAGCGTCGCTTGTCGGACCTGTATCAGTATTGAAACATCTCAAGGAGACGTCTTGTTCGCTCAAAACAAATCTTCCGCAGCCCCCCGTCGCACTGGCTACAACCGTCCTGTTCCTACCCGTCTGCGCATGGGGCTGGTGATGCGGCGTGACATGGCGTTTGGCGAGTTAGGCGACATGGAGGGCGCGTTGCGGGCCGAGGGCGTGGGCCTGGCCCCGATCTCGACGGGCGACGCCAGCCTGATCGCCGGCGGCGTGACCGTGCTGGCCACCGCAACGGCCAAGGACATCGCCGAGGGGCGTCTGAAGGGTCTGGTCGTGCCAGGCGGTTCGACGGACGAGGCGCCGCTGGCGGCCGTGCGGTCGCTGATCGACCTGGCGCGCGCCAACGGCCTGACGGTCATCGCCTTCGCCGACGGCGTCACGCTGGCGGCAGAGAGCTTCGGCGTGCCGGCCCAGGCGGATGGGGCAGTGTTCAAGGACGGGGCGGTGACCCTGCTGAACGAGCGGGCCGAGTTGTCCAAGCTGGTCGGCGCGATCGGCTGATCAGACGGCGCGAAACAGCAGGATGAGGTTGTTCGCCGGCATCTGAACCCGCAGCGTGGCCGCAAGGCCATGTGAGCGGGCCACGGCCTCGACCGCTTCGCGCTCACGCAAGCCCCATTCCACGTTTCGCGCCTTCAGGCTGGCGTCGAAGGCCGCGTTCGACTCCGCCAGCGGAACCTCGGCCTCGCGGTAGGGGCCATAAAGCGCCAGCAGGCCGCCGGGGCGTCTCAGGACCCGACCGGCCAGATCCATCAGCCCCTCGGTCGCCGACCAAGGGCTGATGTGCGTCATGTTCGCACAATAGAGAGCGTCGAACGTGTCGGTCGGCCAGGTCATAGGATCGCTTGCGTCGAGGGCCAACGGCGGGTTTAGGTTCGACACAGCGAGCTGACGGCTCCAGGCTTCGATGCTGTCGCGGGCCTGGTCGCTGGGGTCGCTAGGCGTCCAATCCATATCCGGCAGGGCGGCGGCGAAGGCGGCGGCGTGCTCGCCCGATCCGGACGCGATCTCAAGCACCGATCCACGCGCCGGCAAATGGGCGCGGAGCACGCGAAGAATCGCCTCGGCGTTTCGACGCGCGGCAGGCGAGGTGAGCGCGCCGTCAGGCAGGACAGTGAGCGAATCCAGTGTTTGCACAGGCCCTTCTACCGCTGCGACGGCGCTCTCGCATCTGCGATCTTTTGCCGACGACACCGGTAGACATCGGCGCTTTCGTGCGCGGTTTGACGTGGCGGAAACGACGGCGCATTCCGCTTGTAACAGTGTGTGATCGTTATGTGTCGGGTCATGGCGGCGTCAGATCGCCGGGCTCTTTTTGCTCAGGAGACGTCCTTGTCCAATCTTTCCACGCCCGGCTTGCGCCCGGCGCCCACCGCCCATGCCGGGCTGATCGCTTGGGTCGAGCAGATCGCCGCCCTGACCAAGCCCGCCAAGGTTCATTGGTGCGACGGCTCCGAGGCCGAGAAAGAGGCCATCACCGCCGACCTGGTGGCCAAGGGCACGCTGAAGACGCTGGATCAGACCAAACGGCCCGGCTGCTACTACGCCGCCTCCGATCCCCGCGACGTCGCGCGCGTCGAGAGCCGCACCTTCATCTGCTCGGATGACCAAGCTGACGCCGGCCCGACCAACAACTGGGCCGATCCGATCGAGATGCGTGAGCGTCTGGACGGTCTGTTCGACGGCTGCATGGCCGGGCGGACGATGTATGTCGTCCCGTTCTGCATGGGCCCGCTGGGGTCCGAGATCAGCGCCCTGGGCGTCGAGATCACCGACAGCGGCTATGTCGCCCTGTCGATGGGGGTGATGACCCGGATGGGCAAGCCCGCGCTGGATCAGCTGGGCGACAAGGGGGTGTTCGTGCCGGCCGTCCATACGCTGGGCGCGCCGCTGGCCGACGGTCAGGCGGACGTGGCCTGGCCCTGCAACGACGACAAGTGGATCGTGCATTTCCCGGAGACGCGGGAAATCTGGTCCTACGGCTCCGGCTATGGCGGCAACGCCCTGTTGGGCAAGAAATGCTACGCCCTGCGCATCGCGTCGATCATGGCTCGCGACGAGGGATGGCTGGCCGAGCACATGCTGATCCTGAAGCTGACGGATCCGAAGGGCCGGGCGAAATACGTCGCCGCCGCCTTCCCCAGCGCGTGCGGCAAGACGAACCTGGCCATGCTGCAGCCCAGCCTGCCGGGCTGGACCGCCGAGACCATCGGCGACGACATCGCCTGGATGCGGTTCGGCGACGACGGACGGCTGTATGCCGTCAATCCCGAGGCCGGCTTCTTCGGCGTCGCGCCGGGCACCAGCCGCAACACCAATCACAATGCGCTGGAGACCCTGGCCTCCAACACCATCTTCACCAACACCGCCCTGACCAACGATGGCGACGTGTGGTGGGAGGGTCTGACCAAGGAGACGCCCGAAGGTCTGACCGATTGGAAGGGGCGTCCGCACGATCCCGCGTCCGGCGAACCCGCCGCCCACCCCAACGCCCGTTTCGCGGCGCCCGCCAGCCAATGCCCGGCCATCGCGCCGGAATGGGAAGATCCCAGGGGCGTGCCGATCGACGCCATCCTGTTCGGCGGGCGTCGCGCCAGCGCCGTTCCTCTGGTGACCGAAGCCTTCGACTGGGAGCACGGCGTCTTCATGGGCTCGACCGTGGCGTCCGAAGGCACGGCGGCGGCCGAGAACAAGGTGGGCGAACTGCGCCGCGATCCCTTCGCCATGCTGCCCTTCTGCGGCTACAACATGGGCGACTATTTCGCCCACTGGCTGAAGATGGGTCAGGGGCGAGACGCCTCGAAGCTGCCGCACATCTTCTTCGTCAACTGGTTCAGAAAGGATCAGGACGGCCGTTTCGTCTGGCCCGGTTTCGGCGACAATGCGCGCGTGCTGAAGTGGATCAGCGAGCGGATCGACGGCGACGCCGAGGCGGTCGATACGGCGGTCGGGCGCGTGCCGTCAGTCACGGCCTTGGACCTGTCAGGCCTGGACCTGACGCCGGCGCAATTGTCGACCCTGCTGGACGTGGATGCGGGCGTCTGGGTCGAAGAGGCGGCGCTGATCCCCGACTTCTATCGCCAGTTCGGCGATCGACTGCCGACCGCCCTGTGGAACCAGCACGCGGCCCTGGTCGCGCGTCTGGACGACGCCGGCGCGGCCTCGATGGCGGCGGAATAGGCGAAAGCCATCTTGCAATAGGGGCGTTGCGGGTCGATCAGACGGCCCGTGACGTCTTCCTCTCCCATCGTGATTATCGGCGCGGGCGTGCTGGGCCTCTGCACGGCGTTCGAGCTGCATCGGCGCGGCCGGACGGTGTTGGTGGTCGATCCGGGCGAGGTGAACGCCTCGCTCGTGGCTGCGGGGATGATCGCCCCGGCGATGGAGTCGGCAATCGACGACGTGTCGGTTGATCGCGCCCGGCTGTTTCAAGCAGGCCGTGATTTGTGGCCCGCGTTCGCGACGGCAGCCGGTATCGCTCTGGCGCATCGACCCGCCGAATGGCGAGGCGGCGATGTGAAGGGGATGGAGACGCGGTTGCGCGCGCTGGGCTTCGACGCGCGGCGCGATGGCGTCGGCGTCACGACCGATGACGATTATCAGGTCCAGCCAGCACAGGCTCTAGAGGCGCTGAGGCAGTCGCTGGGCGAGGCTGTGATCGCGGGAAGGGTGACGACGATCGCCCGCACCGATGGCGGCTGGCGGCTCGAAGTCGGCGATCAGCGGCTGGATGCCGAGGCGGTCGTACTGGCCACCGGCGCCGGTGACGCTGTCGCGGGTCTGCCCGAGGCCGCGCGCCGTTTGATCGCAGATATTAAGCCGATCCGCGGACAGATCGGCGTCGCAGCCGGACATCTTGTCGATCATGTCGTGCGCGGGCCGGGCGCCTATGTCGCGCCGATGGCGTCTGGCGCGGCCATCGGAGCGACGATGGAGCCGGGGCGGCGGGATACGGCGCCGGATGCCGAGGCGTCCGAACGCCTGACCCAAGCGGCGTGGACCGCGCTGGGTCGGTCGCCTGAGCCGCTGTCTATCGAATGGCGCGTCGGCATCCGAGGCGCGACGGCGGATGGTCTGCCCCTCGCGGGCGTGGCGCCTGGTGAAGAGGGTCTGTTTTTGGCCTTGGCGCCGCGTCGAAACGGATGGCTGCTGGGGCCCTTGGTCGGCGCCGTGGTCGCCGATGCGATCGAGGGGCGGACGGCGTCGCCGCACGCCCGCGCCCTCGACCCTGGTCGGTTCTAGCCCTCCATCGCGAACCGGACGGTGAAGTTGACGGTCGCGCCGTCGACGGGCCGGCCGTCCACGGTGCGCGGGTTCATGCGGAACGACCGCGTCAGGCTCTGCGCGGCGCGGCCGAAGCCCTGGCCGCTCGGCGTCTCTCCCACGACCCGGCAGCCGGTCAGGCCGCCGTCCGCATTGACCACGCAACTGAGCGTGGCCGAGCCCGGCGTGCCGTTTTCCGCCGCGCGAGTCGGATAGGCCCGCGCCATCTGCGCCGCCGATGGGCGACTGGCCCAAGATGGATTGTTGATCACCGAAGGCGGACGCGGTGGTGTCTCGACCGTCGCCGTGCCGCCTTCGACGCCGGTGGGGGCGGTGCTGACGATCACTTGTCCGGGCGGCGCCGTGTTGGACGCGTTCTCTGGCGGGGTGAGTGCGATTGTCGGCACATCGACAGGAACGGTCAGCGCCGGCTTGTGGATTGGCGTCGGCGGGGCGGCCGTAACCGTGGGCGGAAGCGGCTTGGGCTCCGGCAGCCTTTGGAAGACGATATCGATGGGATCATCGGGCTTCACTGGTGGCGTCAGCCCACTCAGCTCGAACCGTTGATTATAAAGCGCCACCCCCGCCGCCACGTGCAGGACCACCGAGACGCCGATGGCGCCCAGCATCCACCGCGGGATAGGCTTCTTGCGTTCCCCGAAGTCGATCGGGCTGATCAAGCCGGGACCACCGGCGGCACGGATCATCATAATGTCACTCCCTCGTTCACCGCCCCCGCAGCGCCCGTAACTGGAAGTTGAGCGCTCAGGTTGTGGCGGCTTTACGGCGAAGTTTTCCCGTTCGACGAAGGTCTAGGCGTTAACGTGGCTGTTAAGAATTAAGAGTTGATTAACTACGTTCGCCGACCCTTCGCACATGGGTATCGGAGCGATTCCATCGACTGGCGGGGTAGAGGCGGCCATCCGGCGCGCGTCGAACGCCGTCGGCGTGGACTATGACTTCCTGGTCAAGACCGCGCGGCGCGAGAGCGCGATGAACCCGTCGGCCAAGGCCCCGACCTCTTCGGCCGCCGGCCTGTTCCAATTCATCGAACAGACTTGGCTGGGCACGGTCAAGCAGCACGGGGCCCAGCACGGCTATGGCCAGTACGCCGACCTGATCCATCGCGGTTCGGACGGGCGTTGGCGCGTCGACGGTTCGGCGCGCAATGTGGTGCTGGATCTGCGGTTCGATCCTCATGCGGCCTCGACCATGGCGGCTGAGTTGACGGCGTCCAATGCCGCCTATCTGCGCGGACGTACGGGCAAGGAACCGGGCGCAGGCGATCTGTATGCGGCTCATTTCCTGGGGCCGGCTGGGGCCGCCGGTTTGATGGAGGCGATGGATCGCAATCCGGGCGGCAGCGCCGCAGCTCTGTTCCCCGATGCTGCGCGGGCCAACCGCAGCATCTTCTATCGCAATGGACGCGCCGCCACGGTCGCTGAGGTCCACGCCAATCTGCAGCGCACGGCTGGCGAGGGCGCACCCGCCGCTGGAACCGGCGAGACGAAATACGCCGTGCCGAACCTTAGCGACAAGGACCAGATGCTGGCCGCGCGTCTGGATAGGTTGAAGCAGGATCAAGGCCTTCTGGCTCTACTGCTCGGTCAGGATGGATCGTCCAGCAGCGGCTTCGGCGGCGCTTTCTCGCCAAATGGCAAGGAATCGACCTGAGTCGTTGCATTGCAACCGATGGTAAACCGCCCGTTAAGCATGGCAGTCTCATTCTGGGATCAACGTCCGATTCCATCATGAGCCGTCCATGACCGCCTTCCGCGCCCGCCTGACAGAAGTGGACATTCGACGCCTGATCAAGGCGACGGACGACGATGAGCGGGCCGAGGCGGCGCACAAGCTCTGCCGCAATATGGAGCGCGCGGAACTGAATGAGGACGACAGGGCGGCGGCGCAGAAAATCCTGCGTCTGCTGGCCAATGACGCCGCCGAACTGGTGCGTCGCGCTATGGCCGTGACGCTGAAGGCGTCCGATCTGATTCCCAACGACGTGGCGCGCAAACTGGCCGGCGATCTGGACAGCATCGCCCTGCCGATCATCGCTTCCTCGCCGGCGTTCAGCGACGAGGATCTGATCGAGATCGTGCGCGCCGGATCGGTCGTGCGTCAGGTCGCCGTGGCGGGGCGGGCGCGGGTGTCGCGCGATGTCGCAACCGTGCTGGCGGCCGAAGGATGCGAGCAGTCAGTTCGCACCTTGGCGGCGAACGACAACGCCGATCTGTCCGAAGGGGCGCTGGCGACCGTCGTCGATCGTTTCGCCGAAGCGCCCGAAGTCCTGACCGCGGTGGCTTATCGCCAGGTCCTGCCGCTGCATGTGACCGAGCGGTTGATCCAACTGGCCAGCGAGGCGGTGCGCGAACATTTGATCAGCCATCACGCTGTGGCGCCGGAAACCGCGATCCGTCTGGCCCAATACTCTCGTGAGCGGATGACGGTCGATCTGGTCGATCAGGCCAGCGTCAGCGCCGATCTGGCGGCCTTCATGGCCCAGCTCAACGCCCGTCGCGTCCTGAACGCATCGCTGCTGCTGCGCGGACTGGCGCGGGGTCAGATGGCGATGTTCGAATATGGGCTGGCCGAACTGGCCAACACGCCCCATCACCGCGCCTGGCTGATGGTGCATGACGCCGGTCCGCTGGGGCTGAAGGCAATCTATGATCGCGCGGGATTGCCGCCGCGCCTGTTCCAGGCCTTCCGCGCGGGCGTCGACACCTGGCGTGCGCTGGCGGCGGAGGGGATCGATACGTCGAGCGCCTATTTCCGCGATCAGATGCTGGAGCGGTTCCTGACCCAGCGTCCGGCCGTGCTGCGCGACGATCTGGCGTATCTGATGGAGCGGCTGGATCAGTCGCCGTCGCTCAGCCTGGCCGCCGCCAACGCGGCCTGATCCTGAGAGCCTGATTCACGGCATTGACGAGATCGCGAAGCGATTCTTCTCAACCGATCAGGCTACAAGAAAAAAGGCCCGCCGGAGACGACGGACCTTTCGCAAACGGCTGGAGGGACTTCAGCCTGCGAGGTGATCTGCGACGCGGGCTTCCAGAGTCTCGGCCAGGGCGCGGCCGGTCGGATGTTCGTCAGTCTTAATCTGGTCGCGGACGACGGCGCGGATGGCGTCGATGTGTGCGTCCAGGATGGCGATGGGCGCAGTCATGCGGCGATCGGCGTCGTCCAGCATCTTGCACAGCGAACCGGCGATGCGGGTCACCAGCGGATACTCGTATGTCGTGCCGAGGCCCTTCAAGTCATGGGCGCGGAAATACAGGGCCTCGGCGGTGGCGGGGGAGTAGCCCTGCTCACGGATGTCGGCCTGGGCCTTGTCCAGCTTGACGATCTCGTCGTTCAGCCATTGGCCGAACTGGGCCGACATGGCTTTCAGCGCCTCCTCAGCCTTGGCGATGGCGTCGGCGTTGATGCCGAAGCCGCCGCCGACCTTGAGCCGCAGCGAGTTGGTCGGAGGGGTGATCTGCGCCGGATTGCTCATGGCGGGCTCCATAGGACGTTCGCCCCAAGATACGGTAGCGGGCTTAAGAAGCCGTGACCGATCAGTTAGCGAACTGTTCGGCCATCACCCGCTCGTCGAACGACCGGCCCGCATCGAAGAGCATGGTCAGGGTGACGTCACGACGCTCGCGCACCTCCACACGTGCGACGCGGCGGACCTCGAAGTTGTCGGCGGTCGCCGAGACCGGGCGTTTGTCGGCCTCCAGAACCTCGAACCGCACCTTGGCGCCGTGCGACAACAGGGCGCCGCGCCAGCGACGCGGCCGGAAGGCGCTGATCGGCGTCAGAGCCAGGATGCGGGCGTCCAGCGGGATGATCGGGCCGTGCGCCGACAGATTGTAGGCGGTCGATCCTGCAGGCGTCGCCACCAGGCAGCCGTCGCAGGACAGTTCTTCAAGCCGTACGCGTTCGTCGACGGTGATCCGCAGCTTGGCCGACTGGCGCGTCTGGCGCAGCAGCGACACCTCGTTGATGGCCAGGCCGGTGTGAACCTCGCCGCTTTCGGTCCAGGCATCCATCTGCAGCGGGTGGATGACGGTCTTTTCGGCCGTCGCGATCCGCTCCAGCAGACCGCTTTCGTCGTAGTCGTTCATCAAAAAGCCGACCGACCCCCGGTTCATCCCGTACACGGGCGTACGCTGGCGCAGATTGCCGTGCAGGGTTTCCAGCATCTGCCCGTCGCCGCCCAGGGCCACGATCACATCGGCCTGGTCTTCGGGCACGGCGCTATAGCGGGCGATCAAGGCCTTGCGCGCCGCCTGGGCTTCGGGCCGGTCGCTGGCGACGAAGGCCAATCGGGGCGATGACGGCAGGGGAGGGGAGCTTGACTGAGTCACTTGGCGACGTGGCCCGAGCTTGGGCGCAGAGTCAAACGGTCGCGGGCTTGTGCATCATCTGATGGAAGGCGCGAGAGGCGGCGTGCGCGCTCATCGGCGTCGCCTTCCAGCCGCCGTCGGCAGGCATTCCGCCCGAAAGCTTGCGCACCTCGACCAGAAGGGAGGCGAAGACAGCCTTATCCACGCCCACGGCGATGCAGGCCAAATAAAGCGGCTCGGCGGTTGGAGCCCGGATGGCGTGATGCACCTGAGCCTCGCTGAAGCCGCCGAGAACCGCCAGCGTCTGTTCGAACAGTTCGAAACGCTGTTCCCGCAGCGCGCGGACCAGCAGGCCGGGGCGCAGTTGACCGGCGGATTGAAGTTTTTCCACCAGTCGTCGTTCCGCGTCGATGCGTGTGCGATCCTCGGTCATCCGGGCGGGCATGGCGCGCCAGTCCGGGCTGCCGACGGCCTTCGCCGCCGCGTCCTGAACCGCCGCGTTCAACTGGGCGTCGTCGATGCGGAAGCGTTCGCCGATCGACTGGCGCAGAGCCTGGCCGACCCATTGATAAAGCTGCTGAGCCAACTGTTCGTTCAGCCTGGGGTGACGCGTCAGCGGCGCGCGCAGGCCCGCGATGCGGCGGGAGTGATCGACCAGCTTGCGCATGGCCTCCTCGCCAATGTCGGCCGTGCGGTTGGACGCCAGCGCCGTCATGGTGACGGGTTCGGCGCGATCGACGATGGTGTCCACGACCGGCCGCGCCAGCTGCGGGCGCCGGGCGACGGCGATCTGATGCTCCAGCGTCGCCTCGATCAGCAGGCGTATCAGGTCGGCGTTTTGAAGAAGCGGGCTGGAGGTAATGATCGGGCGGGCGATCTCGATCTCATCCAGCGCCAGCATATTGACCAGGGCAGGCGGCGCCCAATCGACGCCCGCGATCCGTTCGGACAGGGCCAGTCGAATATCCCGCTCGGCCTGGGCCGTCAGAGCGAGGAAGATGTCGCTGAGAAGCGGCGCGACCTTGGGCGGCGGCGGATTGGATTCACACAGCGAGGTGACTTTCAGCAGCAGACGCTGACGGTCGTCGGCCGAACGGCTGCTGGCCAGCGCCAGAAGCTCAGACACAGTCCGGTCGTCCCAGGCGTCGCGGGGCGGCTCCAGTTGAACGACAGACAAGGCGGCTCCCCGAACCGGCGACGATGCTTAACCATATGCTTGCGTGATGAAGACCGGGTTAAGCAAGGCGGTTGCAGCGGGTGACGTGACGTCAACGGCGGCCGTGTCGGCTTGACGACGCGACCGCGCGGGGTGACGGTTTGTAAAAGCCCATCCAGAGGCAGGAGGAAATCATGGCGGACGGAACCAGTCCCTCGATCAAGTCGCGCGTGTCGGAGGCCGAATGGCAGGTCCGCGTCGAGCTGGCGGCCCTCTATCGGCTCGTCGCCCTGAACGGTTGGGACGACATGATCTTCACCCATATCTCGGCGCGCGTGCCCGGGCCGGAGCATCATTTCCTGATCAATCCCTACGGCTACTACTTCGACGAGATCACGGCCTCGTCGCTGGTGAAGGTCGATCTGGAAGGGAACATCGTCCAGGACACGCCCTATTTCATCAATCCGGCGGGCTTCACGATCCACTCGGCCGTCCACGCCGCGCGCGAGGACGCCAAGTTCGTCATCCATCTGCATACGGTGAACGGGGTGGGCGTCGCCGCTCAGGCCGAAGGTTTGCTCCCCGTCAGTCAGAACGCGTGTTTACTGCAGCATCAGGTTGCGTATCATGGGTACGAGGGGTTGGCCCTGAACCATGACGAACGCGAACGTCTGGTCGCCGACCTGGGGGACAAACCGCTGATGCTGCTGCGAAACCACGGCACGCTGGCGGTCGGGGAAACGGCGGCTCAGGCATGGATCGGCATCTTCTTCCTGGAGAGGGCCTGCGCGCAGCAGGTTGCGGCTCTGTCTGGCGGGCGCGAGCACATCTTGTTGGCGCCGGACGAGGCGCAGGTCGAGACCAAGGAGCAGGGGCGCGGCATCGGCTTCATCTCGTCTCTGGCCTGGCCGGGCGCGTTGCGACAGCTGGATCGCAAGTCGCCGGGCTACGACGCCTAGTTCCCTTTATCGCGGGGGCGCTGGTCCTCGCGGCGCTGACGCCGACCCAAGCGCTCGCCGGCACCTGGACCCAGCCGAAGGGTAAGGGCCAGGCCATCGTCAAATACGAGCGGCTGAGCGCCGATACCGGCTTCGACGCTGCTGGCGAGGAGGGTGATCTGCCTGGGCGGCGGCGTGACGCGACATTGGGCGTGTTCGCCGAATACGGCGTGTCGGATCGGCTGACGCTTCAGCTGAAGGCGGACTGGCAGGACGGTGAGGACGCCTTCGTCGATTACAGCGGGCGCGGCCCCATCGAGATCGGCGCAACTTGGCAGGTCTGGCGCGACGACCGGAACGCCGTCAGCCTTTACGGCGGCTATACCCAGGCCGGGGAGGGGCGCAACGCCGGCTATGCCGCGCCGGGCGTCGGCGATCACGATTGGGAGGCGCGAGTTTCGGTCGGCCGATCCCTGGGCGGCATTGGCGAGCGCTGGGGAATGGACGGCGCATTCGTCGAGCTTCAGGCCGCACGCCGTCTGCGTGACGGCCTGCCGGATGAAACCCGCATCGACGCCACGGCAGGCACACGGATCGGCGAGGATTGGACGGTGCTGGGTCAGGCGTTCGGCGGCGCGGCCGACGGCGGCGCGCGCTGGCTGTCTCTGGAAGCCTCGGTCGTGCGTGATTTCGGCGCGTGGAGCGTGCAGGCGGGATGGAGACGAACCGTCGCAGGCCAGGAAATTCCAATCAGCCGTGGGCCCGTTCTCGCGATCTGGCGAAGATTTTAGGGAAGATTTCTGCGACGGAAAATGTGATCCGGCACGTTACTGATACGTAACATTGCGCGCACTTCATTACCCGGTAATGCATGCGGCGTCCCCCTGATCGAGAGACCCCCGCGTGATCAAACGTCACTTCTTCCTCGTCGCCGCCGCTGTCCTGCTTGCTCTGATGGTCGTCGCCGCCATCGTCAAGGTCTCCGCAGGAGATGAAAAGAAGGCGGCGGGGCCGGGCGGCGGTCGCGGACGCGGGGCGCAGCAGGTGTCCGAGGCCGTCGTGGCGCAGCGACCCTTCTCGGACCAGGTTCGCGTCCTAGGCGTGGCGCGCGGCGAGCGCTCGGTGAACGTCACCTCCTCGACCACCGAACTGATCACCCGCGTCCTGTTTGCGGACGGCCAGTACGTCTCGGCCGGCGCACCGTTGGTCGAGCTTCAGGCGCGCGAGGAAGACGCGGCCATCATCGAGGCCCGCGCCAACGTCAATCAGGCTCAGCGCGAATACAATCGCTACAAGGCCCTGGCCGACCGGGGCGTCGCGCCCCAGGTCATGCTGGAACAGGCCGAGACTGCGCTCGAAACCGCCCAGGCGTCGTTGCAGGCGGCCCAGGCGCGTCGCGGCGACCGGGTGATCCGGGCGCCCTTCTCCGGTCGTGTCGGTCTGACCACGGTGACGCCCGGCACGCTGATCAACCCGGGCGCGGTGATCACGACGCTGGACGACACCTCGACGATCCGCGTCGATTTCCCTCTGCCTGAGCGCTATCTGAACCTGCTGCGTCCCGGCGCCCAACTGACGGCGACGGCAGACGCCTATGGCGACGAGCCGTTCACGGGCCGGATCGCCCTGATTGACACGCGCGTCAACGAAACGACCCGCGCCGCAACCGCGCGCGCGGAGTTCCCCAACCCCGGCGGCCGCATCCGTCCCGGCATGCTGATGCGTGTCGCGGTTCAGCAGGGCCAGCGTCAGAGCGCCGCCGTGCCCGAGTCGGCCGTGCAATATGAAGGCGCCGGCGCCTTCGTCTATCGCATCGCGCCCGGCCAGAACGGCTCCACCGCCCAGCGGGTCGAGGTCGAAACCGGAGCCGTCGAGAACGGCTTCGTCGAAATCCTGTCCGGTATCGAGGCGGGCGACCGCATCGTTGGATCGGGCCTGAACCGTATTCAGCCGGGCGCGCCGGTTAGCGTGGGCGGCCAGGGTCGCAAGTCGGGCGCCGCCAAATGATGCTGTCCGACGTTTCGGTCCGGCGGCCCGTCTTCGCGGCCGTCGCGGCCGTCGTGCTGTGCGTCATTGGCGCGGCGGCCTTCTTCTTCCTGCCCGTGCGCGAACTGCCGGACGTCGATCCGCCTATCGTCTCGGTCAACACAAGCTACGCCGGCGCCTCGGCCGAGGTGATCGAGAGCCGCATCACCGAGCCGGTGGAGCAGCAGATCGCCGGCATCCAGGGCGTCGAGCGCATCAACTCGACCAGCCGCGACGGGCGCTCCAACGTGAACATCGAGTTCTCGCTGGACCGCAATATCGACGACGCCGCCAACGACGTGCGTGACCGTGTCAGCCGCGTGGTGGGCCGCCTGCCGGATCAGGCCGATCCGCCGGAGGTCGCCAAGGCCGATTCCGACAGCCAGCCGATCATCATCGTCTTCCTGCGCTCGACCAGCATGAACCGGCTTCAGCTGACCGACTACGCCGACCGCTATCTGATCGACCGCATGGCGACGGTGCCCGGCGTGGCCCAGGTCAACATTTACGGCGAGCAGCGCTATTCCATGCGCATCTGGCTGGATTCCGCCGCAATGGCGGCGCGGGGCCTGACGGTCAACGACGTCGAGACGGCCCTGACGAACCAGAACGTCGAACTGCCCGCCGGCTCGTTGGAATCGACGGACAAGGACTACACCGTCCGCGTGGCGCGTACCTACGCCCTGCCGGAAGACTTCCGCCAACTGCCCATCGGCACGCGCGGCTCGGCCTCGACCTCGGCGACAGTCGCCACAGGGACGGGCAGCGGGTCGTCGGCCATCATCCAGGGGCAGCCCACCTATGTGACGCGCCTGGGCGACATCGCCCGCGTCGAGGAAGCGCCGGAAGAAGACCGGCGTCTGTTCCGCGGCAACGGGATGGATCAGATCGGCCTGGCCGTGACCCGTCAGGCGCAGTCGAACGACCTCGCCATCTCGGACGGCGTCCACAAGATGATCGAGGAAATCCGGCCGACCTTGCCGCCGGGCGTGACCATCGAGGTTGGATCCGACAACTCGGTCTTCACCTCACACGCCATTGACGAGGTCTGGATCACCATCGGCATTTCCATGGCGCTGGTGGCCCTGGTGAACTTCATCTTCCTGGGCAGCCTGCGGGCCGCGCTGATCCCGTCCATCGTGGCGCCGATCTGTCTGCTGGCGACCTTCATCGTCCTGGCGCCGCTGGGCTTCTCGCTGAATCTGCTGACGCTGTTGGCCCTGGTTCTGGCCATCGGCCTCGTGGTCGATGACGCCATCGTGGTGGTCGAGAACATCCAGCGTCGTCTGGACCACGGCGAGCCGCCGCTGGTCGCCGCCGAGCGTGGCGCGCGCCAGGTCTTCTTCGCGGTCGTGGCCACGACCATCGTGCTGCTGTCGGTCTTCGCGCCCCTGCTCTTCTTGCCCGGATATGTCGGGCGTCTGTTCGTAGAGCTGGCGGCGGCGATCGCGGCGG
The DNA here is from genome assembly GCF_040546195.1 of Brevundimonas sp. UYEF29. Taxonomy (NCBI): domain Bacteria; kingdom Pseudomonadati; phylum Pseudomonadota; class Alphaproteobacteria; order Caulobacterales; family Caulobacteraceae; genus Brevundimonas; species Brevundimonas sp. UYEF29. Next base: position 37,204 of record NZ_JBEPNH010000010.1, on the reverse strand, counting down.
CCGTGGCCTTCTCCGCCTTCCTGGCGCTCAGCCTGTCGCCGATGCTGGCGTCCAAGATTCTGCGACCCGCCCATGGCGGCGGCTGGGTGGCGCGCAAGGTCGACTGGGGCATGGACCGGCTGAAGTCGTCCTATGGCCGGTCGCTGGACATGCTGTTGGGCCGTCGCATCGCGGTGATCGGCGTCGGCGCCCTGATCCTCCTGGTCGCAGCGGGGGCGGGCGGCATCTTCCTGACCCTGCCCAACGAACTGGTGCCGGACGAGGATCGCGGCCGGGTCACGGTGCGCGTCGCCGGACCCGAAGGCGCGGGCTTTGACTACACGCGCAAGATCATGCTGGGGCTGGAGCCTCTGCTGGCCGAATACAAGACCAGCGGCGAGGCCGACAGCTATCTGGTGTCCGCGCCCGGCTTCGGCGGCGGCAGCTTCAACTCGGGCAATGCGGTCCTTACGCTCGCCGACTGGTCCAAGCGCGACCGCTCAGCGGCCGAGATCGCTCAGGAGCTGAACGGCAAGCTGCGCGGCCAGACGGGCGCCCAGGTCAACGCCTCGACCCCCGGCGCCTTCCAGCGGGGCGGCGGCAACTCCAACTCCATCGAGCTGATCGCGACCGGCAGCGACTATCAGCAGATTTACGCCTGGCTTCAGCCTATGCTGGCTGCGGCCCAGGCCAATCCCGGCTTCTCGCGTCCACGCCTGAACTATGAGCCGAACTCCCCGCGTCTGCTGGTCGATGTCGATCCGCAGAAAGCTGCCGCGCTGGGCGTTTCGTCTCAGTCCATCGGCCGCACGCTGGAGACCATGTTCGGCTCTCGCCGCGCCACGACCTACATCAAGGGCGGTCAGGAATACGATGTCATCCTGCAGACCGAGCGCGACAATCGTCGCGAGGTCGCCGATCTGGAAGCCCTGTATGTCGCGACCGGGGGCGGCCAACTGGTGCCTTTGTCGGCCGTGGTCACGACCAAGACCAGCGGCGACACGCCCGACCGTCGCCGTCTGGATCGCCAGCGCGCCATTTCGCTTCAAGCCGACCTCAACCCTGGCACCACGATCGACGACGCGATTCAGTTCCTGAACGCCGAGGCGGCGAAGCAGCCGCAAGGCGCCGTCGTCACGCAGTGGGGCGGGGCGGCGCGCGATCAGCAGGAGGCGGGCGGGGCCGTGTTCGCAGCCTTCGGTTTGGCGCTGTTGCTGGTCTTCCTGGTTCTGGCGGCCCAGTTCGAAAGCTGGATTACGCCGGCGGTCATCATGTTGACGGTGCCCCTGGCGGCGGCGGGCGGGCTTTTCGGCCTGCTGATGGCGGGCTCGAGCCTGAACATTTATAGCCAGATCGGCCTGATCATCCTGATCGGCGTGGCGGCCAAGAATGGCATTCTTATCGTCGAGTTCGCCAACCAACTGCGTGACCAGGGGCGGTCGATCCGGGAGGCGATCATCGAGTCGTCGTCCTTGCGTCTACGTCCGATCATCATGACTTCGATCGCCACCGCCTTCGGCGCCCTGCCGCTGGTGCTGTGGCAAGGCGCGGGCGCCGGCAGCCGTCAGACGATCGGCGTGGTGATCTTCACCGGCGCCATCTTCGCCACCGTCCTGACCCTGTTCGTGGTCCCGGTGATCTATGGCGTCCTGGCGCGCTTCACCAAGTCGCCGGAATGGACCGCCCGCAAGATCGAGGAGTGGGAAGCCCAGGAACTGCGCGAAGGCGGCCCCAGGGAACTGCCCGAGGCGTGATCGATCAGGCGGCGGGCGCAGGCTCCGGCTTGTAGCCCGTCTCCACCTTCAGGAAGGCGATGACGTCGCGGCGATCCGTGGCGTCGGGCAGACCGGGGAAGGTCATCTTATTGCCGGGCAGGAAGGTGCGCGGGTTTTCCAGCCAGTGATCCAGCTTCTCGGCGTCCCAGGTGAAGGTCGCCGTACGCATGGCGTTTGAATAGTTGTAGCGCGGGCGATCGCCCGCCTTGCGGCCGAACACCCCGTACAAGTTCGGCCCCGCCATGTCGGGGCCGCCTTCGCCGATGGTGTGGCAGGCGCGACAGCGCGCAAACGCCCGACGCCCGTTCTCGAGATCGCCCGCATTGTAGGGGGCGGGCAGGGATGCCAGCAGGGTCGCCTTTTCCGCATCCGTCAGTACATGAGCCGGCGCGGCAGGCGTGGTTGCGGACGGCTCGTCCTGACCACAGGCTGCCAGGGTCAAAAGCGGGGCCAGAAGAAGGGGGGCGACGAGGGCGTGGCGTGTCATTGCGGCTTCCTGTTTGCCTTGTGATAGCGCAACGCATCGGCGCGGCAATTGGTCAAGCTGTCCTGCTGGACGTAGCCCCCTCGCACCTGATAATCAGTGTCAAAGAAACGCGGAGCCGTGGGGGAGCGGCCTCGCCCGTGCGAGCGTAGAATTGACCGACACCATCAAGTTGAGCCAGGCCCGACGCGGCGATCGCGGCGTCATCGTTCAGGTGGGCGCCCATTGTCACCATCAGGGCGAGGCGGTCGAACTGGAACGCCGTCTGCTGGAGCTGGGCTTTGTCGAAGGCGCGCAGATCGAACTGCTGCACGAAGGTCTGTTCGGACGCGACCCGATCGCCATGAAGGTGGACGACATGCGCGTGGCCCTGCGTCGTCACGAGGCGGAAAGCTTGTCGATCCGGTTGGGCGCCGCCTGATGGACATTGCGCTGAAGACGGCTCGTGTCGCGCTGGTCGGCAATCCCAATAGCGGCAAGACGGCTCTGTTCAACGCCCTGACCGGCGCCCACCAGAAGGTCGCCAACTACGCCGGCGTGACGGTTGAGCGTAAGGAAGGCCTGATCCGCGCCGCCTCGGGCCGGACGATGTCGGTGCTGGATCTGCCGGGCACCTATTCCCTGCGCGCCCGTAGCCCTGACGAGGAGGTCACGCGCGACGCCGTTCTGGGGCGACTGGCCGGCGAGACGCCGCCCGACGTCGTGGTCTGCGTCGCCGACGCCACCAACCTGCGTCTGGTCCTGCGGCTGATCCTGGAGCTGAAGGCCGTCGGGCGGCCCATGGTTCTGGCGCTGAACATGTATGACATCGCCCAGCGCCAGGGCCTGCGCATCGACCTGGAGCGACTGCGCGCCGAACTGGGCGTGCTGATCATCACCACCGTGGCCACGCGCAAGCGCGGCATCGACGATCTGGTCGCCGCCATCGAGGACCAGGCCGCCGTCGCCGCCGCGACCGAAAGCCAATGGCGCAGTCCGGACGCCACCGAGCTACGAGCCGCCGCCCGCGAAGCCGAGCGGATCATGAAGGGCTGCGTCCGGCCGCCCGAGCGGCCCGATACGCTGACCGGCAAGATCGATTCGGTGCTGCTGCATCCGGTCGGCGGGCTGCTGATCCTGTTCGCCCTGCTTTTCGTGATGTTCCAGGCGGTGTTCAGCTGGGCCGCGCCCGTAATGGACGGGATCGAGGCCGGCATCGCCTGGTTGGGCGGGTTGGTCGCCAATGTGCTGCCCGACGGTCTGCTGCAAAGCCTGATCGTGGACGGCATCATTTCCGGCGTCGGCAGCGTGCTGGTGTTCCTGCCGCAGATTCTGATCCTCTTCCTGTTCATCATCGCGTTGGAAGACTTCGGCTATATGGCCCGCGCGGCTTTCCTGATGGACAAGATCATGGGCGGGGCGGGGCTGCACGGTCGGGCCTTCATCCCGCTGCTGTCCAGTTTCGCCTGCGCCATTCCCGGCGTCATGGCGGCGCGGGTGATCGATTCGCGACGCGATCGCCTGACCACCATCCTGGTCGCTCCGCTGATGACCTGCTCGGCGCGCATCCCGGTCTATACGCTGATCATCGCCGCCTTCATTCCGAATGAGACGGTCTGGGGCTTTGCGAACCTGCAAGGCCTTGTGATGTTCGGCCTCTACGCCGCCGGGATCGTCAGCGCCCTGATCGTGTCCCTGCTCATCCGCAAGGTGTTCTGGCGCGGGGCGGTCGAGCCCTTCATGATGGAGCTTCCGGCCTACAAGACGCCGGACCTGCGTAGCGTCGGCTTCAACCTGTGGCTCCGGGCCAAGATCTTCCTGAACCGCGCGGGCCGCATCATCCTGCCGCTCGTGATCATTCTGTGGGTGCTGGCGACCTTCCCCTATCCGCCGGAGAATGCGACCCTGCCGGCCATCGACTATTCGTTCGCGGGCATGATCGGCCGTGCTCTGGAGCCGATTTTCGCGCCCATCGGCTTCAACTGGCAGATGGTGATCGCTCTGATCCCCGGCATGGCGGCGCGCGAGGTCGCGGTGGCGGCGCTCGGCACGACCTACGCCATCGCTGACGCCGAGAACGCGACGGGCCTTTTGGCCTCGACTCTGGCATCGCACTGGTCGCTTGCGACAGCCTTGTCCTTCCTGGCCTGGTACATCTTCGCGCCCCAGTGCGTGGCGACGCTCGGCGTCGTGCGGCGCGAGACCAACTCGCTGAAATGGACCTGGATCATGATCGGCTACATGTTCGGTCTGGCCTATCTGGCGTCGCTGGTGACCTATCATGTGGCGGTGGCGCTTGGAGGCGGTTAAGCCTGAACGGTTCGCCGCCTTCGGGACCCCCTGATGAATCCTGTAATCGCCGCCGCCGTCATGGGCGGGCTGGGCCTGATCGTCGGCAGTTTCATCGCTGCCATCAGCGTTCGCCTGCCGCGCGACGAGGACATCGTCGTCGCCCGCTCGCGATGCCGGGGCTGCGATCAGACGCTCCGTTCCTGGGAGCTTGTGCCTGTCTTCAGCTGGCTTGGTTTGCGCGGGCGGTGCGCGCGGTGCCACACTCGGATTTCGCCGCGTTATCCGCTGATCGAACTGGCGTCGGCCGGAGTCGGGATTTGGGCCGGGGTGTGGGGTGTGACGGGCGGCGCCTCGGCATTCATGATCGCCGCCACGGCCGTTCTAGGTTGGCAGTTGTTGCTGATCGCCATCGTCGACGGTGAACACTTCTGGCTGCCGGATAGTCTGACGCTGCCCTTGATCTCGACAGGCGTCACGGTCGCGCTGATCCTGGATTGGGGCCTCGGTTTATCCAATCTGATTGGCGCGGCTGTCGGGTTTTGTGGTCTGTGGCTGGTCGGCTGGCTGTACCAGCTCGTCCGAAAACGCCAGGGATTGGGGGGAGGCGACCCCTTCCTGTTCGCGGGGGCAGGGGCCTGGGTCGGCTGGATGGGCCTGCCCAGCGTGCTGCTGTGGGCCTGCGCGGTCGGGCTCAGTCTGGTCTTCGGTATTCTGGTGGTCCGGCGCAGCGTCAGCGGATCGGAAAAGCTGCCGTTCGGCGTCTTCCTGGCCGTCGGGATCTGGTTGACTTGGCTGTATGGGCCGTTGGGCCTCTAACGTCCCGTCGTCAGCTTCACGATAATGATGGCCGCCGTATCCAGAATGGCCTCTGGCGTGTCGGCCCGCCGCAACAGGTCGAAGCTGGCCGCCGTCGATTCGGCGATGGAGGCGATCTGATAAGAGGCCAGACGCGGATTGTAATCCTTGGGATGCAGGCCGCTGGCGTGGGCCTGGGCCACACGGCGTTCGATGGACAGGTGCAGCCGGCGCAAACGGCGCACCCGGCTTTCGACGAAGGCGGCGTCGCCATTGTCCGCCAGCATATGTTCGACACGCAGCACCTGACCGTGACTGCGCCAGATGGCCATCACGTCCAGAATGAAGGCGCGCGCGATGACGAAGGCCCTATCGCCCGGCCAGTCGGCCTGGAAATGCGCCGCCAGCCCCTGAAAATCCGTCGCGGCGACCTCGCACAGCGCCAGAACAGGTTCTTCGACCGTCTTGAAATAGGTGTAGAAGTTGGAAGGCGATACACCGGCGGCCGAGGCCAGATCGGCGACGCGGATTTCCCCATAATGCCGCTCGTTCAACAGGCGTTGGGTCGCGTCGAGGATCGCTTGGCGGGTTCTGCCGCCTCGCGCACCGATCTTGTGGCCCAGCTTGTTGGTTGTGTCGGCCATGTCCCCGATGGTCGAAAGGCGTGGTGCCGGCTGCAGGAATCGAACCCGCGACATCCAGTTTACAAAACTGGCGCTCTACCAACTGAGCTAAGCCGGCCCGAACGGGCGGTGAGCGGCCCTTATGTCCAGCCTCGCGCCCGGACGCAAGGCGCCAGCGCAGGCTTGCGGAGAATCCGACGTCTGACGCCGAGAACAAGTTGAGGTTCGACTATGGTAACCGGTGTCTTTTTGCGGCCCATGTTGTAGGCTTGTTGGATCAAGATCGAGAGGCGAACCAAGCCTCCGCCACGAGGCCATGAGGAACGCTATGGTTCATCCGCTCAAACTGAACCCCGATCGCCTGTTTCCGGCGGACGCCGACACCCGGACGATCGCGCGTCGTCTGTATGACGAGATCAAGGGGCTGCCGATCATCAGCCCGCATGGTCATACGGACCCGAGCTGGTTTGCGTTGAACGAACCCTTTGCCAATCCGGCCGAACTTCTGATCACGCCCGACCACTACGTCTTCCGCATGCTGCACTCGCAGGGCATGGCGATGGAGGATCTGGGCGTGCCGCGCGCCGATGGCGGGCCGGTCGAGACCGATCCACGCAAAATCTGGCGGCGCTTCGCCGAGAACTATCACCTGTTCCGGGGGACGCCTTCGCGGATGTGGCACGACTGGGTCTATGCCGAGGCCTTCGGCATCGACGTGCGCCTGTCGGCCGAGACGGCGGATCACTATTACGACGTGATCGACGCGGCCCTGAAGACCGACGCCTTCAGGCCGCGCGCCCTGTTCGCCCGTTACAATATCGAGGTCCTGACCACGACCGAGAGCCCGCTCGACACGCTGGAGCATCACAAGACCATCGCAGCCTCGGGCTGGAAGGGACGGGTACTGACCGCCTATCGCCCGGATCCGGTCCTGGATCCCGACTACGAGGGTTTCCGCGACAATCTGAAAATCCTGGCCGAGCAGACCGGCCGCGACACCCTAAGCTGGGACGGATACCTGCAGGCCCTGCGCGACCGGCGCGCTTTCTTCATTGAAATGGGCGCCACCTCGACCGATCACGGCCACCCGACAGCCTTTACTGCCGATCTGCCCAAGGCCGAAGTCGAAGCCCTGTTCCGGCGCGTCTCGACCGCCGCCGCCAGCGCCGCCGACGCCGAACTGTTCCGCGGCCAGATGCTGACCGAAATGGCCGCCATGTCGGTCGAGGACGGTCTGGTCATGCAGCTTCACCCCGGCAGCTTCCGCAACCATTCCGCCACCGTCTTCAACCGCTTCGGCCGTGACAAGGGCTGCGATATCCCGACCCAGACCGATTACGTCCGCGCGCTGAAGCCGCTGCTGGATCGGTTCGGCTCGGACAGCCGTCTGTCCTTGATCCTGTTCACCCTGGACGAGACCACTTACAGCCGCGAACTTGCGCCGCTCGCCGGCCACTATCCGGCGCTGAAACTGGGGCCCAGCTGGTGGTTCCACGACAGTCCAGAGGGGATGCGTCGCTTCCGCGAACAGGTCACCGAAACGGCCGGCTTCTACAATACGGTCGGCTTCAACGACGACACCCGCGCCTTCCTGTCCATTCCCGCGCGTCACGACGTGGCGCGGCGCATGGATTGCGGCTTCCTGGCCAAGCTGGTGGTCGAGCACCGGATGGAGGAGGACGAGGCGCACGAATTGGCCCACGCCCTGACCTATGGCCTGGTCAAGGCGGCGTACAAGCTGTGAGCAGACTGAATCCAGCCGCCCTGAAGGGACTGCCCGCCGACGTCGCCGTCCCCGGCTACGACCGCGACGAAGTGAAGACCGGTGTCGTCCATCTGGGCATCGGCGCCTTCCACCGCGCCCACCAGGCGGTCGTGTTCGACGATGCGATCAGGCGAGGCGATCCGCGCTGGGGCGTGCTGGGCGCCTCGCTGCGATCGCCCGGCGTGCGCGATCAGCTGAACCCGCAGGACGGGTTGTACACCCTGGTCGTGCGTGACGGATCGGACGAGCATCTGCGGGTGATCGGCGCCTGCGCCGGCGTGATGGTCGGGCCGGATGATCCCGCCGCTCTGGTCGCCGCCATGGCCGACGCCGATGTCCATATCGTCACCCTGACCGTGACGGAAAAGGGCTATCGCCTCGATCCGGCGACCGGCGACCTGCTTTTGAGCGACGCTGATGTCGCGGCCGATCTGGTTGATATCGCCGCGCCCCGTACCGCGCCTGGATTCATCGTCGCGGCGTTGCAGGCGCGAAGGGCGGCGGGGCGGAAGCCCTTCACCGTCATCAGTTGCGACAACCTTCCCCACAACGGCAAGCGTATCCTTGCCGGGGTCATCGCCATGGCGCGCCGGATCGATCCGTCGCTGGCGGACTGGATCGAGGCCGAGGGTGCCTTCCCCCAGACGATGATCGATCGAATTGTCCCGGCGACCACCTCCGACGACATCGTCCGCCTGACCGCGCGTCTCGGAGTCGAGGACCGGGGCATGGTCAAGGCCGAACCCTTCACCCAGTGGGTGATCGAGGACTGGTTCGCCGGCGAGCGGCCAGACTTCGCCGCCCTCGGCGTGCAACTGACCGACGCGGTCGAACCGTGGGAGGACGCCAAGCTGCGCCTGCTGAACGGCGCACACTCGGCCATCGCCTATCTGGGCGCTTTGTCGGGTTATGAGCATGTCCACGAAGTCGTGGCCGTTCCCGGCTTCCGCGCCTATGTCGAGGCTCTGTGGGACGAGGCCGAAACCACGCTGAATCCGCCGCCGGGTCTGGACATCCCCGCCTATCGCGAGGCGCTGATGGCCCGATTCTCCAATGCGGCCCTGATGCACCGCACGCGCCAGATCGCCATGGACGGCTCGCAGAAACTGCCTCAGCGCCTGCTGGCAGGCGCCGCCGAACGTTTGGCGGCCGGGCAGGACATTCCGGCCATGGCCTTGGGCGTCGCCGCCTGGATGAAGTGGCAGTCGGGCGTAACCGAAACAGGTGAGCAGGTCGTCGTCGACGATCCTCTGGCGGCCAAGACCTCCGAACTGTTGGCCGGCGCCGACACTGATCAGTCGCGCGTTTCGGCCTTGCTGAGCCTGTCGGCCGTCTTCCCGCCCGCGTTGGCCGCTGACGACCGGTTCGCCGCAGCGGTCACGTCAGCCTATCTGTCGCTCAGCCGGAACGGCGCCGTCGAGGCCGCGCGTCTGGTCGCGGAGTGAATCCATGTCTCGCGTCCTGATCCTGAACCCCGCCGACGACGTCGCCATCGCCTCGGACGACATCGCCAGCGGCGATACGCCCGATGGTCTGAACGCGCCGGCGTGCGCCGACATCCCCACCGGCCACAAGATCGCCCGTCATGCGGTGGATAAGGGCGGTCTAATCCGGCGCTACGGTCAGGTGATTGGGCGCGCGAAGGTCGCCATCGCGGCCGGCGATCACGTCCACGTTCATAATCTGGCCATGGCCGAGGATGGGCGTGAAGCCGAGGTCGGGGCCGACTTGCGTCCGCCGGCGCCGTTGTCTGGCGCGACGTTCAACGGCATCGTTCGCCCGGACGGCCGCGTCGGCACACGCAACTATATCGGCGTCCTGACCAGCGTGAACTGTTCAGCCACCGTGGCGCGCCGCATCGCCGACGCCTTCCCGGACTCCAGCCTGCCTGCGGGCGTCGATGGCGTGGTCGCATTCACCCATCAGGGAGGTTGCGGCGGCTCGTCGCTGAGCAGCGACGTGACGCTGCTGCAGCGGACTTTAGCGGGCTATGCAAAGCATCCGAACTTCCACTCCATCCTGATCGTGGGTCTGGGTTGCGAAGCCAATCAGATTCCCGCCTGGCTCGCCAATGAAGGCCTTCAATCCGGCCCGCGACTGCGCGCCCTGACGATCCAGGAGGCCGGAGGCACGGCTCGTGCGATCGACGCCGGGATCGAGATCGTTCGCGATCTGCTCGCCGAGGCGGCGCAGGTCCAGCGCCAACCTGCTTCCGCATCTCACCTGACTGTCGGTCTGCAATGCGGGGGTTCGGACGGCTGGTCCGGCGTGACCGCCAATCCGGCGCTTGGGGCGGCTGTCGATGTGCTGGTCGCGCACGGCGGCTCGGCCATGCTGTCGGAAACGCCTGAAATCTGGGGCGCGGAACATCTGCTGCTGCGGCGTGCGGCGTCTCAGGATGTGGCGGATAAGCTGAACGCGCGCCTGGAATGGTGGCGCGACTATGCGGACCGCCATCAGATGGAGCTGAACAACAATCCGTCGCCCGGCAATCTGAAGGGCGGCCTGACGACCATTCTTGAGAAATCGCTAGGTGCGGTGGCCAAGTCCGGTTCGAGCCCGCTGAACGACGTGATCGGATACGCCGAACCGATCCAGGCCAAGGGCCTCAGCTTCATGGACAGCCCCGGTTACGACCCGTGCTCGGCCACGGGCCAGATCGCCTCGGGCGCCAATCTGATCGTCTTCACCACCGGCCGGGGCTCGGTCTTCGGCGCCAAGCCCGCCCCGTCGATCAAGGTCGCCTCCAACGCCAGGCTGGCGAACTGGATGGATGAGGACATGGACATCGACGCCTCGCCCGTCCTGACCGGGACCAGCTTGGCCGAGGTCGGCGAGGTCATCTTCCGCAAAATGCTCGATGTCGCGTCAGGCGAGCCGTCCAAATCCGAGGCCCTCGGCATCGGCGACAACGAGTTCGTGCCCTGGCAGGTGGGAGCGTATTTGTAGAGGCGGCGAGGGATCCGAAAACCTCAATCGTCGCTTTTTGCCTGAGTAAAAAGAAGGCCCGGAGCCGTTCGCTCCGGGCCTTTAGTTTGTCACGCTGGGGGCGTCAGGGAGGGAAGCTCAATACTTCCAGCGCAATCCCACGGCGATCTCTCGGCCGGTGTGACGGTAGTCGGACACGCGGTTGGTCACGTCGACATAACGGTCGGTATAGGCGTCCGTCAGATTGATGCCTTCAAGCGAGAAGGTCAGGTTCGGCGTGAACTCGTAGGACATGGAGGCATCGACATTGGTGGTGTCGTTGACGCCTTCTTCGGAGTTGCCGTTCGCGCCGGGGAAGGACAGCAGATACTGGCTGCGGTGTGCGACCGAGACGCGGGCCTGGAACGGGCCATCCTCATAATACAGGGTCGCGTTGGCGGTGTTCTTCGACTGGCCCGTCAGGCGGTTCTTGCCGGCCGTGCCGTAGCTGACTTCCGAATCAACCCAGGTGACGTTGCCGGTGAAGCCGAAGTTGGACCAAAGGCCAGGCAGGAAGAAGAAGGGTTGCTGATATTGGATTTCGATTCCCTTCAGCGCGCCGCCTTCGCCGTTCAGGCGGCGCGTGACCTGGAAGATGTCGGTCGGGCTTGCAGCCCCCTGAAGCAGTTCGTTGGGCAGGCCCAGCTGGTTGTAGGGGGTGCCGACGGTTTCCGATGTGATGAAGCTGTCGATGTCCTTGTAGAAGACGGCGGCGGCCAAAAGACCCTCATTCTGGAAATACCACTCGACCGAGAAATCGTAGTTGGTGGCGCGGAACGGGTCGAGAAGCGGGTTTCCGTAGGAGACGGTGCGGGTTGTCGGTGAGACGCTGCCGCCCGGGGTCAGATCGCCGAGGGTCGGACGCGACATCACCTTGGCGGCGCCCAGGCGAATCACGACGTCGTCACGCGGCTCCAGCGCCAGATTGAAGGATGGCAAGACGTCCTCGTAGTCGTTATCGATCGTGACATAGTCATAGGTCGTGACCGGCGGCGTCCCCACGGCGATGGTTTGCCAGCCTTTGGCCGTGACCTCAGTCTGGGCATAGCGGATGCCCGCATTGCCGCGCAGGACCATACCTCCAACAGTCGTATTGAAGTCGGCCTGGAAGAAGACGCCCTTATCCGTTTCGTCGACTTCACGCTCGCTGCGATTAGGGACAAGGGGATCGTCGTAGAAGCTGAGGAAGTCAGCAATCTTGGAAATGTCGGGAACGATGAAGCTGAGGTCCGAGCCTGCGCCGGCGCTTACTCCATCCCCGATGCTGACGACGCGTCCGATGCTGTCGACCCCGGTCAGTCGATCGGCGCCGGTCGGAGACGTTTTGGTCCGTGTCAGGCCAAAGGTCTCGAACCCATAGGTGCGATACTCGCCGCCCATCTTGAAGGTCAGAGAATCGGACCAGTCGTAGGCCAATGAACCGGCGCCGACCTTGTTGTCAAAGTTGCCGCCGGCGTTGCTGCGCGTCGCATTGACCAGGGTGAAGCGTTGACCCGAAGTGACGTCAAAGCCGTAGTTGATGCGCGGCCGGCGATCGTCCTCACGGAAGTCGAAGGTGTAGCCGTTTACGCCCGCGGCCTCGAAGGCATAGGCGACATTGAGCGGCGTGCGGGCTTCGGATCGGTTGGCGCCGACCTTCAGATTGCCATGCAGCCGGTCGCTGAAATCGTGGCGGACGTTCAGAGAGGCCTGGTAGAAGTTGCTTTCGTTGCGGGTGAAGCCGTTCTCGGCGCGCACCAGCATGTTGTCGAAGACGCCGTAGGACAGGATGTTCTTGTCGGCGTCGATCGCATAATCGCGCACGACGACGCTGTTGACGTTGGCGCGACTGAACGACCAAGCTTCGATGTTGGGGCTTTCCAGTTCCGAGTTAAAGCGCGACCACAGGACGTCCAGCACCGCCTCGGTGCGGTCGCTTGGCCGCCATTGCAGCGCGCCCGTCATGCCTAGGCGGTCTTCCTGAGTATTACCCAAGGTGTAACGCGGGATGCGGGGATAGAAGGCGTTCAGGACGGCGTCACGTTGCGCTGTCGTGGTGCAGGGAATGCAGCCGCCGAAGTTCTGGCCGCGCCCATAGGGATTGCCGGCGGCGTTGACGTTTGACGGGTCGCCCTTCTGCCAACGCGTCGTGTTGAAGCTGCCCAGGATTGGCGACCGCTCGGAATAGGCAATTGACACCAAGGCGCCGAAAGTTCGGTCCTCGTTCGACCAGCTGAGCAGACCCGCGAGCCGCGGCACCGTCTTCTCAGACAGATCATTGTACGAACCCTGTACAGACAGGGCGGAGTTCAGGCCGCTGCCGCCGAAGTCCAGGGGGCGACCCGTCTGCAGATCGACCGTGGCGCCCAGCGAGCCCTCTTCGATCTCGGCCGACTGCGTCTTGCGAACCTTGATGCTGTTAAACAGTTCGGACGCGAACATTGAGAAGTCGAAGCTGCGGTTGCGGTTGCCGCCAGACGCGGCCTGGGCTTCCAGGCCGTTGATGCGAGTGCGGGTGAAATCGGAACCCAAACCACGCACCGAGATGGTGGTGCCCTGGCCGTTCACGCGGTCGATGGTCACGCCGGGCAGGCGCTGGATCGCTTCGGCCAGGTTCTGATCGGGGAAGTCGGCCATGTCTTCGGCCAAGATGGCGTCCACCGCTCCGGCTTCGCGGCGCTTGATGTTCAGTGCCTGTTGCAGGCTGGACCGAAAGCCGGTGACGACGATTTCATCGACCACGGTTGCGTCTTGGGCGGCGTCTTGCGTGACGGGTTCTGAGGCAGGAAGGGCCTGAGCCACAGCCGCCGACGCACCCATCAGGGCCGCCAGGGATACGCCAACCGCGCACAGAGTCCGGGTGTTGGTCCGTCGCATTCGTTCTCTCCCCATCCCGGCGTCCATCTGGCACCGGTGTCATTTTGTGGCATGCTGTCGCGTATATTCGGATTAGCGACGTGTCGCTTATTGCAACAGCTTCCCGCATTTTGCAACAAGGTGATGTCAGGACCGAGAGATTCCGCCGAGAACGTCGATAAATCCTCGACATCTCAGGCGTTAGGGCTCGAGAAACTGCCGATGGTTCTAAGCTCCACGATCGATTTCGACAGCATAGACGTGGTTGGCGCCGTGCATGTTCGACACGAAGACGATCCATTTTGCGTCCGGTGTGAAAGTCAGATTCGGCTCAAGCCTGTAGTCGTGGTTGGACAGATCCACGATCCGCTCGGAGCGCAGATATTCGACGAAGATCTGGTTGTCCTTGTCGCTGGACGGATCTTCATCGACGATCGGTTCGGGGCGCAACAGGACGAGCCATTTACCGTCGGGCGCATGAGCGACCATGTCGCCGTCACCGCCGTCGCCAGCGAACAGGCTGCCGTCCGGCGAGACGTTGTAATGGACCGACCAGTCATTCTGTTCGACCCGACGATAGACCCGGCGGCCCGTTTCCAGATCGACCGAGGCAACCCAGAAAACCTGACCGCGCGGGGTCTGCAGATCATAGAGCACCTGTTTGCCGTCCGGGCTGAACCATTCGTGGCCGAAGATCTCGAAGTTCATCGTCCGCTGATGGGTCTTTCTCAGGCCCGTGCCATCGGCGCGGATAGCCCACATTCGATCCACGCGGTGCCAAGGCCCTTCATGGCAAAAGATGATCTGCTGGGGGTCGGTGGGCGAGAACTGGGTGTGGCCGATCCATTCGTTGGTCTTGTGGATCACGCGTCGCTCGCCCGTGGTCAGATCGATGACGAAGATTTCCATCGGATAGCGCGCGGCCCAGCGTTGAAGCATCCGCACGCCCTTGGCGCGGGCGAAGTTCAGCGGTTTTCCGTCCGGGCCGTTGGCGGCGTATTCGGCCTGATCGAAGCGGCGGTTGCGCGGGTCGGGCACGGTCGGCTGCAGCGGCTGGCTGTCATATGCCACGAAGCCCAGGAGCAGCGTCTCATCGGCATTGACCGAATTGACCTGGCCGTTCGGAATCCGGCCGATCTCGCGACGCTGTTTGGTGTCAACGTCGATGACGAACAGGGTCTTGGCGCGGTCCATCAACTGAACTTCGCCAGGTGTGGTCACCGAATAATAGACGTTGCGCCCCTTGCGGCCCGTGAACATCAGGTCGGCGTCATGGTCGGGAACCAAGACTTTGACGGCCCAGGTCGCCAGATCGACCGTTGAGATGCCCTGAGGCGTGGAGATGACCATCAGGTCGGGCGCCCCGACCTTCTTGGGCAAGAACATGTTCTTGTAGAAATAGGGCTTTCCGCCCCCGCCATCGGGGGAGACGCGGCGGATACGATGGCCGGTCTTCGGATCGACCCACTCGGTCGGCACCGGGCCGTCCCAGCGCGGCCGCTCGACCGGCGTCTCTTGAGTCGAAGGCGGGGCGGTGTTGGGCGCAGGCCAGACGGGGGTCTGTCCCGGCGCTGGCGGGACGGCCGGCGTGGTCCGCGCCTGAGCGGTCGTCGTGGTGAAGGCACCGACGGCGGGGGCGCTGAGCAGGGCCTTCAGGGCGGTGCGTCTCGAGGTCGTCATTGGGGCGGTCCTCTCGGTTTTCTTGATTACGGCGCGGGGGTCAGGCCTTCGACACGGACGGTCCAGCCTTCCTTTGGGAAGCCGGGCGCGTGGCCGCTGGACCCGTCCCAACCCGCCGCCATCAGACCGACGGCCATAAGCAGGGATCCGTTGGACGGGAAATAGGTCTCGGCTGCGCGGCGATAGCCCGGACCATCCGGATTGACCGCCATCGTCACGCCGCCGGCGCCGGCCGAGACGGGCACCAGTTCGTCGGCGTGTTCATCCAGGTGAACGCGAGGCGTCATGCCGGTGACGCCCCACTGATTATTCTTCATGTCGGCGAACAGCCAGTTCACCGCCTTCTCCGGTTCGCCAAGGCGAGCCGCCGTCATCGCCATCATCGGGAAGTCCCAGCCCCAGGTCTGGCGCACGTCCCAGTTCTGCTCCACAGCTTCAAACGTGCGGCGCATGGCGGCTGGATCGATCCGCGCGCCGGGAATGAAGCCATAGGCCATCAGGAAGGAGGGGTGGTCGCGGTTCTTGCACTGGGCCGCCGCCGCGTGCCTGCGGCAGGCGTCGGACATGGCCGTCTCCCAAAAGTCCGGCACGCTCTCGACAGGCAGATACAGGCCGTCCCTCATTGGCGGCGGCGCGATCTTGGCTAGGGCCTGATCCCAGTCGGCGCGGCGGGCCTGACCCTTGCGTTCGCGCCACAGTTGCGCGGTTTGGAGGGCCCAGCGGAAATACTCGACTTCAAACGTCGGGTTCACCGTGGTCAAGGGATCATAATTTTCCTGCGCCGGGATCATCGGCGTGCCCAGGTTCAGCCGGCCGTCGTGTTCGATGGGCCAGGAGGCCAAAAGATCGGCCGTGGCTTCGACCACCTCGCCGTATCGATCCAGCACGGCCGGATCCTTCTCGGCCCGCCAGACCAGTTCGGCCAAAAGGATCGGATGCGGCTGCTGCCACATGATAAAGGGCGAGACCAGGCTGGGGCTATTGCGACCCTCTGGCCCCACCATCTTGGGCCACCAAGCGCCCTTGACGTGGTGACGGGCGGCCTCGGCGCGCGCGTTGTCCAGATTGCCGACATACCAAGGCAGGCTGCGCTCCAGCATGTCGGCGTGACCCCACATCGCTTGCCAGCCGGCGTGCCAGGGATGCATTTCCAGGTGGAACTTGCCGTACCAGCTGTTGGAGAACAGGCCTTCTTCCTGCGGGGGCAATTCGCCGGCGCCGTTCACGGCCGACAGGTATTGCGAGAGGACGACGCGACGTTCCAACTCTGCCGCGCGCGGATCGCTAGAGCCGGTGAAATCCACGGCGCCGCCCTGGGTCCAAAAGGCGTTCCAGTGTTCAGTCGTTGCCTGGACGCTGGCAGAGTAAGCAGGCGTCTTCTCAACGGGCTCCTGCTGATCGAAGCGGACCATGACGGTCAGCCGGTCGCGACCAGTAGCGACTATGCGGAAGGCGTCGGCGCCGCTCTGTTCGATCTTACCGGACGCGGTGATGCCGGAATAATAGGTGGTGTCGTCCAGGGTGCGGCGAATATGGACGTCGCCCGTGTCGGAGGCGACGATGCTCAGGCTTTGCGCGCCCGTGGCGTCAAAGCTTGTCGGATCGGGATTGATAGCGGGGGTCACGCCCGGATAGCGAACCTGAACGCCCAGGCCGTTGGCGGCCACCAGAGGCGAGGCGATCTCGACCATGACCATGTCCAGCGTTGGGTGGACGCGGGTCACCACCTCGACCGGTTGGCCGTCATAGGTGAAACGGCTGGTCAGGGCGCCGAACCACATATCCAACGTCTGACGTGTGTCGGCGACCCTGGCGAAGTCCAGCGGCTTGCCGTCGGCGAAGGTCAGGCCGATGCGGCTGAGCGAGAACCGATGCGGATTGGCCCGCAGCCAGGTGTAGGCGGGTTGGGTTTCCGCCACGTCCCACGACTTCATCCAGGCATAGGGCTGCTCGCCCCGACCCGGCACGGGCACGTCGATCAGGCCGTCCTGTTCGGTATAGCCGTGGGGATTGGGAAAGCTGTGCCAGGCCCACTGGGCCATGGTCAGCAGGGGCGACAGTTCCGAATATTGCTCCGGGAAGGTCTGGAGCCCGGTGATGTCGGCGGTGAAGCCCAGGTCGCCGTTACCCAGCATGATCGGGGCATGTCGGTCGATGGCGGTCAGGCTGACGTTGTGGCGCGTGACCAGGGCGTGCCGGTCTATCGGCGCGGCAGGCGCGACGGTGGCGGTAGGCGTCACCGTCTGGGCGCAGGCGGCCGTGGGGCCGGCGAGCAGGGTGAAGGCGAGGAGGGCGGTGCGCAGGCGCATCAGGCGGCGTCCTTCTTCAGTCCAAGGCCAGCGCCCCTCCAGCCGTACCAGGCGACGACGGCGAAGCAGACGGCGGGTAGCAGGAAGGCGACATTGGCGCCGTACAGGTCGGCGATCTTGCCCATGGGCCAGGGCAGCAGCACGCCGCCGCCGATGGCCATGACCATCAGGGACGAGGCCTTCTTGGTCCCCGCGCCCAGGCCGGTGGTGCCCAAGGCGAAGATGGTGGCGAACATGGTCGACATGAAGAAGAAGACGGCCAGCAGGGCGATGGGCGAGACCTTGTCGATGCCGGCGGCGACGACCAGGGTCAGGACCACATTGATCACGCCATAAGCCGTCAGCAAGGCGCGCGGGCGGACCTTCAGCAGCAGGGCGGTGGCGAAGAAGCGTCCGACCAGATAGCCGATGGCCGCCAGCGACAGCATGAAGGCGCCTTGCTGCGAGGTCAGGCCCTGCCAGTTGTGGGTCACCAGATTGATGAAATAGGCGCCGATGCCGACTTGGGCGCCGATGTAGAGGGCCTGGGTGATCACGCCGGCGATGAAGTGCGGCTGTTGCGACAGGGGCAGGGCGGGGGCGTCGCCCTCCACCGCGCCGCCGTGGTCCGAAAGGCCGGTTTCCGGCAGGCGCGCGCGCCAGACGGCGAGGGCGAACAGGACCACGCCGACGGCGATCAGCCCGTACACAATCTGGATCGAACGGGTCGCGCCGCCCAGGGCTTCGGTCGTCGTAGGGCTGAAAAAGACCGCGCCGCCGATCAGGGGACCGAAGAAGACGCCAAGCGCATTGAACGACTGGGCCAGGTTCAGCCGCTGTGAGGCCTTGGCCGGATCGCCCAGGACATTGACGTAGGTGTCGGCGCTGGTCTCCAGGATGCACAGGCCGGCGGCGAGGACGAACATCGAGCCGACGAAGGGCAGGAAGGCGCCCGCGCCCGCCGCCGGGATGAACAACAGGGCGCCGATGGCAGTCACCGCCAGACCCGACACGATCCCGAACTTGTAGCCCCGCGCGTGCAGCAGCATGCCCGCCGGGATCGAAAGCAGCAGGTAGGCCCCGAAATACGCGATCTGCAGCCAGGCGCTGTCGGCCTGGCTGATGCTCAGCGTCTCCTGGAAATGCTTGTTCAGCACGTCCAGCAGGCCGTAGGCCAGGCCCCAGATCAGGAAGCAGGCGATGGCGAAGGCCAGCGGGCCCTTCAACGACCCGGCGGGCTTCGCCAAGCCTCCGGGAGTGTGGGCGGCGTCGGTCTCGATGACCATGGGGTATTCTCCTGGTGTTCCTCGGGCCTCGCCGTCTTGATGCGACTTAGGCGGATGGGTCAGATACGGTAGATCGCCTCGGCGTTGGCGGCGAACAGGCGGTCGCGTTCGTCGACCGAGAAGTCGGTCGTGATCGCATCGAAGGCGGAATAGAAGGCGTCGAAGGTTCCGTGGACGCTCTCCACCGGGAAGTCGGAGGCGAACATGGCGCGCTCGGTTCCGAAGGCGTCGATGCACTCCAGACGACGGGGCGTATGCTGTCGGGTGTCCAGACGCGGTCAGTGATGCCCAAGCCCGAGATCTTGATCGAGACCTGAGGCTGGGCGGCCAGCAAGCGCAGACCTGTGCGCCAGCGCTCCATCCCTGCCGCGTCCCGGTCGGTCGGCAGGCCGGCGTGGTTGACGATCATGGGAATGTCGGGGTGGCGTGCGGCGATGATGGCAACGTTGGCCATCTGTGCCGGATAGAGCTGGAGGTCGAACGACAGGCCGTATCGCGGCAGCTTGGCGAAGCTCTCGACCCATTTCGGATCACGCAACAGATCGCGGGTCGTGTAGGTTTTCAGCGGGTCTTCATGCCAGCAGACGATCTGGCGCACGCCGCGTACGTTCGGCCGGGCGGCGTGGGCTTCCAGCAGGGCGTCCAGGTCGGGGTCCAGCATATCCGCGCCGGCGACGATGGCGTGCGGATAACCGGTGTCATCGGCGATCGATTGAAGCCAATCTGTCTCGGCCAGCTGCTGACCCATCGGCTGGCCCGCCTCGACGTGAACGATCTTGTCCAGACGCCAACCGGCCGTATCGGCCAGGTAGTCGTCTAGCAGATAGTTTGCGTTGGCGATGGGCGACATGTCACCCGCCGGATTGTTCGGCAGGGGATCGTCCTGAAGCCAGCCATAGCGCGCACGCGACAGGTCCCACAGGTGGACGTGGCTGTCGACAATGCGAAGGTCCGAAGCCACGCGCGCGTCCTAATAGGTCGTTCTGCCGCCAGACGTGTCGAACGTCGAGGCGGTGGTGAAGCTGCATTCTTCGGAGGCCATGAAACAAACCATGGCGGCGCTTTCCTCGACCTCGCCGAGGCGTCCCATTGGGATCTTGGAGCGCATGTAGTCGACCTGGCTCTGGGGCAGTTGCTCCAGGATCGGGCTGTCGAAGGTGGCGGGGGTCAGGGCGTTGGCGATGACGCCCCTGCCGGCCAGTTCCTTGCCCAGCGATTTGGTGAAGCCGATCACGCCGGCCTTTGAGGCGGAATAGGCTGAGGCATTGGGATTGCCCTCCTTGCCCGCGACCGAGGCCACATTGACGATCCGGCCGTAACCGTTGGCCAGCATGAAGGGCACGATGGCGCGCGAGCAGTAGAAGACGCCGTTCAGATTGATATCGACGACGCGCCTCCAGCTGTCGATCGGAAACTCATGAACCGGGACGGTGGCGCCGGTGATGCCGGCCGAGGCGATCAGGATGTCGATGCGGCCGTCCAGCGCCTGGGCTGAAGCTTTGGCCGCAGCGGCGACGGCGTCGGGGTCGGCGACGTCCAGGGCGATCACATGGACGGCCCCGACCTCGTCGGCGGCGGCCGTGAGCGCTTCAGCGTTGAGGTCCCACAGGACGACCTTGCCGCCCTCGGCGACGATGCGGGCGGCGGCGGCCTTCCCCAGGCCAGATGCGCCGCCGGTGACGACGGCGGTACGGCCCGAAAAGCGGCCCTGATAGGCGCTCATTGCGTCCACTCCACGAAGGTCTGACCCTGTTCGCCCAGCTTCTGGATGCCCAGACGGACCGTGTCGCCCGGTTTGAGATAGAGGGGCGGCGTCTGGCCCAGACCCACGCCGGGCGGGGTGCCGGTGGTGATCAGATCGCCGGGCTCCAGCGTCATGAACTCCGACAGATAGGAGACGATTTCGGCGACGCCGAAGATCATGGTCTTCGTATTGCCGGTTTGCATCCGCTGGCCGTTGAGGTCCAGCCACATGTCCAGGTTCTGGACGTCGCCGACCTCGTCGGTGGTGACGATCCAGGGGCCCACGGGGCCGAAGGTGTCGCAGCCCTTGCCCTTGTCCCAGGTGCCGCCGCGCTCGGTCTGATAGGCGCGCTCGGACACGTCGTTGATCAAGACGTAGCCGGCGACGTGGTCCAGAGCCTCGGCCTGGGTGACGTAGGTGGCGGGCTTGCCGATCACGATGCCCAGCTCGACCTCCCAGTCTGTCTTCTCGGACCCGCGCGGAATGACCACGTCGTCGTTCGGTCCGTTCAGACAGGTGATCGCCTTGGTGAAGACAACCGGTTCCTCGGGGATCGGCAGGTTGGATTCGGCCGCGTGGTCGGCGAAGTTCAGGCCGATGGCGATGAACTTGCGGCTGCCCTTGACCGGCACTCCGTAGCGGGGCTGGCCCTCGACCAAAGGGAGGGTGGTCGAGTCGACGGCCTTCAGCGCGTCGAGCGCCGGGCCATGCAGTTGGTCCGGCGTGATGTCGGCGATAACGCCCGACAGATCGCGGATGCGCCCCTCGGCGTCCAGCGTGCCCGGCTTTTCCTGGCCCTTGGGGCCGTAACGCAGCAGTTTCATGGTGGCGGAGAGGCTTTCGTCTTAACGCGCGTAGGGGCGATGCAGGGCGATGTCGCGGTTCAGCTCGACGCCGAAGCCGGGAGTGTCGGGAACCTTCAGGCGGCCGTTTACGGGGACGGGTTCGCCGATCAGCTGCGGATGGAACATCGGCACGACCTCGTCGGCGTCGGGGGCCATCATCAGGAATTCGGCGAACGGGCTGTTATGGCGCGTCACCACGAAGTGGTAGGAATAGACCGACGAGCCGTGAGGGATCATCAGCACGCCCTTGGCGTCCGCCAAGGCCGAAATCTTCTGCAGTTCGGTGACGCCGCCGCACCAGCCCACGTCCGGCTGGATGATGTCGCAGCATTCCATTTCCAGCAGCATGCGGAAGCCCCAGCGGGTGGCCTCATGCTCGCCGGTCGTGACCAGCATCCCCTTGGGGGCGTTCTTCTTCAGCGCCTGATAGCCCCAGTAATCGTCGGGGCTGAGCGCCTCCTCGATCCATTTCAGACCCAGTTTGTGGGCTTCGTGGGCCAGCCGCGTGGCGTAGTTGAGGTCCAGCGCCATCCAGCAGTCGAACATCAGCCAGAAGTCGTCGCCGCAGGCGTTCCGCATGGCTTCAAGTTCAGCGATGGTCTTGTGCAGGCCTTCTTCTCCCTCGGCCGGGCCGTGGTGCAGCGGCATCTTGCCGCCGATGAAGCCCAGTTCCTTGGCTTTGTCGGGCCCCGCGCCGGTGGCGTAGAAGGTCAGCTCGTCTCGCACCGCCCCGCCCAGCATGGCGAAGACCGGCTCCTGGCGCAGGCGGCCCAGCAGATCCCACAGCGCCAGATCGACGCCGGAGATAGCGTTCACCACCAGACCTTTGCGGCCGTAGTATTGGGTCGAGAAATACATCTGGTCCCAGATCTTCTCGACCTCGGCCGGATCGCGCCCTTCGAGAAAGCGGGCCAGGTGTTTCTCGACGATATAGGCCGCCGGTTCGCCGCCGGTCGTGACCGCAAACCCGACCACGCCGTTCTCGGCTTCGATCTCGACCACCAGGGTGCCTAAGACATTGATGCCAAAGCTGCGGCGGCTCTGGCGATACTCGGGATATCTCGCCATCGGCGTGGCGATGTGGTCGTCGATCCAGTGGCCGTCGCCCTGATCGTGATAGTCGGCGCCGCCTCCGGTTCCGTCGTTTTTCACAACGAAGGCGCGGACGTGCTTGATGCGAGGCAGGCGGCTCATGGCATGACCACCAAAAACTGGCGATCCGCTCCCATAATGCGGGATTTCACTGGCTTTCCTCCGTGCGTCACGTCAATGTCACCCGTGTAGCCTCAGACGACTTGCGCGTTTTGCTACATTCTGAGAATGAGGATTACGAAATGGGACGATCGGCGTCAATCAAGACCGTGCAGGTCGATGGGGAAGAAGATGCGGGAGCGAAGGCGTCCGGCAGCCAGACCCTGCTGCGTGGTCTGGACGTCATCGACGCCCTCATCGAAGGCTCTCTGCCCTTGGCGGAACTCTCCGAAAAGCTGGAGCTGACGCGCAGCACGACGCACCGTCTTGCCTCGGCGCTGGTCGAGCGTCGCTTGCTGTCGTTCCGCCCGCGCGAGGGCTATTCCCTCGGTCCCAAACTGTTGGAACTGGGCCACGCCGCCAGCCAGCAGATGCATCTGCCGCGCGTGGCCCGGCCCTGGCTGGAGCAACTGTCGGCCCAGACGGACGACACGGTGCACCTCGGCGTGCTGGACGGCCGCCATGCGCTCTATCTGGACAAGGTCGCCGGCCGGCGTCGCATCAACATCGGCTCGCGTCTGGGCGAGCGGCACCCCATCGCCTCGACAGGCCTGGGCAAGGCGCTGATTCTGGACAAGACCGAGCCGGAATGGATCGACTTCTACGCCGAGCCGGGCGCCGCCTTCGACTCGTCGGCCCGCGCGGTCTGGCTTGAGCGGATGCATGGCTACGCCCAGAAGGGCTACGCTTTCGATCTGGAAGAGAACGAGGATCAGATCCGCTGCGTCGCCGCTCCGATCCGGTCGGTGAACGGACAGATCGTCGCTGCCCTGAGCGTTTCTTCCGCCGCGCAATATATGTCGGATGCGCGGATGGCCGAGCTGACGAAGACCGTCACTGACGCCGCCAACGCGATCAGCGCCGACCTGGGCTGGTCGCCCAAACCCTGAAACCGAACCACCGCCGGAGCCCGCATGCTGCTTGAAAACAAGGTCGTCCTGATCACGGGCGCATCGCGGGGCATCGGGCGGGCGACGGCGATCGAAGCCGCGCGTCAGGGGGCGGATGTCGCCCTGAACACCTTTCGAGACGAGGCAGCCGCCGCCCAGGTGGTCGCCGAGATCGAGGCGCTGGGCCGCCGGGCCATCGCCGTCGACGGCGACGTGGCCCAGCCCGAGAGCGCCGCAGCCTTCATCGCCGCCGCCGTCCAGGCGCTGGGCCGGGTGGACGTCTTCGTCTCCAACGCCGGCATCTGTCCGTTCCATGCCTTTCTCGACATGCCGGTCGAGACCCTGCGCCGGACGATGGAGGTCAATCTGCACGGCGCTTATTACATGGTGCAGGCGGCGGCCAATCAGATGGTCAAGCAGGGGGAGGGTGGCGCCATCGTCGCCATCAGCTCGATCTCGGCCCTGGTCGGCGGCGAGATGCAGACCCATTATACCCCGACCAAGGCGGGCGTGCACAGTCTGATGCAGTCCTGTGCCGTCGCCCTGGGGCGTCACGGCATCCGCTGCAACTCGGTCCTGCCGGGCACCATCGCCACCGACATCAACAAGGACGACCTCGCCGATCCGCAAAAGCGCGAATATATGGAAGGCCGCATTCCGCTTGGGCGTCTGGGCCGGCCCGAGGACATCGCCTCGGTCGTCGCCTTCCTGGCCTCGGACATGGCGGGCTATATGTCCGGCGCGGCGCTGCTGGTGGACGGCGGCGCCTTCGCCAACTTCCAGTAGGATGAGCGCGTGATCATTTCGTCGCCGAGCGATTATAGGGAAGCCGCGAGGCGCAAGCTGCCGCCCTTCCTGTTTCACTACATCGACGGCGGCGCCTACGCCGAGCAGACCCTGCGTCGCAATGTCGAGGACTGGCAGGCCATCGCGCTGCGCCAACGCGTGCTGCAGGACATGGCCAGCCTCAGCCTTGAGACCAAGCTGTTCGAGGAAACCCTGCGCCTGCCCATCATCCTGGCGCCCGTCGGCCTGACCGGCATGTATGCGCGCAGGGGCGAGGTGCAGGCGGCCAGGGCGGCGGCCTCGCGCGGCGTGCCGTTCACGATGTCGACCGTGTCGGTCTGCCCGATTGAGGAGGTCGCGCCGGCCATCGACCGGCCCATGTGGTTCCAACTCTATGTGCTGCGCGATCGCGGCTTCATGAGGAATGCGCTGGAACGGGCCAGGGCCGCAGGAGTGAAGAGCTTGGTCTTCACCGTCGATATGCCGACGCCGGGCGCTCGCTATCGCGACGCCCATTCGGGCATGAGCGGCCCCAACGCCGAAATCCGCCGCATGGTCCAGGCCATGACCCATCCGGCTTGGGCCTGGGATGTCGGGCTGCGCGGCACGCCGCACGATCTGGGCAATGTCTCGGCCTATCTGGGCAAGCCGACGGGCCTGGCCGACTACATCGGTTGGCTGGCCAATAACTTCGATCCGTCGATTTCGTGGAAGGATCTGCAATGGATCCGCGACTTCTGGGACGGCCCGATGATCATCAAGGGCATCTTGGATCCGCAGGACGCCCGCAACGCCGTCAGCTTCGGCGCAGACGGCATCGTGGTGTCGAACCACGGCGGACGGCAGCTGGACGGGGTGCTGTCGTCGGCTCGCGCCTTGCCCGCCATCGCCGACGCGGTGAAGGGCCAGCTGAAGATTCTGGTGGATTCCGGCATTCGCAACGGCCTGGATGTGGTTCGCGCCATCGCGTTGGGCGCCGACGCTGTCCTGCTGGGCCGGGCTTTCATCTACGCCCTGGCGGCGAACGGTCAGGCCGGCGTCGAAAACCTGCTGGACCTGTTCGAAAAGGAAATGCGCGTCGCCATGACCTTGACCGGCGCCAAGTCGGTGACGGGCGTGACCCGCGAGATGCTGGCGATTTGACACCGGATCAGTGCGTCATCCCCGCCACGAAAGCGGGGACGGCGCACATCTTCGCAAGTCCTAAGCCCCCAATGCCTCGATCAGGTCGCCCATGTTACGGATGAAGACCGAGGTGGAGACGCCCTCGACCGGGAAGTCGGTGTTGTAAGGCGAGGTGTCCCACAGGTCGCCGACGCGGGTCATCTGGTATTCG
Source organism: Brevundimonas sp. UYEF29 (assembly GCF_040546195.1). Lineage (NCBI taxonomy): Bacteria > Pseudomonadati > Pseudomonadota > Alphaproteobacteria > Caulobacterales > Caulobacteraceae > Brevundimonas > Brevundimonas sp. UYEF29. The sequence continues at coordinate 11,604 of NZ_JBEPNH010000010.1, read as the reverse complement.
CCGCCGGTCACGGCGGTGGGCGAGGGGCCTTTGTACGGGTTTGACGTCGTTGTCAGCGGCGTGGGCCAATAGCCGCGCGCATTCAGCCCGGCCATGACTTCGGCCGCGCGACCGGCGTGAGGCGCGGTCGAGCGACGAGCGTCGCTGGACATGTCCCAGACATCGACGTCCTGAAGCGTGAAATACTTCGGCAGATTCAGCGAGCCGGGGCGCGCCTTCAGCGGAGAACCGCGCGTGGCCTCATCGACCGGCATGGCCGACAGACGCGCGTATTCGGCGCGCAGGGCCGGGGTGTCCACATTGCGGAACGAACCGTAGTGGACGATCAGATTGGTGGGGTTGTCGTCGGCGTAGTACTGGCCGTTGGCGATGTTGGACCCGCGCCGGTGGATATAGATTGGGGTGTTGGCGCCTTCGAGGATGAAGGTCGGGTGCGTGCGGCCCGGCGTGTTCAGCGGCGGCTTGGCCGCGACCTGATCCAGCCAGTCCATGGCCTCGGGCAGGCGGGCCAGATACTTGCGGTCGCCCGTCAGGCGATAGAAGCCCATCATCGACTTGATGTTGGTGCCGGTCGTGTGGGTGACGAAGGCTTGCGGCTCGATGGTCCGCGCGCCCGCCGGCTTCAGCGTGTCGGGGAAGTGTTGCAGACCCCAGGCCGGTTGCGGCTGCGGCTGCTGGGTCTTCACGAAGATGTCCATGCCGCGATTGATGGCGTCCAGAATCCTCGCATCGCCCCGGCCGTTCCGCGCCAGCCCGTGATAGGCGTAGATCAGGAACTCCAGGTTCTCGCCGGCCACGTCGTCGTTGAAGGTGATGTAGGGCGTATAGTCCGCATGGCCGTGCAGGCCGCCGTTCTCGACGAACGGATAGCGCTGGGGCCAGCCGCCGTTTTCGTACTGGCTCTCCAGCACGAAGCTGATCGCCTTGTTTAGCGGCGCCAGATATTTGCGATCCTTCTTCTCAAGGTAGATCCGCAGCAACAGTTGCGACGCCTCGGCTGTGCCCGCGTCGTCGAAGGTGGCGTTGCCGTAGTAGTGGTGGAATTCTTCCAGCCGCCATGCGTTGGCGGCGACCGTGCCGTACCACTGCTTCAGCGACTCCTCGCCGGCGGTATCGATCACATAGTTCCAGCCGCCCAGCGGGTGCTGACCCTTGACCAGGGCGTCCGCAGCCTTCTTGGCGGCTTCATAGTAAAATTCGTCGCCGGTGGCGTGATAGGCGTCCAAGAACAGATGGCCCACGGTCGCGGTGCCGGGCGGCTGGACCCAGATCATCGTCGGGTTGGCCTCGAGCTCGCCCCAACGTCGCGAGAAGTCGGGCAGATATTGCCAGACATAGCCGCCTTCGACGGCGGCCTCTTCGCTCATGAACCGAGCGGCGCGCTTCATGGTGTCCAGAATGGCGGCGCGCTCTGGCGACGCCTGGGCCAGGGCGGGACCTGAGGCGGCGAAGAAGGTGGCGGCGGCGCCCGCGGCCAAAAGAGCGCGGCGGTTCATGGACGTGACGGACATGGAAACTCCTGGTGTGACCTCTCTCGCACGGTTTCTTCTGACCGTTTAGCATCGTCACTGAAGCATGATTGACACCGGTTTCCTAGTCCTTTGGCGCTATTGAAAGAGGCCGCATAGACTTCTCCATGCGGCCTCCACCCAATCTCAAAATTCGCAGCCTCAGCGCCGGATATCGAACCCGCCGTCGCCCATGGCGGCGCGAACCTCGTCGGCGGTGAAAAGGTTGAAGTCGCCAGGGACGGAGTGTTTCAGGCCGGCGGCGGCGAGGCCGAAGTCCAGCGCCTCTTGATCCGACCACCCGCTCCATAGGCCGAACAAGACGCCGGCGGCGAAGGCGTCGCCGCCGCCGACCCGGTCAACGACGCCGGCCATGTGAATGGCCTCGGCTCTGGTTTCGATCACTTCTACCCCATTGCGCGTCAGCATGACCGCCGACAAGGCCTGATCGGCGACACTATCCTGAACGCGCAGGGTGCAGGCGATGCGTTGCAGGCGCGGGAAGGCGGCGAAGGCGGCCTTGGCGGCTTCACGACGACGCACGGCTGGGTCGGGGCTGTCGAATGTCGTCTTCAGCACAAGGGCGAAGTCGCGGTCGTCGGCGAAGGCGACCGTGGCGCCGGCCAGCATCTTGCCGAGCGTGGCTGGCGGATCGCCATCCCATTGTTCCCACAACTTGCCGCGGAAGTTGCCGTCATAGCTGACCTTCACGCCCTTCTTGACGGCGGCCTCGATGAGGGCGACGGCGGCGGCCGAGCCATTCGGCCCCGTCGCCGGCGTCACGCCCGAGGCGTGCAGCCACTCCACGCCGTTCAACATCTGGTCCCAGTCGAAGGCCGTATCGATATGTTCGACGAAGGCCGATCCGGCGCGGTCATAGAGGACTTCCGACGGACGACGCACAGCGCCGGGCGTCAGGAAATACAGGCCCATACGGCCGGGTTTGAAGACGACCTGAGAGGTGTCGACTCCGTGCTTGCGCACCTCGTCACGCACGCCGCGGCCCAGCGCATTGTCGGCCAGGACCGTCGCCATGCCGGTCGGCGCGCCGAAGCGGGCCAGCGACACGGCGACATTGGCCTCGGCGCCGGCCGGACGCACAGTCAGGGCAGGGGACTGCATCAGCAGTTCGTTGGCGTTGGGCGAAAACCGCAGCAGCATCTCGCCGAAGCAGAGGATGCGGCGGGAAGATGCAGCCTGGGTCATGATCGCAACGCTAGCCCCGGATCAACGCGCCTGCCAGCCGCCGTCGACCGGCAGGATGGCGCCCTGGACGTAGTCGGAGGCCCGGCTGGCCAGGAACACGGCCGCGCCGCCCAGGTCCGACGGCTCGCCCCAACGCCCGGCCGGGATGCGGCCCAGGATTTCGGCCGAACGCACCGGGTCCTCGCGCAGAGCCTGGGTGTTGGCGGTGGCGAAATAGCCGGGGGCGATGGCGTTGGCGGTGATGCGGTGCGGCGCCCATTCGTTGGCCATCAGTTTGGTCAGGCCGGCGACGCCCGATTTGGACGCCGTATAGGACGGCACGCGGATTCCGCCCTGGAAGGACAGCATTGAGGCGATGTTGATGATCTTGCCGCCGTCGCCCTGTTTGATGAACAGACGGGCGACCGCCTGGCTCATGAAGAAGACGGTCTTCAGGTTGATATTCATCACCAGGTCCCAGTCCGCCTCGGTGAAGTCGACGGCGTCGGCGCGGCGAATCAGGCCGGCGTTGTTCACCAGGATGTCGATCCGGCCCATGGCGGCCAGAGTTTCCTGCACGACGCGTTCGACCGGATCTATCGAGGTCAGGTCGGCGCTGATAGCGTGGGCGCGACGGCCCATCGCCTGTACCTTGGCGACCGTGTCGTCAGACTCCGACAGGGCGACCGAGACGATGTCGGCGCCCGCCTCAGCCAAAGCCAGGGCGATGCCTTGGCCCAGGCCGACATTGCCGCCGGTCACCAGCGCGACCTTGCCGGTCAGGTCGAATGGATTGCTCATGCTTTTCTTCCTCTTGTCCTGATTACTTCAGCTGGCAGATGTCGAGTTTGTACATGTCGGTGTAGTCGAGGTTCTCGCCGCCCATGCCCCAGATGAAGGTGTAGTTCGTAGTGCCTGCGCCGGTATGGATCGACCACGGCGGGCAGATTACGGCCTCCCCGTCGGCAATGACGATGTGGCGCGACTTGTCCGGTTCGCCCATGAAGTGAAAGACCCGATCGTCTCCGCCCAGACCGAAATACAGATAGGCTTCCGAGCGGCGGTCATGAATGTGAGGCGGCATGGTGTTCCACACCGAGCCTAGCTTCAGCACCGTCAAGCCCAGCAGTAACTGGCAGGACTTCACCTTCGCCGGCACGACATACTGGTAGATGGTCCGTTCGTTCGACGTCTCCAACGCGCCCATGTCCAGCGGCACGGCCTCGTCGATCGATATCTTTGTCAGGTCGTAGCGGGCGTGGGCGGGTGTGGCGACCAGATAGAATTTCGCCGGCTCGGCGGCGTTGTTCGAGGCGAAGCTGACTTCGCTCGATCCCATCGGCACATACAGGCCGTCACGGAAGCCCAGTTCGATAGTCTCACCATCCACTGTGATCGAACCGGGGCCGCCGATATTGACCACGCCCAGTTCACGGGCCTGCAGGAAGGGCGCGCCGGCCAAGGAGGGCGGCTCCGACTGCGTGGGCAGGTTCAGTGCGGTCTCAGCCGGGGTCGCGCCGCCGATGATCAGGCGCTCGTGGTGGGAGTAGTTCAGGCCGACCTTGCCCGGAACGAACAGGCCCTGGATCAGATAGCGATCGCGCAGCTGCTGGTTCGAGGCCCCGTCCATCATGTCGGGATGGGTGGCCTGATAGACTTTGTCGTACATGGGGTCGTACATGCCGGTCTCCCTGCGAACTCGCAGCGCGAGCCACCGAAACGGATCTTGCGCCCGTCCTTCTGTGGACTAGGTAACCGGTGTCATATAATGATGCAATCGATTAGACCAATGCCGCTCACATATGCCGGCATCGCTTCGCCACCGTCTTGAGGATTCCCCATGAAGATCGCTCTCATCATCGAAAACAGCCAGGCCGCCAAAAGCGAGACGGTGCATTCCGCTCTAACCGCTGTCGCCGAACCGCTGGGCCATGAAGTTTTCCACTATGGAATGTACGCGGCCGACGATAAGGCCTCGCTGACCTACGTCATGAACGGCGTGCTGACCGGCATTCTGTTGAACTCCGGCGCAGCCGATTTCGTCGTCACCGGCTGCGGAACCGGCATGGGCTCGATGCTGGCCTGCAACAGCATGCCGGGCGTCTTCTGCGGTTTGGTGATCGACCCGACCGACGCCTTCCTGTTCGGCCAGATCAACGACGGCAACGCCATCTCGATGCCCTATGCCAAGGGCTTCGGCTGGGCTGCTGAACTGAATCTGCAGGACGTGTATCGCAAGCTGTTCGAGGGCGAGCGGGGCCTGGGCTATCCCAAGGAACGCGCCGAGATCATGCGCAAGAATCGTGGCGTGCTCAGCGACCTGAAGTCGGTGACCTGCCACGACATGCTGACGGTTCTGAAGACGATGGACCAGGACCTGCTGAAGGCCGCCATCGCCGGCGAGAAGTTCCAGGACTATTTCTTCGCCAACGCCACCGACGAAGGCATTCGCGACTATCTGAAGGGCGTTCTCGCCGCCAAGCCTGCGCTCGAAACGGCCTGAGGCAGAGAGGGCGGCGCGCGATCACGCGCGCCGCCCCAACTCAGACTGACGGGATTGCCGACTTGCGCACCACCAGGGCCGGTCGAACTTCCGGCTGCTGCATCTTGGCTGGATCGACGCCCCGCATCGGCGCCAGCAGCTTTTCAGCCGCCATCCGTCCCATGTCGCGGATCGGCAGGCGCACCGAAGTCAGGTTGGGCCAAACCCGCGCCGCCATCGGCAGATCATCGAAGCCGACGACGGACAGGTCGCGCGGCAGCTCAAGGCCGCGATCTCGCGCCGCCTGCATAACCCCGATGGCCATGTCGTCGTTGAGGGTGAAGATCGCGGTCGGCGGCGTTTCCAGCGCCAAGAGGGCGTGGCCCGCCTCCACACCTGATTCGAACGTATAGGCGCCTTTGAAATCGTAAGCCGGGTCCAGCGGGATCCCGCGTTCGGCCAGAGCGTCCAGGAACCCCTTGCCCCGCACGGCCGACGAACGGAACAGGTCCGGCCCGCGCACCAGACCGATTCGCTTGTGTCCCAGGTCGGCCAGATGCCCCGCCGCCTCAGCCGCGCCGATCCAGTCATTGGTGACCACCATCGCCTGAGGTTCATCCAACGCCACCGAAGCGATGCGGACATAGGGGCAGTCGAGATCGCGCAGCAGGTCGATGACCTGTTCGTCCTCGGACACCGACGGCGGCATGATGACGCCATACAGACGTTGGCGCTCGACGAAGCCCCTGATGTCTTCCAGCAGGGTAGGGGAGTTGCGATTGCAAGGATGAACGACCAGTTCCAGGCCGGACCCTTTCAGCGCATCCAGCACGCCCTGCTGCATGTTCACGACGTAGGTCGGGCTGGGGTTGTCGTAGATCAGACCGACCAGGAACGAGCGTCGAAAGGCCAGGCCGCGCGCCTGTGGATCAGGCGTGAATCCCAGAGCCTTGATGACGGCGTTGACCTTTTCGCGCGTGTCTTCCTTGACGAACGGCGACTGATTGATGACCCGCGAGACGGTCTTCTTGGAGACCTGCGCCTCACGGGCGACATCGTTTATAGTTGCCCGCTTGCCCGGCTTGCCGGATCGCGGATCGTCTTGAGCCAAGGTTCGGCTCCTTCCCTATGTGCAGCTTGAAGGCATAGCCGCGACTCGCGGCCGACGCCATGGGGCTCCGTTAAAGCGTATTGACACCGGTTTCCTTCGTCGCTCTTATCGGAGCCTATTCACGAGGCGACACCTTTGACTTCGACCCCCTCTCTTGCGAGCCAGGACGACGCGCTGTCGGCCGACCCGGCGGCGATCGCACAGCAGTTCGTCGCCGCGCGTCTGGCGGCGCGCAGCACGCCCGACTATCCGGGCGTGATCCCTCAAAGCATGGCCGAATCCTACGCCATCCAGGACGTCGCCATCGGTCTGTTTCCCGATGAGGTCGTGGGCTGGAAGGTGGGCGGTGTCCCGCCCGAGCAGCAGCCGAAGCTGGGGATCCATCGTCTGGCCGGCGCCATTTTCGCGCGCAACGTCTGGCCGGCGCCCGGCGATACGGTCGTGCCTTTGCCCGAAATCGAGGGCGGGTTCGCGGCGGTGGAGGCTGAGTTCATTGCTCGGATCGGCGCCGACGCCGATCCAGCCAAGACCGACTGGACCATCGAAGACGCCATGGGCGTCGTGGACAAGGTCTTCATCGGCGTCGAGCTGGCCGGCAGTCCGCTTTCGACGATCAACGACCTGGGCTCCGCCGTCGTCGCCTCCGATTTCGGCAACAATGGCGGACTGATGATCGGTCCCGAGGTCGAGAACTGGCGAGAGCGTCTGGACGGCATCGAGGTCGAGACGGTGATCAATGGCGCCAGCGTCGGCACGGGCGGGTCGCAATCCCTAGCGGGCGGCGCGATGGAATCCGTGCGGTTTCTGCTGGAACATTGCGCGCGCTGGGGCCGCCCGCTGAAGGCGGGCACGCTGGTTTCGACCGGCGCTGTCACCGGCGTCCACCGTGTTCACGCGGGCGACGAGGCCGTGTGCATCTTCAAGGGTATCGCAGAACTTCACTGTTCGGTCGTCAGGGCCGAAGCTCAGTAACATCATCGGACGCCTACCCCGCCGCCGTTCAGGGACGGAAAAGAGCAGGGACGCGTCGAGGAATATTCAGGAACGGGTTTTCATAACCATGTCAGACGCTTCCGTCAGGCCGCCTCTCCAGATCAAGGCGCCGTCACCGGGCAAGTACCGGTGGCTGATCATGTGGCTGCTGTTCGCGGCCATGGTCATCAACTACGTCGACCGCCAGATGATCGGATTCCTCAAGCCGACGCTGTCAGCTGAATTCGGCTGGTCCGAGACGGACTATGCCGACATCGTCTTCTGGTTCCAGGCGTCCTACGCCGTCGCCTACCTGTTGTGGGGCCGGATCATGGACCGGATCGGCGCGCGTTGGGGGCTGGGGATCGCCTTCGGCATCTGGCAGATCGGTCATATCATGCACGGTGCAGCGCGAGACCTGTCACACTTCATGATGGCGCGGATGGTCCTTGGCGTCGGTGAGGCCGGCGGTTTCCCTGGCGGGATCAAGGCGGTCGCAGAGTGGTTTCCCAAAAAGGAACGCGCCTTCGCCACGGGCCTGTTCAACGCCGGCACCAACATCGGCGCCATTGTCACCCCTCTGATCGTTCCGGGCCTCGTGCTGGCCTTCGGCTGGCAGATGGCCTTCGTCATCACCGGGGCCTTGGGCCTGATCTGGCTGCCGATCTGGCTCTTGGTCTATCGCAAGCCGCGCGAGCAGAAGAAGCTGTCCGCGGCTGAGCTGGCCTATATCGAGCAGGACCCGGCCGACGTTGTCGAAAAGGTCAAATGGATCAAACTGCTGACGGTCAAGGAAACCTGGGCCTACGCCCTGGGAAAGTTCCTGATCGATCCGATCTGGTGGATGTTCCTGTTCTGGCTGCCGGACTTCCTGGGCAAGACCTATGGGCTGGATCTGAAGACCTTCGGCCCGCCGCTGGTCGCCATCTATCTCCTGTCCGACATCGGCTCGGTTGGTGGGGGCTGGCTGTCGTCGCGCTTCATGCATAGGGGCATGAGCATCAACAAGGCTCGCAAGATCACCATGTTGATCTGCGCCCTGTGCGCCGTGCCGGTGGCCTTCGCGGCTGAGGCGTCAAACCTTTGGCTCGCGGTCGGCATCATCGGATTGGCGACGGCCGCGCACCAGGGCTTTTCGGCCAATCTCTATGCGCTGCCGGGCGATGTCTTCCCCCGCTCGGCGGTGGGCTCGGTCGTCGGCATCGGCGGAATGCTGGGCGCCATCGGCGGCATGGCCATGGCCAAATACGCCGGCTACGTCCTGGAGAAGATCGGCACCTATACGCCCATCTTCATCGTGGCGGCCTCGGCCTATCTGATCGCGCTTCTGGTCATTCACCTGATCACGCCGAAATACGAACTGGCCAAGGTCTGACGAAAGGCTGCGTGGCTCAATGCCGCGACGTCATCAAGGATTGCGGCCGGGCGAGCGATCGTCCGGCCGTCGTCTTTTCACGAAGAAAGAACCGTGATGGATTTGGAACGCAGGACGCTTTTGGGTCTGGCGATGGGGGCCGTGGTTGGCGCATCCGGGGCGAGCGCGCAGACAGTGGCGGACGGCGGCCGCGCCGGTCCGGCCGACCCAACCGAGATCATCCGCCTATGGCCCGCCGGCGCGCCGGGCGGGCAGGGTGTGACCGTCACCCCCGTCGTGCCAGAGCGGTCGACCGATCCCGCCTTTCACGACCGCTACGCCCAGTACACCACCGATCCGATCCTGACCGTCTTTCGCCCCGAGCGGCCGAACGGTTCGGCGATGCTTCTTATCCCCGGCGGCGGCTATCGCTGGGCTGTGCTGGACAAGGAAGGGTATGACGTCGCGCGCGTCTTCGCCGCCAGCGGCACGACCTGTTTCGTCCTGCGCTATCGCCTGCCGGCTGACGGCTGGGCGGCCGGGGCCGACGCACCCCTTCAGGACGCACAGCGTGCGGTCCGTGTGATCCGCAGCCGCGCCGCTGACTATGGCGTCGATCCGCAGAAGATCGCCGTGCTGGGCGCCTCGGCTGGCGGCCATCTGGCGGGGCTGGCCAGCGCCCGGACGGACGCGACCTACGAACCGATCGACGCGGCCGACACGGTTTCATTGCGACCCGATCTGACCGTTCTGATGTATCCGGTCGCGACCATGGCGGACCCGTACGTCCACGCCGGATCGCGGACGCATCTGCTGGGCGATAGGCCGTCGGCCGAGCGGATCGCAGCCTATTCTCTGGAGCAGATGGAGTGGCGCAATGCAGCGCCCGTCTTCCTGCTGCACGCCATGGACGACGCGTCCGTGCCGGTGGAGAACAGCCTGCAACTGCTGGCCGCGCTCAAAGCCGCCGCTGTCCCGACCGAGGCGCATCTGTTCCAGGAAGGCGGCCACGGTTTCGGCGTCCGCCTGATCCAGGGCAAGCCCGCCCAGGTCTGGCCCGATCTGGTTCGCGCCTGGGCCGCCCGGCTGGATTTTCCGCTCTAGGTTCCCGGCTGGATATAGGGAATGGCCGAGAAGAAGGCCCGCTCGTCGCCGCGCGGATCATCGGCCATGCGCGGCTGGACATCCATCAACATCGTCTGGCGACGGGGCAGCTCATAGCGGTCCCAGCGCGGCAGTCCGGCATGGTTCGGATCGCCGTCGCGGCCCAGGGCGATGAAGGCGTCGCTTATGCGATCCGCCAGCGTTTGCGCGCCCGGCCCGCGCGTCCGCGAGCCGGGCGCCTCGACATTGTCGAACACCAACGGAATGTCGGCGGTATGGAAGGCGCCCCGGCGGCCCGAGGCCAGTTCGCCAGGGAAGTCGAGTTGATAGACCCAGGCGGGTGCGCCGGCCTTGGCCCGCTCCTCGGCCTCGATCACCGCGCCGCGCCAGGACCGCCCGGCCGTCGTCGCGGCGATCAGCACCTGGTCGGGCGACCATTCGGGATGCATGGCGCGATAGCCGGCGATCACGGCTTCGGGCGTGATGTCGATCCGCATGACGCCGGGCGACAGCCGCGCCGCCAAGGTGTCCCACGTCAGGCCGACGTTTTTCGGATCGTTGCCCATGAAGCCCAAGGTCTCTTCGCGCGTGTTGCCGATGATCATGGGGATCGACCGGCCCAGCGGCGCTGCGTCGGGATAAAAGGGGTGGCGGGGCAGGGTGCGGAAATCCAGCACCGGCCCGAAATACAGGCCGCCAAAGCCCAGGATCGGATCCTCGTTGCTCTGCGCCTCGAGCAGCCGCTCGACCGGCATCGTCGCCGCCTCGGCCGCCCGATCCGGCGTCAGGCCCAGAGCCTTCAGCCATGTCGTGGCTCGCGTCGTGGCGTTGATCGGCCCGGACGCGGTCACCTGCTGACCGCTCATGGTCGCGGCGCGGTGGAACAGACCCTGCGCCGCCGGCGTCGCCATCAGGGTAGCGATCTTTGCGCCGCCGCCGGACTGACCGAACAGCATCACTCTGGAAGGATCGCCGCCGAACGCAGCGATATTGTCCCGTATCCAATGCAGCGCCAGGATCAGATCCAGCTGGCCGACGTTGCCCGAATCTTCGAACCCCGGCGCTAGTCGCGCCAGATAGGCATAGCCGAAGACATTCAGCCGGTGGTTCAGCGTCACCACCACGACATCGCCGCGCGCCGCCAGACGCGTGCCGTCATACAGCGGGTCCGATCCCGATCCGCTCGAATAGGCGCCGCCGTGGATATAGACCATCACCGGTCGCCGACCCGCGTCGGTCCCCGGCGTCCAGACGTTCAGGAACAGACAGTCTTCACTTTGATTCGGCTCATCGCCGCGCTGCGGACTAGCCGCGCCGTAACGTGTTGCACGAACCGGGTCGCGCCAAGGCGTCGGCTTTTCTGGTGGTTGGAACCGCCGCGTCGGCGCTCCATATCGCACGCCTCTGAAGACGCTGACTCCCTCCCGTCGCAGACCGATCACCGGTCCTGCGGTTGTCATCACGCGATCTGGCGCAGTCGCCGCAAGAACGCCGGAGGGCGCCGAAAGCAGACCTGCGATCGCCATGCTGCTCAGCAGCGCCTTACGTCGCGTGATCATCGGTCGTCGCCCATCTGCCATCCAACGAGAGCGACCCTGACACCGGTATCATGATCATTCAATGCGCAATGCCTGCGAGATCGAGATGCAGGCGTAGACACCCGACGACAAAGGCCGAAGCCTCGTTTCGATGATGTTGGAACTTGGCCTAGGCCTTTGTCAGGCCGGTGGCGGAGAGGGTGGGAAAAAGATGCCCATGGCCACACTTGCGTTAAGGTGTTGATTTATCACGGTATGACGTGCCCCTGAGTTTTCATCCAGCGGCGACCAGAGTCCTTGGGTTAGTTACGCCTCGCAGCGTGGGGTGAGCAACAGGCCGGGCCGCGCAG